>DAIOWC010000222.1:0-10026 GCA_036758685.1 Streptosporangiaceae bacterium | reverse complement strand
TGTCGAGGGCCAGGCCCTCTGGCTTGCCCTCGACGATGTCGGTCAGCACGACCTCATCGAAAATGTCGTACTCGGCGAGCCGCTGGGCCGTTGTCGAGCCGTAAAAGCCCGCGCCGACGACGGTTACCTTTCCTGAACGGGCCATGTCCCGTTATCTCCTTAACGCGTCAGGCGGCGGCCATTGCCGCACGCAGGTTCTCGGCCAGCGCGGCCAGGAATTCCTCGGTGGTCAGGAATGGCGTGTCCGGACCGACCAGGAGCGCGAGGTCCTTGGTCATCCTGCCGCTCTCGACGGTCTCCACGCAGACCCGCTCGAGCGTGTCGGCGAAGCTGGTGACCTCGGGCGTGCCGTCCAGCTTGCCGCGGTGCGCGAGGCCCCTGGTCCAGGCGAAGATCGACGCGATCGGGTTGGTCGAGGTCGGCTTGCCCTGCTGGTGCTGGCGGTAGTGCCTGGTCACGGTGCCGTGCGCGGCCTCGGCCTCGACGGTCCGGCCGTCCGGCGTCATCAGCACGCTGGTCATCAGGCCGAGCGAGCCGTAGCCCTGGGCCACGATGTCGGACTCCACGTCGCCGTCGTAGTTCTTGCAGGCCCAGACGATGCCGCCGTGACCCTTGATGACCTGGGCCACCATGTCGTCGATCAGCCGGTGCTCATACCAGATGCCGGCTTCCTCGAACTCGGCCTTGAACTCGCTCTCGAAGATCTCGGCGAAGATGTCCTTGAACCGGCCGTCGTAGGCCTTGAGGATCGTGTTCTTGGTCGACAGGTACAGCGGCAGGCGGCGGTCAAGCGCGAATCGCATGGTGGCGCGCGCGAAGTCGCGGATCGAGTCGTCAAAGTTGTACATGCCCATGGCCACGCCGCCGCCAGCGAACCTGGCCACCTCGAACTCGAACGGCTCTGCGCCCGGGTCGTCCGGGGTAAACGAGATCCTGACCTCGCCCGCACCCGGGACCACGAAGTCGGTCGCGCGGTACTGGTCGCCGTGGGCGTGCCTGCCGATCACGATCGGTTCGGTCCAGCCGGGGACGAACCGCGGGATGCTCGCCACCACGATCGGCTCCCGGAACACGACCCCGCCGAGAATGTTGCGGATCGTGCCGTTCGGCGACCGCCACATCTTCTTCAGCCCGAACTCGGCGACCCGGTCCTCGTCCGGCGTGATGGTCGCGCACTTGACGCCCACGCCGTGCCTCTTGATCGCGTTCGCTGCGTCCACCGTCACCTGGTCATCGGTGGCGTCGCGGTTCTGGATCGAGAGGTCGTAGTACTCCAGGTCAATGTCCAGGTAGGGCAGGATCAGCTGATCCTTGATGAACTGCCAGATGATCCGGGTCATCTCGTCCCCGTCGAGTTCCACGACGGGATTTATGACCTTAATTTTGCCGCTGTTCATGACTTCCGACATCCTGCTGCATTCCCTTTCGTCGCCACGCCTCTTTGCTGTGGCGTTAGTTCGGAACGATGAGCCCTGCGATCAGCAGGCCAACACCGAGCGCGGTCAGCGCGGCGACGTCAGCCAGCCGGCGCCTCGACCCGAGCAGGCCGACCCTGCCGTCCGGCAGTACCAGCCTCGTCAGGGATCCCGCTAGCAGAGCGCCCGCTATGACCAACGTACCGCCCCGGATCGCCTGCCCACCCGCTCGCGTCAGCCCAAGGCCAAGCGCGGTCCCGGCGAGCACCAGCACATAGGGCAGCTGGGCCAGGCGCGAGTGCTCACGGGCCCGCCGGGCTGCCGCCTTGGCCGAGTGCTTCATCGCGCTCCCAGCGGGATCCAGGTGCGCCCGCTCTCGCCGACGTACTCGCTGTCCGGCCGGATCAGCCGGTTGTCGGCGTGCTGCTCGATAATGTGCGCGGTCCACCCGGCCATGCGGCTGGCGGAGAACACCGGCGTGAACAGGTCGGTCGGGATGCCGAGGTAGTGGTAGACGGTAGCGGCGTAGAAGTCCACGTTCGGGTACAGGCCCTTCTCCGCGAACACAACCTCCTCCATCCGCCTGGACATCCGGTAGAAGGTGTCGTCGCCGGCCGCGCCCGCCAGCTCGGCCGACATCTGGCGCAGGTGGGCCGCCCTCGGGTCCTCGGTCTTGTACACCCGGTGGCCGAAACCCATGATCTTGTCACCCAGCCGGAGCCGGTCCGTGACGTGACTCGCAACCGCCTCGACCGGATCCCCGCCCTGCGCCCTGATCGCCAGCAGCCCGCGCATCACCTGCTCGTTCGCGCCGCCATGCAGCGGCCCCTTGAGGGTGGCGATCGCGGCGACCACCGCCGAGTGCATGTCCGACAGGGTCGCCGCGCACACCCGCGCGGCGAAGGTGGAGGCGTTCATCGTGTGATCCGCGTGCAGCACCAGGCAGGTGTCGAGCATCTCGGCGGCGCGCTCGGGCGGCGGCTGGCCGGTGAGCTGCAGCAGGAAGTTAGCGGCCAGGCTCAGGCCAGGATCGGGCTCGGGGAGGTCACGCCCGGACCGGGCGGCGTCGTAGGCGGCGATCAGGACCGGCTGCTTGGCGGTCAGTCTGGCCGCCTTGCGGAGGTTCGCCGCGCTCTCGTTGGAGGCCGCGTCCGGGTCGTCGGCGCTGCCCAGCGAGACCAGGCTGCGCAGGGCTTCCATCGGCTGCTGGCTCGCGGCGATCCCGGCCAGATCGGCGGCGGCGAGCCGGCCGATGCCCCGGCCGGCCGCCAGCTCGGCCCGGTAGGCCTCGAGCTCGGCCGTGTCCGGGGCTGCCCCGCGCTGGAGCAGGAACGCGATCTCCTCGAAGCTGGCGTTGCCCGCCAGCTCGTTGATGTCATAGCCGCGGTAGGACAGCCGGCCCGCCTGGCCGTCGATGTCGCTCAGTGCAGTGGATGCGGCCACCACATCCGCCAGGCCTCTGGCCGGCTTGTCCGCCATCTATTTTTCCTCCGGCATTACTCGCACGGCAGTGTACTTCCGGCAGGGATAGATACCCGGTGGGCAGGGTATCTCCCTGGTGACACCTCGCTAGCCCCCCGGACATGCCGAAGGACCGTCATGGAAAGCCCCCACCTCCGGATCGAGAACACTGCCGAGATCGTCCGGCTGCGCCCCGACGTGACCACGATCGGCCGCGGCCAGTCCGTCGATGTGCATCTCGCTGATCCGAGCGTGTCGAAGCTGCACGCCGAGATCGTCCGCCGCGGGCCTTACGCATACGTGAGTGACCTCGGATTATCACGCAACGGCACCAGGGTCAACGGGCGGGTCGTCGCCCAGCGGCTGCTGGAGAACGGTGACGTGCTGGCCTTCGGCTCGGAGCGCTGCCAGATCGGCGGCCTGGCGACCGAGCGCCTGCTGCACGAGGCGAGCCTGCGCCGCTCGGCCATGCCGGAGCTGACCAGGCGCGAGGTCGACGTGGTCGCCGCGCTCTGCCAGCCCGCGCTGTCGGACGAGGCTTTCGTGGCCCCGGCCACGGCCAGGCAGATCGCCGCCGACCTGGTGGTCACCGAGGCGGCGGTGAAGCAGCACCTGCTGCGGCTGTACCAGAAACTGCGGATCGCCGAGGGGCCGAACCGGCGCGTCCGGCTCGCCAACGAGATCATGGCGCTCGGCCTGGTCAGGCCGCTGCCCGATGTTGAGACGCCGGCCAGGGCCGCGCCGCCGGCCGTGGATTCTCAGCTGGCGAGCTGACCGGTTCGAGGCCCTGACAGTTAGAGCCCCCGGCCGACCCAGCTGAGCAGCCGCCTGCCGACCTGGCCCAGGTTGCCGGTCAGCTGGCTGAGCGGCTCGTGGTGAAACGTCGCGTTCTGAAGCTGCAGGCCCAGATGGGTGGCGGGCCAGTATCCGGGGGTGAGGGAGGCAGCCGCCGAGATCGCGAACACCGCGACCGCCCCGATCGCGATAAAGCCGGCGGTAGCGCCGAACGCTGACTTCGTCAGCTGGCCGTAGAGCCGGTTCAGGGGCCGGCGGCACCCGGCCGACCCCGGACCCAGGCAGTAGCACGCGACCAGCGCGCCGGCGGCCCAGCCGCCCGCCCTCGGCAGCGATGCCGAGCCGCCTGCCAGCACGGCGATCGCCGCGGCTCCCGCGGCGCACAGCAGCGCCAGCGGGGCCAGCAGCACAAACCGCAGGAGCGAGCGGCAGATCGCCCAGGGGAAGAACGCCGCGGCCGCCGCGCCGGATCCGCCCTGGCCCGGCCGGCGCCGGCCGAGCCAGGTTGCGGTCACGTCGGCCGAGCGGAGCAGGATCAGCACGGCCAGGGCGGCTATGACTCCGGCCACGGGGGCCGCGATGCTGGCGGCCACCAGTGCGGCCATGGTCGCGAGCACAAGCGGCAGGCGGCTGCGGGCAGGAGCAGCGTCCTGCCCGCCCGGCCGGAAGGCCGGATGGGTGCCGGCGGCCGCCACCGGCGGGGCCGGCGGCCGGCCGTAACTCACCGGCGGCAGCAGATCGGCGAAGTTGTCGCTGGGCCGCGCCGCGAATTCCCTGGTACCGGGCCAGGCGGCGGGGGGCGCCGGAGGCGCGGGCACGGCGGCCGCGGCCGCGGCCGCCACGGGCGCGACCGCCCTGGCCGGCAGGTCGGTGATCGTGCCGACCGCGGACAGCGCGCTTGCCTGCGGCACCGCGTCGTCGGCGGGCGCCGGGACCAGCGCCGCCGGATCGATCGCCGCGATCGCCTGGGCGAGCTCGGCCGCGGTCGGCCGGCGCGCGGGATCCCTGGCCAGTGCGCCGAGCACGAGCGGCACGAGGGGCCTCGGCATCGTGGCCAGGTCGGGCTGGCCATGCACGATCCGGTAGAAGATCGCCTCGAAGGTGCCGGTCCCGAACGGAGGGCGGCCGGTGGCGGCGTAGGCCATGGTCGCGCCCCAGGAGTGGATATCGGCGGCCGGCCCGCTCGGCCGGCCCTCGATCACCTCGGGCGCAAGGTAGCCCGGCGTGCCCATGAACATCCCCGTCATGGTCAGGCGGGTCGAGTCCGCCGCCTGGGCGATGCCGAAGTCGATCACGACCGGCTGGCCGTTGACGAGCATGACGTTGCCGGGCTTGAGGTCGCGGTGCACCACGCCCGCCGCGTGCACGGCCGCGAGCGCCGAGGTCAGTCCGGTGGCCAGTGCGGCCAGGCCCGTCCCGGTGAGCGGGCCGTCGGCCGCCACCACGTCCTCAAGCGTCTTGCCCGGCACGTAGCGCGTGACGATGTACGGCGGGTTGCCGCTGACATCAGCGTCGACAACCTCAGCCACGTGCGGGCTGCTGACCCGGCGCATGGTCGCGACCTCATGGGCCAGCCGCTTCCTGGCCGTCTCCTCGGCCGCCACGCCCTGCCTGAGCACCTTGATCGCGACGAGCCCGTCGGCGCTGTCACTGGCAAGATAGACCACGCCCATCCCGCCTTCCCCCAGTTGCTCGCGCAGGCGGTATGAGCCCAGCCGCTCATCCCCAGCATGGGCGCTCATGCTCATAAAGCCTACGGCGCGCCGCGAGCCCGGGCAGCCGGACCTTCCCTACCCCCCGATGACCAGCTTCCGCAAGGCCTCGGCGGTGGCGGCATTCTGCTCGGCGTGGGCCATCAGGGCCTTGGCGAGCGCCGCGGCCCACTGATCGACGCCGACGGGCTGGCGGGACAGGACGATTCCGCGCACTTCCTTGCAGATCTCCGCGACCGGGGCGCCGCGCTGAATCGCCAGCGTCATCACCTGGTCGCCCAGCCGAACTGTGATCTTGCTTACCTTGCCCGGCCGGCCCCGCATGCGGTCCGAGACCGACTGGTCGCGGTCGACCGAGACGGTCCCGGGCGGCAGGGACTCGCCCAGGGACTCCGTGAGCACCCTGGCGTAGATGGCGATATCGCTGCTATCCGCACGCAGGGCGGCAGCCACCATGTCGAGCGACGGGCTGTCGGCTGGCTCCATCATCGCTGCCGCATCCTTATCGGTTCGCATTCACCCTCAGCTCCCGCTGAAGGTGGCCTTCCCCGGACCATTCTCCAGGAAGCTGCGCATGCCCGCGCGCGCGTCCTCGGTCGCGAACAGCCCGGCGAAGTGCAGCCGCTCGATCTCGAGGCCGGAGTCCAGGTCGACCTCGAGACCCTGGTCGATGGCCTCCTTGGCGGCCCGCAGGGCGATCGCGGGACCCGCGGCGTACGTCGCGGCGAGCGCGCAGGCAGCGTCGTAGACCTCCGCGTCGGGGACGACCTTGTCCGCCAGGCCCAGGGCCAGCGCCTCGTCGGCGGCAACAAACCGGCCGGAGAAGATCAGGTCCTTGGCCCGGGCCGAGCCGATCAGGCGCGGCAGGCGCTGCGTCCCGCCGGCGCCGGGCATGATGCCGAGCAGTATCTCGGGCTGGCCGACCCGCGCGCCCTGTCCCATGATCCGGAAATCGGCGCACAGGGCGAGCTCGAGCCCGCCGCCCAGCGCGTACCCGGTGATCGCGGCGATCACCGGCTTCCCGATCGCGGCGACGGCGCGGAAGGTGTCCTGCAGCAGCCGTGAGTGCGTCGCCACCATCTGCGCATAGCTTTGCGCCGACATCTCCTTGACGTCGGCTCCGGCGGCGAAGATCTTCTGGCCGCCGGTCAGCACCACCGAGCGCACCGCCGGGTCGGCCGATACCTGGCTGGCCGCCGCACCGAGCGAGTGGAGCACATCCGCGCTGAGCGCGTTCATGGGCGGCCGGTCCAGCCGGATCGTCGCCACCGCGTGGTCAGTCTCCACCCGCACGAACTCGTCCACGACGCACTCCAGCGCTAGGCAGTTAGCCGAGCGATGATCCTACGGCAGGCGAGCCCTAGTCGCGGTGGCCGGCGATGCCCGCCGAGTAGGTCTGCCCCCGGCCGCGGTCGTGGCACGGATGCTGGCACGTCGGCGATCCGCACGGGGCGGTCGCACCGGGATTGCCGGGCGAGGAGGCGGTGCACATCCCGACCAGGCACGCGGGCGAGAGGGCGTAGTCAAGCTCGACGCGGAGGTCAGCCGACCCCTGCTCGGACAGGAGCTGGTCGGCCGCCCGCACGAGGGCCAGCACAGCGGGCAGCCTGGACGCGAGGCCGATACGCGATACCCGGCTCAAGCACCGGCCAGCACTCGTCGCATCGGATCTCAGGAACGCGGCGAGCGCGTCCAGGCATGCCTGATCCTCTACGGTGCGCGAGTGCTGGCCGCGGCGCCTGCGGCCACGGTCTTGACGCCCTACTTCAAGCGAGAGCATCACTCCCATTTGCTGCCCCCTCCTCGACGCCAGCAAATGGCCGCTGACCCCAGCCGGTACAGTACTGCGAAGGAATGCGAAGGGTCAAGAACTTCGCGCGAAGTTATTCGGTCGAACCGCTGGACAAGGTGCGAAGTTCATGCGAAGGTGACTGCATGACGCAACGTCCGGAGCCGCCCCCGTGGGGTGCGCTCATCAGGGCTGGCCTGGCCAGGGACGGCCTGTCGGCGCGCGAGGCTGCCCGCCGGGCCGGCCTCAGCGAAGGGCGCTGGCGGCAGATCACCGGCGGCTACCAGGTCGTGAGTCCCGGTGTCTACGCGGCGGTACGCGGGCCGGCCGGCACGCTCGCCCGCATGGCCGCGGTGGCCGGCGTGACCCCGGAGGAGCTGCGGGCGGCCGGGCGTGATGATGCCGCCAGCCTGCTGGCCAGGCAGAGCGATCAGGCGCCCGCGGCCGAGGAGATGCTTGAGCGCGTCAAGGCCATGGACGCCGACCAGGCCCGCGAGCTGCTCGCCACGATCGCGGTGCATCTGGGCATCAGCCTCCCTGCTCCCGCTAGTGCCGACGACGATGCTGAGGCCGAGCGCAGATACGGGACGTAACGCCATGGGTGATCTCCGGCAGCCTGATCAGGACCGGATAAGCGAGCTGGCCGACGCCGTCGCCAGCCTGTCCGCTCGGGTTGACGCGCTCTGGCAGCTGATCTCCGCGGTCGTCGAGTCCGCCGGGCTAGCCGTGCCGGCAGTGCCTGGCCCGACAGTGTCTAGCCCGACAATGCCTGACCCGGCACCGCCCCCTGACTTCGTCCAGGCTCTGGCCGCTGCGCGCCAGGCCGGCCGGCGCGGCGTCCGCCTGACCATCGACGGCAAGGAGTGGGTGGCGGCGCTGGGCCAGCAGCCGCCCGAGCCCGACCCGGCCTCGTGGTCCGCGATCGAGCGCCTCGCCCGCGGGGCTGAGGATCAGGACGAGATGTAGCCGCCCGCCGCCCGGAATGCCCGGATGAGCGCGCTGTGGCCTTCCAGCCGCCAGTCCTGCCGGTACGGCCCGCTGTCCTGCGCCTGGTCGAACCAGATGAGGCCGAGCAGGCGGTTCGCCCGCAGGCCCGCGAACAGGTTGTCGATCCCGGCGACCTGATTGCCGGTGCCCGGCCCGACCGCGGTCTCGGAGATGATGATCGGCTTGCCCAGCCCGCTGACGACGCTGACGATCGGATCGAAGATGCTGCGGAAGTCGTCGCCCGGCCGGGCGTAGTAGCCATCCAGGCCGATCCAGGTGACGTAGCTCGCCCCGGGCCACCAGGCATCGGCCACGGCCGCGGCCGGGCCCTGCGAGTTGACCGTCCATAGCCAGATCACGTTGTCCGCGCCCTCGGCCCGGAACACGTCGACGACGTGCCGCCAGGCCAGGACCCAGGTGGCGGGCGACACGTGCCCCGCGCCCCAGGGATACCAGGACCCGTCGGGCTCGTGCCCGAAGCCGATGATCACGGCGTGCCCGAAGTCGCGGACCTGACTGGCGTAGGACTCCAGGTACCGGTCGTACCTGCCGCTCGCGACCCCGGCGATGCTCACGCCGAACGGCTCGATCTGAACCGCGGTCGTGACGCCGTCGTCGTAGGCCTGCTCGGCGAAGTCGGCCCGGAAGCGCTCGTTCCACGAGCTGTAGTACAGCGCGATGTTGGGCACCTGGATACTCGCCTGGAACTGGGCCACCGCGCCGAAGCTGCCGGGTACGCCGTCCTCATAGACCCCGAGGTAGGACAGCGGCCTGGCCGGCAGCGAGGCCCGCGCGACCGGGTGCCCGGCGCGGCCTGGCAGGCCGGCCGAGGCGGCAGCGGCCGGATGCCCGCCGCGAACTCCCGTGCCGGCGTTCGGGCTGGCCGTGACCACCACCACGGTCACGACCGCCGCCGTGCCCGCCGCCGCGGTGACCGCGACCGCGAGGCTGCTGCCATGCTCGGCGACGGTCGAGGCGATCTGCTGAACCGACTCGGCCGCTCCGGCAAGCCGGCGCAGGACGTGCCGGATGGCCTCCGCGGACAGGACCGGCATGAGGGCCAGGCGCGGAAAGCGCCGGATCGAGGCCATGACCTCGCGCATCGCCCGGCGGCGGCCGGCGCGGTCCAGCGAGGCCCTGACGATGATCGTCTTGCCGTCAGCGGACGCGAGCGCGTCGACGCCAGGCGGCAGCTCGTCGGTATGCACGATTCTCGTGATACCGGCGCCGCTGGCGGCCGGCTGGCTGGCAGGCCGGCCGTGCCTGGCCGGCGGCGGCGGACTGGTCACTCCGGCCTCCGTCCGGGGAAGATGAGGCGCCCGATTACGACCAGGTTGACGACGCCGAGCAGGGTGACCACGGCGAATCGCGGCGAGCCGGTCTGGGCGATCCGCCAGACCGCCAGCGCCACCCACAAGAGGGCCAGCCCGCCGTTCCACAGCGTCACGCCCAGCCAGAACCGGTGCGTCGCATCCGCCGGCTGGCGCGTGGGGGTCCACGACATCACCCGCCCGCGGGCGAAGTCCCAGATCGCGAGGACCTGGGCCCAGCCCACCGCGAGTGCCAGCGGCCAGATGCGCGGGCTGTAGGGCGCGTTGTGCCAGAGCGGGTACAGCACCGCGGTGATCACGACGACCGGCACCAGGAGCAGGGCGTTCCGCAGCCTGATCTCGCCCGGCAGGTACGCGAGCAGGACGATCGGGATCAGCGGCAGCATGAGCGTGCGGAGCGCGGTCATCAGGTTCCACAGCCAGCCCGCCAGGTACGGCAGCCGGGAGGACCACCGCATCGGCACCCGCCACATGTGCCTGGTCCAGATCAGCGACGTGGCGCCGCAGCACCACCGGTACTGCTGGCGCATGAACGC
>DAIOWC010000221.1:0-10116 GCA_036758685.1 Streptosporangiaceae bacterium | reverse complement strand
GTGGCCGGCAACGAGACGACCCGCACCGCGATCTCGCACGCGCTCAACCTGCTGACCCGGCACCCGGAGCAGCGCGAGCTGCTGCTGGCCGACATCGAGGGCCGCCTGCCCGCAGCGGTCGACGAGGTGGTCAGGTACGCCTCGCCGGTCATCTTCATGCGCAGGTCGGTCACCAGGGACTGCACGCTGAACGGGAACGACTACAAAGAGGGCGACAAGGCCGTGCTGTTCTACTGGGCGGCCAACCGGGACGAGTCGGTCTTCGCCGACCCCGCCCGCTTCGACATCACGCGCACGCCCAACCCGCACGTGGGCTTCGGCGCCGCCGGCCCGCACTTCTGCCTCGGCGCGCACCTCGCGCGGCGCGAGATGACCGTCATGCTCCGCGAGCTCATGACCAGGGTGCCGACGATCCGGTCGACGGGCGAGCCCGACCGGCTGCTCTCCAGCTTCATCAACGGGATCAAGCACCTGCCCTGCGAGTTCGACTAGATCGCATCCGGCGGCAGGCCCGGCTCATTGGGACCGTTGGTCAGTGAATAGAGCTGACGAACGGTCCCAATAACTCAGGGGGCCAAGGTTCCGTCCGAATTGCGCCTTTCATCCCGCCAGTGAAATGGTTTCGGCATCGTGGATGTGGCTCCAGCAATAGCTGGGCGACACCAACGAAGTGGAAACGTACCTTCTGGCATGTCTGCGCTTTTTATCCCGCCGCAGCAACGGCCGCCCAGCGTCCCGGTGGCACGACGCAGAAGGTGGCGAAACAATCGTGTAACTAGCTGTGATCGCCGCTGCACAACGTGTATAACTGGAGGACCCACGCGGCGCACGGGACCCGGAGAAAAGGCCGGGCGGGGGTAGGCGTCGCTGGCTATGGGGGAACCGTAAGTCGCGGAGGGGGACCTTCGTCTGGGTGCCGTTTCGATCCCGGACGGGATCGCCCGGCTGTGTGCCGTCCGGCCTGGCCGGCGGCATGGCGGCAAACGAGGGTCGCGAAGTACGGAGGGGATCTTCGCCCGCGGGCGCGCGCCACACGGGGGCGTGGCGCAGCCCGCAGGCGAAGACCCCGGCTAGCCCAGGTCGTCGATCTGCGCCGCGAGGGCGAAATCGGACTCGGTCAGCCCGCCGGCCGAATGCGTCGACAGCGTCAGCGTCACCGTGTCCCACTGGATCAGAATGTCCGGATGGTGGTTCGCCGCCTCGGCGAGGTAGGCGATGGCTCCGGCGTAGAGCACGGCGGCACCGAAGCTGCCGCGCTTGCGAGCCGACGAGATGCTGTCGCCCTCGCGGATCCAGTCCGGCAGGCCGGCCAGCCGGGCCTCGATTTCCTCGTCAGTGAGCAGGCTCATGACTCCCCCAATCCAATGTGCTCAGTCTGGTCGCGGGGCCCGCGGCGGGCGCGGCTGCCCCTGCACCCAGTCTCCTGCCCGCCGTTCCCGGTAGGCTCGCTGATCGTGACAGATTCCGGACCTGACCAGCCACGCCGCACGCCGCTCACCCGCCTCCACGAGCAGCTCGGGGCGACGCTGACCGACTTCGCCGGCTGGCTGATGCCGCTTCGGTACGGCAGCGAGACCGCCGAGCACAACGCGGTGCGCAGGGCCGCCGGCCTGTTCGATCTGTCGCATATGGGCGAGCTGGCGGTCGCCGGCCCCGATGCCGCCGCCGCCCTGGACTACGCGCTCGTCGGCGAGCCCTCGGCGCTGCGGCCAGGCCGCGCCCGGTACACGATGATCTGCGCGCCGGACGGCGGGGTGCTCGACGACCTGATCGTCTACCGGCTCGCTGACACCGAGTTCCTGGTCGTGGCGAACGCTGCCAACGCGGCGGTCGTCGCCACCGAGCTGGCCGAGCGGGCGGCCAAGTTCACCGCGACGGTCACCGACAGGACCGAGGACTACGCGCTGATCGCGATCCAGGGCCCGCGCGCGGCCGGCATCCTGGCCCCGCTGACCGACGCCGACCTGACCGCGGTGAAGTACTACGCGAGCTATCCGGCCACGGTGGCCGGCCGGCCGGTGCTCCTGGCCCGCACGGGCTACACCGGCGAGGACGGCTTCGAGCTGTTCGCGGGCCCGGATGACGCCGAGGCCCTGTGGGCGGCGCTGGCCGACGCCGGATCTGCCGACGGCCTGATTCCCGCCGGGCTGGCGGCACGCGACACGCTGCGGCTGGAGGCCGGCATGCCTCTTTACGGGAACGAGCTAAGCGCGCGGCTGACCCCCTTCGACGCGGGACTCGGCCGCGTGGTGAAGCTGGAGAAGGAGTCGGACTTCGTCGGCCGGACCGCGCTTGCCGCCCGCGCCGAGGCGCCCGCGCAGCACCAGCTGGCCGGGCTGACGATGCAGTCGCGCCGGGTGCCGCGCCATGGCTACGAGGTGCTCTGGGACGGATCGCCCAGCGGCAACGTGACCAGCGGCGCGCCGTCGCCGACGCTCGGTGTCCCGATCGCGATGGCCTACGTCAGCCCGGCCGTCGTGACCGCGGCCCGCGAAGCGGGCGACGGCGCGACGGGCAGGCTGACCGTCGATATCAGGGGCCGGGCCGAGCCGGCCACACTGGTGGACCTGCCGTTCTACCACCGTCCGGCCTGACCGGCCGGGCGTCACCATCACGTTGAGAAAGGCGAAGGCGAAATGACAGTTCCGGCCGAGCTGCACTACACCCCGGAGCACGAGTGGGTGGCCATCACCGATTCCGTTGCGTCGGTGGGCATCACCGACCACGCGCAGCGGGCCCTGGGCGATGTGGTGTTCGTCTCCGTCCCTGCGGCCGGGAGCCGGGTCACCGCGGGCGAGCCCTGTGGCGAGGTCGAGTCCACCAAGTCCGTCAGCGACCTGTTCTCGCCGGTGGACGGCGAGGTCACCGAGATCAACGCGGAGATCGACGACGACCCCGGCCTGGTGAACTCCGACCCCTACGGCGCCGGCTGGCTGTTCAAGGTCAGGCTGGACGAGACTGACGACGACCTCCCGCCTGGCCTCCTGACAGCAGCCGAGTACACGGCGCTGACCAAGGAAGAGGAGTGAGCCGGAGCGGCAGCCCCGCCGATCAGCGCCGCTTTGAGGCGGCCACCGCCGCGCTTGACCCGCCATTCGCGATCGTCGACATGGCCGCGTTCAGAGCGAACGCGGCCGCGATGACCAGGCGCGCGAGCGGCAAGCCCATCCGGCTCGCCAGCAAGTCCGTCCGCTGCCGGCCCCTCATCGAGCAGGTGCTCCGGCTGGACGGGTTCCGCGGCATTCTTGCCTACACGCTGCCCGAGGCGCTCTGGCTCGCCGCGTCCGGCACCAGCGATGACATCGTCGTCGCCTACCCGACGGTCGACCGCGGCGCCCTGGCGACCCTCGCCGGCGACGCGAACGCCGCCGCGGCAATCGCGATCATGGTGGACCACACCGACCATCTCGACCTCATCGAGAAGGTGGCGGCGGGCGTGGCGAATCCGCACCCGGTCCGCGTTGCCATCGACCTCGATGCGGGCTACGTCGGCCTGGGCGGGCGGCTGCGCGCGGGGGCGCGCCGTTCCCCGGTCCGCACGCCCGCCGACGCTGTCGCCCTCGCCCGCGCGGTCATGTCCAGGCCCAGTCTGCGCCTGGCCGGGCTGATGGCCTACGAGGCGCAGATCGCGGGCGTCGGCGACAACCCGCCCGGCCGACCGCTCTACGCCCGCGGCGTCAGGTACATGAAGCGCAAGTCGGCGGCGGAGCTCGCGCAGCGGCGGGCCGCGATCGTGGCCGCCGTCCGCCAGCTGACTCCGCTGGAATTCGTCAACGGCGGCGGCACCGGCTCCCTGGAGGGCACGTCCGCCGAGTCCGCCGTGACCGAGCTCGGCGCGGGGTCCGGGCTGTACCACTCCACGCTGTTCGACGCGTATCTCGGCTTCACCGGCCAGCCCGCGGCGATGTTCGCGCTGCCGGTGGTGCGGCGGCCTGGTCCGGGGGTGGTGACGGCGCTTGGCGGCGGCTATCTTGCCTCCGGCCCCGGCAATGCCACGCGCGTGCCGCAGCCTTACCTGCCCGCCGGGCTGCGGCTCGACCGGGAGGAGGGCGCCGGCGAGGTCCAGACGCCGCTGCTCGGCGCGGCTGCGGACGGCCTGCAGATCGGTGACCGGGTGTGGATGCGCCACGCCAAGGCCGGCGAGCTGTGCGAGCGCTTCAGCGAGCTGCACCTGATCGAGGGTGATGCGGTGGCCGCCACGGTGCCGACCTACCGCGGCGAGGGCCAGACGTTCCTGTAGTGCGCCGGGTCTATCCCTGCCCTACTTGCGGCGACGGCTCCAGATGCGCAGGACGATGATGCCGACGACCGCCGCCCCGGCAGCCGCGGCCGCCATGCGGACCTCGGGGCGCCTCGCCTGTTCGGCCGCGCGCTGGCGCAGCAGGCCCAGGTTATGGGCCGGGCTGACGCGCTCGGCCAGGGTGTCGATCGTCCGCGCCAGGTCCTCGCGCGTGTGCTCAATCTGTGCCAGGAGGGCGTCGGGGTCCCGACTCGCAACGGCCCCATTGACGGCTACAGCGCCGTGCACCTCGACTGCTTGGCCCGGATCCGCCATCCCAAGTATCCCTTCTGCACCACGGCTTCCGCTGACGCCACGGCCTAGCTGGATAGTCTCCCAGGCAGCGGCTCGGCGTGCACGGCCGGCTACTGATTGATGTCCGTTTACGCCATAGATCAGCCCAAAAGACGGGTGGCCCCAGGCGAATCGCCGGGGCCACCCCGTTTCATGCCGATGCGGACTAGCTTGATGATGCCAGCTGATGCGCCCGGTAGATCAGGCCCTGACAGGCACCGAGCAGGCCGGACACGTCGTGTACATGCCGGCCGGCGAAGGCGGCGGCCTCCAGGTCGCCCTTGATCTGCCCGGCCACGTGGTCCCTGGCGTACTCCAGCCCCTTCAGCTGACTGTCGACGCTCAGGTAGACGCTGTCACCGGTGCTGTTGCTCTCGATTGCGTTGGTGGATGCGGTCAGCGTGTCGGCAGCGAACGTGCCGACGCTGGAGTTGAGCTGCTTGTAGCACTCGCCGAGCGCCGTGACGCCAGGCGCGCGCAGCGCGCTGTTCGGGTCGGTCAGGATCTGGGTGATGACCCGGCCGTCGTGCTCGTAGTCGTCCCGCAGCCCGGTCAGGTACATGATCGTCGGGCGGATGTCGGTCTCGTCCACCCACGGTCCGGGGAAGTGGTCCTCAGCGACCGTGATCAGGCCGCTGTCCGGACCGGACGACGTCGTCCCGGCGTTGGCCGCCGGGCCGTCCAGGCCGAGGCTCTTCACGCCGGGTCCGACGAAGCCGACGTAATTGGTGTCGATCTCGGCAGCGTAGTCGCCGTGATCCCACGCGTAGCCGGTCGTCTGGTAGGTGCAGCTCGAGCCGCCGAGGCCGGATGCCGTGCAGTTCGTCGATCCGGAGTTCAGGTAATAGTCCGGGTTGGCGAACATGGCGAGCGTCGGAGTCCGCGCGGGATCGGCGTTCACCATATGCAAGATGCCCTCCTCCACCGGATCAGCGAGCTCGTCAGTGAGCGGCTCATTCGCGTTCCCGGTATAGGGGTCATCGGCGGTCAGGCCGGCCACGGCGTGCTCGAAGCCGCGCACGGACGGGGCGTCCGGGCCAGGGTTGCCGGTCAGGTAGAACTCCGGCGCCGTGTCGTTTTCCATGCTGAACGGCGTGGTGTTGTGCTCCTCCTGCGCCAGCAGTCCGGTCACGTTGCCGTCCAGCTCGCCGAACGAGCCCTTGGGGTAGGTGCACAGGATCGTCACGCCGTTGCAGTCGGCCGGCGTGGGCTGGATCGCGCGGCCGACGTTGGCGCCCGCCTCGTGGTCGCCCTCGTCCGAGCTGATGACGAACAGCGTGTTCTTCGGCGTGATGCCGTCCGCCGCCAGGCGCTGGAAGAACGCGCCGAACGCATCGTTGTAGTACGCGGCCTGGTCGAGGTAGCACTTGGTCCCGCTGGCCAGCGCATCGGGCGCGCTGTCGCAGTCGGTGCCCATCGTCGGCACCTGCGGACTGTTCGGCAGGTACTGGTTGCCGTGGATGTCGGCCATGTAGAGGTTGACGACCTGGACGCCGTTCTCCAGCATGTCGGCCGCGAGCCCGAGCGACTGCGCGGCATTGATCGAGTCGTAGCCGGGGAAGCCGGGCGCGGGCCCGTTGCCCTCGTTGCCGTACGGGTCGTCGATCTCGTTGCCGAACAGGTCGGTGAGATACCCGGCCGAGTCGGTCACCGGGAAGCCGTCGTGGGTTGCGTTCGCCGTGCCCCCGCCGAGCTGGGGCGCCAGGTACTTGTAGCCGAACAGCGCCTGGAAGCCGTCGTAGCCGCCCGGCTCGTCCGGCAGCAGGTCAGCCGCCGCGGTGTGCGACGGCGTGGTCTGGCCGTACTTGACCGCCTCGGCGTTAGCGCAGAACTCGCTGTGCCGCGCGCAGTGCACGGCGAGGCCCACGTAGTCGGCGACCTCGGGGTCGAGGTAGTAGGAGTCCGCCGTGTCGTTCAGGACCTGCTGCTCTTCGGGCGAGTTGGCCCCGAAGACCTTGCCGATGTCGTAGTTGGCGTTCTCCAGCTCCTGGTTCACGGTGGCGATCTCGCCCACGTTGCAGCCGGCCCGGGTGTACGGCACCCACGGACCCGGAGTCACCGTAGTCGGCGAGACCGGGTTTCTGGCCGTAGCCGGAGGCACCGGCGAGTAGACCAGGTTCGGGTTCGTGTCGTGGCCGGGGTTGGGCGTACTGGCGGTGTCATCGATCGGGTCGGTCCAGTAGGTGAAGGACTCGGCCGGGTCGGTGGTGCCGTCGGTGTTGTACGCCTGGTAGGTGTTGCTGACCGGCTCGCCCTGACGGTCACCGTAGAGGCCCGTCTGCGTCGTCAGCAGGTCATCGGCGGTGTGAGCGATGAGCGGCGTGTGGTTATTGGAGAGCAAGGTGCCGTTGTTCTCAATGAAATTAAGCAGATTCGGCATCAGCTCAAGATCGGAAGGAACATTCGGGTTGTCCCGGAAGAAGTGGACGTTGTCAAAGCCAATCTGGACGATGTGCTTGATGCCATCCGACAGCTGGCAGGCGTTCTGATGACCGTGATGATGGTGGCCTGGCGCTGCTGATGCCCCCGCGGTGGTAGCCCCGAGTACGCACAGTGCGGCAACTAGCGCCCCGCTGGCGCCGACCGCGACGAGCCGCTTCTGGCGCGGTTCCCTGCCTCGCTGCTGAGGTCGCATTTCGCTCCTCCTCGCTCTTCCGCACAATGGCGGCACAATGGACAAGGCGCGTTTGACGTTAGCAGGCAGTTCAAACTCTTCGTGACAATCCCGCGACTAGCCGGCCAATCCTCCGTTCCCCTGACCTGAAGTGATGTGCGGCCCGCCCGGCTCGGGGGGAACCGGGGCACATCGGTCCTGCGCCTAAGATCTGCCTGTGGCAATCCAGGCGGTGATATTCGACTGGGGCGGGACGCTCACGCCCTGGCACTCCATCAACATCGAGCAGCTCTGGTTCGCGATCTGCGCCCATCACTTCGAAACGGACCAGGCCGCCGCGCACGCGGCCGCCCTGCACGCGGCCGAGCAGGAGCTCTGGCAGGCGTCGACCGCCGAGCAGCGCAGCGCCACCATGGGCCAGCTGTTCGCGCGGGCCGGCGTGGAGCCCACCGAGGCGTTCCTGGCCGCTTACGTCCGGGCGTGGGAGCCGCACACGTTCACCGACCCGGACGTACCGGGCCTGATGGCCTGGCTCCGTGCGCGCGGCACCAAGGTCGGCGTGCTCTCCAACACAATGTGGCCGCGGCAGTGGCACGAGGACGTGTTCCGCCGCGACGGCGTGCTCGACCTCATCGACGCCGCCGTGTATACCAGCGAGATCGACTGGACCAAGCCGCATCCGGAGGCGTTCGGCTCGGTGCTGACCGCGCTCGGTGTCACGGATCCGGGCGCGTGCGTCTTCGTCGGCGACCGCCCCTACGACGACGTGCACGGCGCGCAGAGCGCCGGCATGCGGGCGGTGCTGATCCCGAACAGCGACGTGCCGCCGTTCGGGGCCGCCGTCCCCGACGCGATCGTCGCCCGGCTGGCCGAGCTCCGCCCGCTGATCGAAGCCTGGTAGCGCCAGCCCGGCCGAGACGCAACTGCGCCAGTTCGCGGTCTTCCGAAACTGCTCATTTCAGCCCTATAGTTAGCGCTCGCAATTCGCCCGCGAGCGGGTTCGGCAGCGCCGCCGCGACTATCGTGCAAGGGGCTTTTATGCATATAAGTGCTGGGGATACCGCCTGGATGCTCACGTCCACGGCTCTCGTGCTGTTCATGTTGCCGGGGCTCGCGCTCTTCTACGGCGGGCTCGTCGGAGCCAAGAACGTGATCGCGACCATGGTGCAGTCCTTTGTCGCCATCGGCCTGATCAGCCTGCTGTGGGTCATCATCGGCTACTCCCTCACCTTCGGCGCTGACCACGGCGGCGTGATCGGTGATCTGTCGCACGTCATGCTGCGCGGCGTCGGGGTGAACCCGACGCACTTTGCGCCGACGATCCCGGCGCTGGTGTACATGGCGTTCCAGATGAAGTTCGCGGTCATCACGCCGGCGCTGATCGCCGGGGCGTTCTGCGAGCGAATGCGCTTCCGCGGCTACCTGGTCTTCATCGGCCTGTGGTCCCTCATCGTCTACTGCCCGTTCGCGCACGCGGTCTGGGGCGGCGGCGTCCTCGGCACCGGCGGCCTGCACGCGATCGACTTCGCCGGCGGCTCGGTCGTGCACGAACTGGCCGGGGCCGCCGCCCTGGCCACCGCGTTCTACCTGAAGCGAACCCAGCGCCTCGACCGGCCGCATAACGTGCCGCTGGTGCTCCTCGGCGCCGGGATCCTGTGGTTCGGCTGGTTCGGATTCAACGCCGGGAGCGCCACCTCGGCTGGCGGCGTCGCGGCCTATGCCCTGGTGAACACCCAGCTCGGCGCGTCGACCGCGATGCTCGCGTGGATGGGCTTTGAGTGGTGGCGGAAGAAGAAGCCGTCGGGCGTCGGCATCGCGGCTGGCGCCGTCGCCGGGCTCGCGGCGATTACGCCCGCCTCCGGGTACGTTCCGCCGTGGGCCGCGATCGTCATCGGCGCGGCCGCGGGCACGCTGTGCTACTTCGCGGTCAACCTGAAGGACGTGCTGCACTATGACGACTCGCTCGACGTGGTCGGCGTGCACATGGTCGGCGGCCTGATCGGCGTCGTCCTGACCGGGGCGTTCTCCTCCCTCGCAGTCAACGCTGCCGGCGAGCCTGGCGGCTGGACTCAGCTCGGCCGCCAGGCCGTGCTCGCCGTCGTCGGCGTCGTCTATCCGTTCGTCATGACCTGGATCATCCTGCTGGTTACCGACAAGCTGGTCGGGCTCAAGGTCAGCGAGGCGGAAGAGGAGACCGGCCTGGACGTCGGGGAGCACGGCGAGCGCGGCTACGACTGGTCCGAGCCGGTCCCCGCGATGGCCGGCGCAGCAGGCCCGGATCCGGGCAGCGTTCCGGCGGCTGGCTAGCGCCGACGTGAACAGCACCGGGCCGCGGCCGTCGCGCAAGCGACCTCGGGCGGCCCGGTGCTGTTGCAGTTAGTGCAGGTGCGACTGCCAGTCGCGCGGCACCCGGCCCGCGGGCCCTGGCACGGGCTGATCGAACGGATGATGTTGCGGCGCGGCCAGCTCAGGGCCCGCCTCGTACATCTCGTTCGTCTGGTAGTTCCAGAACCACGCCTCCCCCGGTTCGAAGCTGCGGACTATTGCGTGCCCGGAGCCGGCGGCATGCGCGGAGGCGTGCTGCGAGGGTGAGGAGTCGCAGCAGCCGATGTGCCCGCACTGCGCGCACCGCCGCAGGTGGAACCACCATCCCCCGGCCGCGTCGCACTCCACGCAGCCGGTACCACTAGGCGGGACGACCGGGTCGATCCCCGGAATATCCGTCATGTTCACTCCGATTCGGCCGACGTCGGTATCTGGCTGACCAGCTCTCCGCTGACCCAGGTTATTCCGCGGGCCGCACGCCGAACGGGTCGCCCAGGGCCTCGTTCGCCGCCCAGCGGAAGACGCCGGTCGCCATAGTGGACGTTGCCCGGTCTGCGCGTATCCCGAACACGTGGTGACGCGCGGACGCCACCTCGGGATCGCC
>DAIOWC010000220.1:0-10208 GCA_036758685.1 Streptosporangiaceae bacterium | reverse complement strand
TACGAGATGGCCGCGCACCGGTTCACCAACCTCGCCACCCACCACCTCGGCCTGCCGTGCCACTTTGTCAAGAACGACGAGGGCGGCATCATTTACAAGGCGTACGAGAACGACGGCGTGACGTTCCCCGCCGACCCGACCGGGGCCATCGAGGGCCAGCGCATGTGCCGGCAGTGGTCGGGCCGCCAGGTGTTCGGCTCCTCGGACAAGTTCAGCCCGTACTTCCAGTACTCGGATACGCCGTCCGGCACGTACTGGTGCACGGCCCTTGTCGATTCGGGGCGGGAACGAGGCTTCGCCGTCACTCTCGGTGTCCAGTACGAGGACTCACGCTGGTTCCGCGGCCGGGACACCAAGATCCGCACCACGTCACGGTGCCCGGCGGGGGACTGCTGCCAGCGGCCGTCGTCAGCGCTCGCCGCGCGCTGGGAGGGCATGGCCTGGCCCTCGGCCCGCGCGCACTCCCACGTGCTGCTCGCGCTGCCGTCGGGAAGCTTCCCCGGCGTGGACGAGACCGACGTGCTTGAGTTCCTCGAGCGGCACGCAGCGTCTTAGGCCATTAGCTCTCTGTACGGATCGGCATTCCGGTGTTACGCCTGAAAGAGGTAACACAGAGGAGCCGGCCATGGCCACAGCCGACCAGAGCGATCTGCTGATCTCCGAGCGCGTCGCGGGCGGGATCCTGCCCAAGGTGCTCACGACGTTCGACATGGTGGCGATCTTCGTTGCCATCGTGCTGTTCATCACCAACTCGGCGGTCATCCAGAGCGCCGGGCCCGCCACATTCGGCTGGTGGGTCATCGGCTTCGTCGTCTTCCTGATCCCGTGCGCGATCGCGACCGGGCAGCTGGGCGCGATGTTCCCCGGCGAGGGGTCGATCTACCTGTGGACGCACAAGGCGTTCGGCGCGTTCTGGGGCTTCTTCGCGGGCTTCTGCGCGTGGTGGCCCGGGGTGCTGGTCATGGTGGCGACCGGCACGGCGTCGATCGGGTTCATCAACTACGCGTTCCCGTCGACGGCCAGCTGGTCGGTGCAGACCCAGGGCCTGATCATCACCGCCATGATCGTCTTGTCCGCGCTGATCGCGCTGCTGCGGTTCCGGGTGACGCAGACGGTCGTCAACGTCGTGTTCCTGCTCTACGGGCTCGCGATCCTGGCCATGCTCGCGGCCGGCATCGTCTATCTCGCCCGCGGTCACCACGCGGTCGTGAACCCGTGGGACTTCGCCGCCTACAAGCCGAGCGCGGGCCTCGGCATCAACTTCACCAACTGGACGTTCTTCGGCCTGGTCGTGCTCGCGCTCCTCGGGGTCGAGGTGCCGCTGAACATGGGCGTGGAGATCCGCAATCAGAAGTCGGTGACGCGCTACCTGCTCTGGGGCTCCGGCGTCGTCATCATCGCCTACCTGCTGGCCAGCTGGGCCGTGATGGTGACCGTGCCCGCCAAGGACGCCGCGAATACCTCGGCCGTGGCCCAGGTGGTCGGGATCGCGCTCGGCTCGGCGGCCGGGAAGGCCACCGCTATCGTGCTCGCGCTGTTCTTCCTGTTCATCACCGTCGTCTACAACTACTCGTTCGCCCGGCTGATCTTCGTGTCCGGCCTCGACCAGCGCCTGCCCGCGGCGATGTCGCACGTCAACAAAGCCAAGGTGCCCGACGTCGCGGTGTGGGTGCAGACAGTCATCGCCGGCGTCTTCGCGCTCGTCGCCTTCGTCCTGGTCCCGACCATCACCGGCGGCAGCGCCGTCAACTCGGAGACCCGGATCTATGACGTGCTGCAGGCTTCCGTGACCGTCATCTGGTGCATCTCGATCGTCGTGCTGTTCATCGACGTGCTGATCATCCTGCGCCGGTACCGGACCCAGTTCGAGCAGAGCCGGCTCGCGCACCCCGCGGTGTTCTGGGCCTGCTCGATCGTGGGCGGCCTCGCGGCTTTCATCGGCATCGTGTCCACGCTGTCCGGGTCCTGGAACTCCACGCTGATCAGCAATGACGCCGGCGTGCTCAAGATCGGGAGCCTCGCGATCGACTACGGCGACTGGTTCTGGTGGATCGGCGGGATCACGCTGTTCTCGCTGGCCATCGGCTCGGTGCTGTACATCATCGGGCAGCGTTCGTCGCCGCCCACGCGGGGAATGCATCGCGCGGGCCGCGCCACCGACGTGGGCTAGCTAGCCGAACTCGGGCGCTCGCTTCTCGCGGAGCGAGGCCAGCCCTTCCTTGATGTCCTCGCCCATGAACGTGAGCATCTCGTAGGCGGCGGACTGGTCGAAGATCGGCCCGGCGTTGCGGATCCAGCCGTTGAGCGCGCGCTTGGTCAGCCGGATCGCGAGCTGCGGCCCGGATGCCAGGTGGTTCGCGACGCGGAACGCCTCGGGGAGTACCTCGTCCTTGGGCAGTGCCTTCGAGACCAGGCCGATCCGCTCGGCCTCCGCGCCGGTCACCATCTCGCCGGTCATCAGGTAGTACTTGGACCGGGCGAGCCCGCACAGGAGCGGCCAGATGATGGCCGCGTGGTCGCCGGCCGCGACGCCGAGCCGCACGTGACCGTCGCCGAGGCGCGCGTCCTCCGCGCAGATGCTGATGTCGGCGAGCAGCGCGACCACCAGCCCGGCACCGACGGCGACTCCGTTGATCGCGGACACGATCGGCTTATCGCAGTTGACCATGTTGTAGACCAGGTCGCTCATCTCGGTCAGCATGCCCGTCACCCGGCCGTAGTCGCCGATCTGCCGCTCGACCATGCCCAGGTCGCCGCCGGCCGAGAACGCCCGCCCGGCTCCGGTGACGACGGCGACCCTGGTCTCGTCATCGCGGCTCACGTCGGCCCAGACCGTGGCCAGCTCGGAGTGCATCTCCTCGTGGGCGGCGTTCAGCACCTCGGGGCGGTCAAGCGTGATCAGCAGGACGCCGCCCGGCTGCCGCTCGAGCTTGAGGTGCTGGTAGCTGGCGAGATCCATGCTGGTGTCGTCCCCTCGGGCGTGGCTGGTGGGCTTGCGCCGTCATCATGACAGGGGAGGCCCGCCGGGCCCGAACCCGGTCCGGCCTCGGCTAGGGTAGATGCGTGCGCATGCATCTGGGTACGTCATGACGGCCGAGGCGGCCGACGAGGGCCTGGTGGCCGAGCTGAAGTGGGTTCACGGCATGATCCGGCAGGATCTGCGAACCGTCCGGCGCCTGGCCGCAGAGGTCACCGCCGGGCTACCCGGCGCACAGGCAGCCGCCGAGGTCAGGTCGCTGCAGGTCGCCGGGCCGCTCTGGCAGCTGAAGGTCAACTGCCTGCGCTACTGCCGCTTCGTCCACATGCACCATCACGGGGAGTCCGCGTTCTTGTTTCCGCGCCTTCGCCGGTCCAATCCGGCGCTCGGGCCGGTCGTGGACAAGCTGGAGGCCGATCACGCGCGGGTGTCCGATCTGCTCGACGAGGTGTCCGCGGCCGCGACCGACTTCGCCGAGCGCGAGAGCGAGGCCGGCCGCGCCCGCCTCAGCGGCGCGCTCGACGACCTGTCGCGTGACCTGCTTGAGCATCTCGACTACGAGGAGAGCTCGATATCAGACACGCTGCGCACCTGGACCGGCTGGGCGGAGTGGTGAGCCCCGTGGCTGAGCCCCGCCCGGCGCCCGCGCAGTACGCGTGCGCGCGAGCCTGGGCGGCGCTGGCCGCGGTGCACGCGAGGGTGGCCGGCCGGCTCGCGGCCGGCCTGGGCGCCGGGTGCGGCCTGAGCGTGACCGAGTTCGAGATCCTGCTCCGGCTTGAGCATGCGGCCGGGCGCGGGCTGCGCCTGAGCCAGCTGACCCCGGCGATCCCGCTGACCCAGCCCGCTCTCAGCCGGGCGGTGACGCGGCTGGCGGACCGGGGTCTGCTGACGCGGTCGGGTGCTCCCGAGGACGGCCGCGGGGTGCTGATATTCCTGACGGCTGCGGGGGAGCACGCGGCGCGCGAGGCCGCTCACGTGCACTCCCGGATCATCCGGGAGCTGGTACTCGACCGGCTCAGCGATGACGACCAGGCAGTGCTGGCCGATCTGCTCGCCCGCCTGCTCGACTAGGTCAGGGCGCTAGTCGTCCAGCAGGAGCGAGTGCAGGCGCGCGCTGGTCTCCGCGGAGAACATCTGCTCGTCGCCGACCAGCCAGGACCGATACAGCTCGCGGTAGTGATTCTCGCGCCGGGGAACGGTCGCGTCGCCGCCGTAGAAGTCGACCGTCGACCCGTCCCTGATGATGTAGCCGACGACGCCGTGGTGGTCCATCACCACCTCGGCGCCCGAGGAGTACGTGATGCGCGTCGATCTCGTGGGCCCGCTGGACTGCCAGCTGGTCAGCACGGTGGCCGGGAACCGGCTGCCCCGGTATGAGCAGACGAATCTGCCCTCGGACGCCGACAGCGGCTCCTGCCCGATCGTGCGGTAGGAGGTGCGCTCGATCAGCGTGGCGAAGCGCTCGATGACGCTGAGCGCGTTGATGCCGCTGTCGATCCAGCTCGACCCGAAGCGCGCCGTCGCGGACGCGTGGTCAATCTGGTACGGATCGGCGGCCCACGCCTGGATCGAGACCGGCAGGCCCAGTTCATCGGCCATCTCGCGGGTGCGCTGGACCGCCCAGGCGACCTCGGGGGAGTAGGCCATGTGGTAGGCGACGTCCACCCCCCGGTTCTTGCCGGTGTTGGCGATGATGCTCAGCGCTTCGGGGAGCCGGTCCGCGGCCGGCTTCTCGACCAGCAGGACGGCCTGGGGGAAGTACTTCGCCGCGTCCGCGCACACCTGGTCGTGCACCCCGGTGGGAGCGGCGATGACGATGACATCGGGATCCAGCCGCGCGTTATAGGCCGCGGACGCGTCCAGGTACACCGGCACCGGGCCGTCGCGAAACATCAGGCTCCGGGTTGAATCGATATCAATCCCGGCGATGACCGTCGCATCCGGAATGCTCTCAAGAGCTCGCGCATGATCCATCCCCGCATTGCCGAGGCCGGCGATCATGACAGTTCGAGCTGATTGTGGCACCTTAGGGTCACCATATTCCGTAACGACGGTTTGACTGTTTCTTGCCCCGCGAGGATTTGGACGCGGCCGGGCTGATCGGCGCACGTTCCGGGCAGTCTACTCTGCCGGTGATCACCTGCCGCAGGGAACGGCGCCTGCCGGGGGCCGGTGTCTGCGCGTTCGCCAGACTCGCGTCTGGCGAGGCTCGCATATAGCCTCTTAGCTGGGTTATCCCTTACTTTGACGGACGTTTGAGCCGACGCGGGGCCACGGGGACGGCGGGAAGGGGCACGTCGGCACATGGTCGATCTGGCTACCGTGAGCTTCGCCGATCTGCTGAAAGGACTCCGGCTTGAAGCCGAGCTGACGCAGGAAGAGCTCGCGACGGCGGCCAAGCTAAGCGCGCGAGCCATTAGCGACCTCGAGCGCGGGGTGAATCACACTGCCAGGAAGGAAACCGCGCGACTGCTCGCCGATGCGCTCGGCCTGGCCGGCACCGCCCGGGCCGGGTTCATGGCCGCGGCCCGCGGCCGCCATGAGTCGGAGAAGCCGGCCCAGGACGAGCCTGAGGTCCTGGCCAGGTCCATCGCCGCGACCACGCCGCAGCTGCCGCGCGACATTCGCAACTTCATCGGCCGCGAGCCGGATCTCACCGCGCTCATGGCCGCGACGCAGGACGGCGGCGTCGTCGGGATCTACGCGATCGACGGCATGGCGGGAGTCGGCAAGACCACCCTGGCCGTGCACGCCGCGCACATGCTGGCCGGGCAGTTCCCTGACGGCCAGATCTTCCTGCAGCTCCACGCTCACACCGCCGGGCACCGGCCGGTCGACCCCATCGATGCGCTCGCGAGCCTGCTGCTGACCGTCGGCGTCAGGGCGCATCAGATCCCCCCCGGACTGCCCGAGCGCGCGAGCCTCTGGCGTTCGTACCTGACCGGCAAGCGGGTCCTGCTCCTGCTCGACGACGCGGCCGGGCACGAGCAGGTGCGGCCGCTGCTGCCCGCCACGCCGGGAAGCCTCGTGCTGGTGACCAGCAGGCGGCACCTGGCGGCGCTCGACGATGCCATGTCGTTCTGCCTGAACGTGCTGCCCGACGAGGACGCGGCGACGATGCTCATCCGGCTCGCCGACCGGCCCGATCTGGATCCAGCCGATCCCGCCGTGGGAACGATCAACGAGCTGTGCGGGTCGCTGCCGCTCGCGATCGCCATGCTGGCCCGCCATCTCCATCATCGTCCGGCCTGGACGATCGCCGGTCTCGCCGATTACCTGGCCGCCGCGCGCGACACGCTCGAGCTGATGCACGCCGAGAACCTGTCGATCACCGCGGCCTTCGACCTCTCCTACCAGGACCTCACCCCTGATCAGCAGCGGCTATTCCGCCGGCTCGGGCTGCATCCGGGCACGGATATCGACTCCTACGCGGCCGCCGCGCTGGACCACACCAGCCTGTCCGCAGCCAGGCGCGGCCTGGACGAGCTGTTTGACCACCACCTCGTTACCGAGCCCGTCACCGGGCGCTACCGGATGCACGACCTGATCCGCAGGCACGCGCGCACGCTGGCCGAGGCCGACAACGCCGACGACAATGACGCGGCCACCCGCCGGCTCATCGACTACTACGTCAGCGCCGTCACCGCGGCCGGGCGGCACTTCAACCGCGGCGCGGCGGTGACCGCCAGCCTGCCGGTCATGCTGCCCGAGCTGCCGGCGCGCGCCGACGCGGCGACGTGGATGGAGGCCGAGCGAGCCAACCTGCACGCGGTGGCCGATCTCGCCGCGCTGCAGCGCTGGTCGGATCCCGGCATAAAGATCGTCGCCGGCATGAGCGACTTCCTCCGCACGCGGGGTCACTGGACCCAGATGAAGGTCCTGCACATGACGGCGCGGGAGACCGCGCGCCAGGCCGGTAACCGCCGCGGCGAGATCGACGCCCTCACCAGCCTCGGCCACATTCAGCGGCTGACCGGGGAGTACCGGGCCGCCGCGACGACGCTGGCCGAGGCGCGGGCCATCAGCCTGGCTACGCAGGACCGGGAGGGCGAGGCCAACGTGCTGGTCGTGCTCGGCGTGCTGCAGCGGCTGACCGTGGACTTCCCGACGGCCATCGCCACGCTCACGAGGGCGCTGCAGCTGCAGGACGGAACGGGCGGCCGGGCCGGCCAGACCGACGCGCTCAACGAGCTCGGCAACATCAGGCGGCTGTCCGGCGACTACGCCGCGGCCACGGAATGCCACGAGCGCGCGCTCAAGCTGTCGCTCGAACTCGGCGACCGGCTCGGCCAGGCCGACTCGCTGCGCTACCTCGGCCGGGCGCATCACGAGAGCGGCGACCGCGCCCCGGTGGGCCCGCTCTACGAAGAGGCCCTGACGCTCTACCGCGAGCTCGATGACCGGGCCGGCTACGGACATGCGCTGAACTACGTCGGCATCGCGCAGCGCGCGGCCGGCGACGAAGGGGCCGCGGACCAGACGCAGAAGGAGGCGCTTGCGGTCTACCGTGAGCTCGGCCACCGCCTGGGACAGGCCGAGGCGCTCAACAATCTCGGAGAGCTGCACATCTGGTCAGCGCCCGCCGACGCGCGCGCCTACCACGAGCAGGCGCTCGAGGTCGCTCGCGCCATGCCGGCCCTGTTCGAGGAAGCGCGCGCACTTGAGGGGATCGGCGCGAGCCACCTGAAGGACCCGGAGGCAGACTATGCCGGGCCCGGCCTGCACCAGGCCCTTGAGATCTACCGGCGCCTCGGCGCCGAGCGCGCCCGGCAGGTGGAGCGGATGCTCGGCGAGGTGTACGGCTGAGCGGGCGGCGCCGGTCGCCATTGCCGACTGGCCCGGATCGGCCGTTCATTTTTCACCTGAGTAAATAGCTCGCAGCACGATATGTGCCTATAACGGGTAAATAAACGATCTCCGGCCGAGACCTGCGCCGCAGGCCAGGTGGTTGCAGACGATCATCAAAATAGGAACGGGGCCCATTCGGGCGTGGACGTCGTTCTTTACCACAGAGTAGATTAGCTGCCTGAATACAGCTTCCCGCGGCTGGCCTCGTTCCGTTTCCCGATCCCGTCCTTGAAGGTTTGGCGGTCGCGCATGCAGCAGCTCAGCACCGTGGCGGATGTTGTCGCCGCAGCCGGTGGCGATCCGCAGTGCGTGTGGGTGGCTCAGGGGCTGCAGACCGGCGGCCGGGCGTGGGAGCACGCCGGGGCAGTGGCCGTGGCGTGTCCGGGGCTGTGCGGCCGCGACCGGCTGGTGATCCGCGGGCCGGCCGTGGCGGCGGGCGCGCTCGTGCGCGAGGCGATCCGCGTCCTCGGCCCGAGCTACGTGCCCATCGGGGATCCGGGGGTGACGGCGACCCTGCTCGATCAGATCGCCTGGCTGGAGCCCGGCAGCTCGTTCTTCTGGATGGACGGCACGCAGCTGCCGCAGCAGCCGCCTGCGCACGAGGCCCGGTGGCTCGCGCGGCGGGAATGGCCAGCGGCCGATGCCGTGCTCACTGCGGCGGGCGCGCCGCCGTCCTTCGGCCGGCCCGGGCATCCGGGCGTACGGCGGTGGGCCGGGATCAGCGACGCCCGCGGGCTGCTGACCTCAACCGCGGCGGACGCCTGGAGCGCTCCGGGCATCGGGTTCGTGTCCGGAGTCGCAGTGCGGCCGGAAGCCAGGCGTTCTGGGCAGGGCCGGGATATCTGCGCGTTCGTGATCGCCGCCCTGCTGGCCGCGCACGGCCGGGCTGCGCTGATGGTGCCGGACAACGGGACGGCGGCTTTAAGCTTGTGCGCCGGCCTCGGCATGTCGGGCCGCGCCCAGCGGATGCTGCGGGTCGTCCCGGCCGGCTTGCCGCTGCCGCGGGATGCGTATGACGATGCCGTACTGAGCCGGACGAGCGTGCCGGACGGCAGCCGGTAAGACCTCGCGGCCGGTGCTAGCGCAGCGGCGCCCGGCGGCATAGTCTTTGATTACCCGACAGTAACTTAGTCTGCTGCGGATGCCCCCACGATCGGCCGCCGGGCCCCGTACTCGCTGCAAGGAGCGACATGAGCAGTCCTGACCCGAGCATTGGTCTCTTCTCGCTCGAGCTGTCCGCCGATCTGATCACGATGCGCGACTGGGTCCATGAATTCGCCAGGGACGTCATCCGCCCGGCCGCGTCCGAGTGGGACGAGCGCGAGGAGACGCCGTGGCCGGTCCTCGAGGAGGCCGCCAAGATCGGGCTGTACTCGCTGGACTTCTTCGCGTCCCAGTGGATGGAGCCGAACGGCCTCGGCACGGTCATCTCGTTCGAGGAGCTGTTCTGGGGGGACGCGGGCATCGGCCTGTCGATCACCGGCACCGGGCTGGCGGCCGTCGCAGTCGCGAGCAACGGGACTCCCGAGCAGATCGGGGAGTGGCTGCCGCAGATGTTCGGCGGTCCGGGGGACGTCAAGCTCGGCGCGTTCTGCTCGTCGGAGCCTGATGCGGGCAGCGACGTTAGCGCGATCCGCACCAGGGCGGTCTACGACCAGGCCAAGGACGAGTGGGTCCTGAACGGCACCAAGACGTGGGCGACCAACGGCGGCATCGCCGACGTGCACGTCGTGGTCGCCTCCGTCGACCCGGAGTTCGGCAGCCGCGGTCAGGCCAGCTTCATCATCCCGCCGAATACGCCCGGCCTCTCGCAGGGCCAGAAGTTCCGCAAGCACGGCATCCGGGCCTCGCACACGGCGGAGGTCGTGCTCGACGATGTCCGCGTTCCCGGCCGGTGCCTGGTCGGCGGCAAGGAGCGGCTCGACGCCCGGCTGGCGAGGCTCGCCGAAGGCCGCCACGGAGGGGAGCAGGCGGCGATGCGGACGTTCGAGAAGTCACGGCCGTCGGTCGCGGCGATGGCCGTCGGGGTAGCCAGGGCGGCGGCGGAGTTCGCGTCCGAGTACGCGACCCAGCGCGAGCAGTTCGGCCGGCCGATCGGCCAGAACCAGGGCGTCGCGTTCATGCTCGCCGACATGCACGCGGCCGTCGACGCGGCGCGGCTGCTGACCTGGCGGGCCGCGTGGATGGGCCGGCACGGACTGCCGTTCACCAAGGCCGAGGGGTCGGTGTCCAAGCTCGTCGCGAGCGAGACGGCCGTCCGGGTCACCGAGCAGGCGATCCAGATCCTCGGCGGGAACGGATACACCCGCGAGTTCCCGGTGGAGCGCTGGCACCGGGACGCCAAGATCTTCACGATCTTCGAGGGCACCTCGGAGATCCAGCG
>DAIOWC010000219.1:0-10217 GCA_036758685.1 Streptosporangiaceae bacterium | reverse complement strand
GCCAGCGCCGCGGCCGCGACCGCCCGGCGCACGCTGCCTCGCAGGTCCAGTCCGGCGGCGAGCCCCGCCGCCAGGACGCCGGTGAGCGTGTCGCCGGCCCCGGTGGTATCGACGGCCTCGACGCGATGCCCGGCGAAGTGCTCGGTCGAGCCATCGCTGGCCAGCAGTGCGCCGTCGGCGCCCATCGTCACGATGACGGGAGCGCCGGTGCGCCGCGCGAGCGCGAGCGCGGCGGCCGCGGTGTCGGAGCGATCATGCAGCTGCGGCATCTCAGCAAGGTCGGCGAGCTCACCGGAGTTCGGCGTGGCGATCGCACCGGTCAGCAGGCGCGCGTGGTCGGGCTGCACTGGCGCCGGGTTGATCACTACTCGCGTGCCGGTCGCGGCGGCCAGGTCCGCGGCTGCCTCAAGCGGATCGGCCGGTATCTCGAAGGACAGCACGACGACATCGGCCGGGCTCAGCCGCAGCGCCCGCAGTGATTGAGCCACCTGGGCAACGCTGACCAGCCCGTTCGCGCCGCTGGCCACCGCGATCTGGTTCTCACCGCTGTTCTTGTCGACCAGCACGGCCGCATGCCCGGTCGGGCCGTCGACCATCGCCACGCCGGTGATGTCCACGCCCTCGGACCCGAGCGCCGCCACTGCGTCCTGGCCGTCCTCGCGGCCCACGGCGCCGATCATCGCCACCCGCGCCCCGGCCCTGGCCGCCGCTACCGCCTGGTTCGCGCCCTTGCCGCCGTGATGGCGGGCGAGCACTCCGCCGAGCACGGTCTCGCCGGCCACCGGCAGCCGGGGCAGCCGCATCACCAGATCGACGTTCACCGAGCCGACCACGATGACCCGGCCGGGCGCGGCGTCATGGCTGATGCTCATGGTGCGTCACTATAAGAGCAATCGTCGGCCCAGGATGGAGCTCGTGGCTAAGAAGATCATTCTTGACTGTGACCCCGGCATAGATGACGCCATGGCCATTGCCTACGCCCTGGGCTCGCCCAACCTGGACTTGGTGGGGATCACGACGGTGGCCGGCAACGTGAGTCTCGACAAGACCACCGCCAACGCCCTGCGCCTGCGCGAGTTCCTCGGCGCGGCCGACATGCCGGTCTTCGCCGGCTGTGCCATGCCGCTGCTGCGCCCGGCCCTGACGGCCGAGCATGTGCACGGCCTGGACGGTCTCGGCGGCGCGGCCCTGCCGCCGCCTGGCGGAGTCGCGGCCCCGGAGCACGCATCGGACTTCATCATCGACACGATCCGCAGGGCGCCAGGCGAGATCACGCTAGTGGCGATCGGCCCGCTCACGAACATCGCGCTGGCGCTGCGCCGCGAGCCGGCCCTGACGGCCCAGGTCAGGGACTTCGTCATCATGGGCGGCTCGACCACGCGCGGCAACGTGACACCCGCGGCCGAGTTCAACATCGCCGCCGACCCGGAAGCCGCCGCCGTGGTGTTCTCGGCCGGCTGGACGGTCACCATGGTCGGCCTTGACGTGACCCTGCAGGCGGTCGCCAACAAGGCGGTGACCGACCGCCTCTCCGCGCTCGGACGGCTGGCCGAGGTGCTCCTGCTTCCCAGCCTCGGCGCCTATGCCGACGACGAGATTGGCTATCCCGCCGTCCACGACCTGTGCGCGGTCGCGCACGTCGCCCGGCCGGACCTGCTCGGGCTGCGGCCCGCCAGGGTCGAGGTCGAGACCGCCGGCCGGTGGACCTCCGGCATGACTGTCACCGACTTCCGTGCCCCGGCGGGCGACTGCAACGCGCTGGTCGCCACCACGATCGACGTCCCCGCCCTCTGGGACACCGTCCACGACGCGTACTCACGGCTGTCGGTGACCGGGGCGAATTAACCGCAATCCCGCCTATCCGCGCCGCCCAGCTTGGCCGCAGGCTGCCAGGGTAAGTAGCGCCGGGGGGATCCTTGAGCATTCAGTTCGGCGGGCTGCTCGCGCTTGCCGTCGCTGCGTTCGTCGCTCCGCTGCTGGCCAGGCTTGTTCCGGGACGGCTGGTCCCACCAGTAGTGATCGAGGTCCTGGCCGGAATCGCGATCGGCCCGCAGGCCCTGAACATCGTCGAGCCCACCGGCGGCGTCTACGTCCTGTACCTGCTCGGCTTCGGCTTCCTGCTCTTCCTCGCCGGTCAGGAAATCGAGGTGGAGCGGTTCCGCGGGCCGACGTTCCGGCTGACCGGGGCGGCCTTCCTGGTGAGCCTCGTCCTGTCGGTCCCGATCGCGCTCGGCCTTCGCCAGATCGCGGCCGGTGCGGACGTCCGGCTGCTCGCGCTGGCTCTCACCGCCAGCTCCCTCGGCGTGCTGGTGCCCGTACTCCGCGATGCCAGGGAGATCGATACGGAGTTCGGGCAGCTCACCTGTGTGGCCGGCTCGGTGGGCGAGTTCGCCGCGCTCCTGTTGCTGACGATCTTGTTCTCCGCCCAGCCCGAGTCCACCTGGACCCAGGTCGCCTACGTCGCGGCCCTGTTCGCCGCCGCGGCAGTCGGCGCGGTCGTGCTGCGGCGGTTGTGGCGCTCGGCCTGGCTGCGGCGCGCCCTGCTCGACACCGACCAGTCGACGTCGCAGCTGCGGATCCGGGGCGGATTCGTCATCCTGCTGCTCTTCACTGCACTGGCGCACAAGTTCGGCGTGGACGCCCTGCTCGGCGCGTTCATTGGCGGAGTCGTCCTGAAGATCGCCGACAGCGACGACCGGCCTACTCAGGAGCGCTTCCAGGGCAAGCTGCGCGCGATCGGATTCGGGTTCCTGGTCCCGATCTTCTTCATCGTCACCGGCGTGCAGTTCGACGTGCGGTCACTGTTCGCCAGCCCGTCCTCGATCGGCCTGATGCTGGCTATCGTCGCCGGCGTGCTGGTCGCCCGCGGCGGGCCCGCGGTGCTCTACCGCCGCCGGCTCGGCCGCAGGCCAGCCGTCGCCGCTGGCCTGCTGCAGGCCGTCACCCTGACCTTCCCCGTCGTGGTCGCAGAGGTCGGGCAGAGCCTCGGCCTCCTGACCGCGGCCACCGCCGCGGCGCTGATCGGGGCGGCGCTGCTGTCGGTCCTGCTGTTCCCGGCGGCGGCGCTGGCCCTGCGGCCCTGGACGCCGCCAGGCTCAGCACCGGTGAGTCAGCAGCCGTCGGACGGAGCCCAGGGCTGAGAGCCGTACTCGGCGTACAGGCGGTTGAACGCCGCCTGCTGCTGCGCCACCGACGCCTGGCCGGCGGTGCCCGAGTAGCCCAGCGACTGCCACACCGAGGGCAGGATGCCGAACAGGCCGTCAGGGTCGGTGGGCGTGTCGCCGCTCTCGCGCCAGGCCACGCACTGCTCGAACGACGACTCCCCGGCGGTGACGGACGGGCCGCTCGCGGCCGGCTGGGACTGGGCCTGGCTGGCTGCTGCCTCGCGGGCCGCCTCCGCCTGGGCAGCCGCCGCCGCGGCCTGGTGGGCGGCCGCCGCGCGGGCGGCTTCGGCCCGGGCAGTGGCCTCGCGGGTCTCGATCGCCTCCCGCCGCCACAGGGCCTTGAACTGCTCCGCGCGCAGCAGCGGGTTCGACGGGACCCGGATGCGCTCGCCCGCGGGTACTGAGTTGACGTTGCGGACGTGCAGGTAGTTCGCCGGAGTGGCCCACATCACCTGCCAGCTGTAGTGATAGGGCGCACCGAGCCTGGCCAGGCTGTCGTCCTGGCGCGCGGTCACCCAGGCGGTCGCGGCGCGGTCCGCCTGAGCGTGCGGGGCTGGCGCCGCGTGGGCGGCGGCGCCGGTCGACAGCGTCAGGCCGGCGGCGGCAGCGGCGGGCAGGAGAGCGGATGCGGCAAGTTTCTTGATCTTCACGGGAGGTCTTGACCCCTCTGGGCGCGCCATGGGCCGACGAGGCGCATGGTCATGGTCGGGTGACAGGTTCGCGAGGTAGTCGCGATCGAGATCCGGCCGGTACCAGCTCCTCTCGGCGGTGGTGGCTTGGGGGGTGTTGCGGCCTACGCAGATACAACTGACCGCGAGCGCCCGGTCCATCCGCTAGCGGCCGCAATATGAGCCATGTCACTCTGGGCGCTATGACCAAGGAATCGCTGGTCGACCCGGGCACGGGCCGGAAGTTCTACCTGGACTACCCGGCCGACCTGACCGAGACCGAGCCGGTCACACTCGTGCTCAGCCTGCACGGCGCCGGCTCCTTTGCCGCCTGGCAGCGGCTGTACTTTCCGGCATTTGACTGCGCCGGCTCGCACCGGCTGGTCATTGCCACGCCCACCGCGGCCACCGCCCAGCCGGTGCGGCGGTGGCTCCCCGAGGCCGACGACGACCACCTCGTGAACGTCGTCGAGATGGTCGCCGCGCGGTTCGGCCCGGCGCGGATCGCCTCGTTCTGGATCGCCGGACACTCCCAGGGCGGCCTGACCGCCAACCGGCTGGTGTCCGTCCCTTACTTCGCCGACCGGGTCGACGGGTATCTCAGCCTGTCCGGCGGCCGTCTCGGCCCGGCCGGGCATGTCGACGGGTTCGGACCGCCGCCCGCTCCGGGCGAGCCGCCGCGCCCGCGGCCGCAGTTCTCACCGCCCGTGCTGCCCGCCGCCGACCTGTCCTTTATCTTCGCGGTCGGCGAGTACGAGATCGTCGGGCTGCCCGAGGCCTCGCCCTGGGCGGAGCGGTACGGGGCGGCCTCGCGCGTGCGCCTGCCCGACGTCATCGACACCGAGCCCGGCCAGGTCTGGGACAAGTACCGGGAGGGGCGGTCCTCGCCTTCGTGGGGCCTGCTCCCCGCGCCCGGAGTCGCGCAGGTCTACGTCTACACCGGCGCGGCGCAGGGCCGGGTCATCGCCGACGTCGTCCGCCTGGAGAAGGGCCACACCGAGGGCCTCGAACCCGGCATCACGCGCGCCCTCGTCCAGATGATGGTCGACGCCCCCGGCGGCAAGCTGAGGTCGCTGTCCCCCGGCGTAGCCCGCCGCTAGCGGAGGCCGCCCGCTGGCTACATATCAAACTGCATGGTTCTAATGATGCGTGGCGCCCGCCGGAGTTATAGCGTTCCGGTCATAGTCGGGCATTGGCCATTTGGGAGAAATGGCGGGGCCCGGGCCGTGGAGGGGGATGCCGATGTCTCGCACGCTCATAGCCAGCCGCTGGCGCAATCACCGAAACCCGCCAGCGGACCCGCGGATTCTGTTAGCAATCGGCGCGCCGATCTGCCCTCGCTGCGGGTCAGCCTTCCGGGATTCCATTGCGATAAAGGCTGGTTATTGTTCCGCTTGCCAGGATTTCACCCGCATGTGTGCCGCGGGCCGCCGGATTGTCTCGCCGGACGTGATGTTCCGAACCAGCTGGCATTCCCCGTGCACGACGATTGGCGAGGTGCCCTGGGAGGTCACGATCGGCGGCGAGCAGGTCTGCGTGCTCCTGTGCGCGCGCCACGACGCTGGCATCGCCGCGGGCGAGGCGCCCTGGCTGCTCGACGCGGCGCGACTGCGCGGCGCGTCCCGCCAGCACCTTGGCCTCGTCTGAGCCGGTCAGCCTAGGAGTCAAAGCCGAGGCCGACCCGGTCCAGGGCGCGCAGCCAGAGGTTGCGCCGGCCCTGATCCCGGTCGGCCCTGGCCAGCGACCAGCGGGTCAGCTGGATTCCGCCCGAACGCAGGGGCTCGGGCGGAAACGGGATGGGTCTGGTCCTGACCATCTCCAGCTCGGTGAGCTCGGTTGGCGTGCCGCCGAGCAGGTCAAGCAGCACCCTGGCGCCGAACCGGCTGGCGCCGACGCCGAGGCCGGTATATCCGGCGGCGTAAGCCAGCCGTCCCGACCTGGCCGTGCCGAAGAACGCGCAGAACCGGGAGCACGTATCGATCACCCCGCCCCACCTGTGGGTAAATGACAGCCCGTCTAGCTGCGGGAACGTCTCGAAGAACTGCCCGGCCAGCAGCGCGAACGTGACCGGCCGCTGGTCCTGCGACGCAGCGATCTTGCTCCCGTAGTAGTAGATGGCGTCATACCCGCCCCACAGGATGCGGTTGTCGCGGGTCAGCCGGTAGTAGTGGAACTGATTCGCGCTGTCGCCGACGCCCTGACGCCGCTGCCAGCCGATGCTGTCCAGCTGCGCGGCCGACAGGGGCTCGGTCACGAGCACGTAGTCGTAGACCGGCACGAGGTAGTACCGCAGCCGGCGCAGCAGTGGCGAGAACGCTCCCGTCCCGAGCGCGACCTGCCGGGCGCGGACGCTGCCCCCGCCCAGGCGCAGCTCGAGCCCGCCCGCCTGGCCGTGCTCTTCCGCCACGGCCCGCACCGGGCTGCCCTCGAAGATCCGCACCCCGGCCTCCAGGCAGGCCTGCTTCAGTCCCCAGGCGAGGCGCGCGGGATCGACCGTGGCGCAGCCGTCCCGGTCCCACATGCCGCCCAGGTAGGTGGGCGACCTGACCTCGCTGCGGACCCCGTCGGCATCGAGCAGCACCGCGTCGCCGCCAAGCTTCCCGATCGCCGCCGCCGCCTCGCGCAGGCCGCCGAGTTGCCAGTCCTGCGTCGCCACCGCCAGCTCGCCGCTCCGGGTGAAGTCGCAGTCGATCCCGTGCCGGGCGACGGCGACCTCGATCTCGTCGAGGTTCTCCCGGCCGAGCCGCTCCAGCGTCGCGAGCTCACCGGGAAACCGCGCCAGCCCGTTCCCGCTCCCGTGCGTGAGGCTCGCCGAGCAGAAGCCGCCGTTGCGGCCGGTGCCGGCCCAGGCGATGCGCCTGGCCTCGACCAGCACGACATCGCGCCCGGGAGCCGCCTGCTTGGCCAGTAGCGCGGTCCACAGCCCGGTGAACCCGCCGCCGATGACGGCCAGGTCGGAGCGGATTGCGCCGCTCACCGCGGGCTCGGGCGCCGGCGCGGCCGCATCGTCCAGCCAGAAGGGAACGGGACGAGCCGGGGCCAGCGCCCTGGCTAGGTGCGAGTTATCCATGGCGGGCGCAGCCGCATCATGCGTCGATGTTGCTCATGACGTGCTTGATCCGGGTGTAGTCGTCGAACCCGTAAGCCGACAGGTCCTTGCCGTAACCGGAGTGCTTGAACCCGCCGTGCGGCATCTCGGAGACGAACGGGATGTGCGTGTTAATCCAGACCGCGCCGAAGTCCAGCTTCCTCGCCGCGCGCATCGCCCGGCCGTGGTCGCGCGTCCAGACACTGGCCGCGAGGCCGTACTTGACGCCGTTGGCCCACCGCAGCGCCTCGTCCTCGGCGCTGAACCGCTGCACGGTGATGACCGGCCCGAATATCTCGTCCTGGATCATCTCGTCGTCCTGCCGCAGGCCGGTCACCACCGTCGGCGCGAAGCAGAAGCCCTGCGCGCCGACCGGATGCCCGCCGGTCGCTACGGTCGCGTGCGCCGGAGTCCGGTCCAGGAAGCCGGTGACGCGCGCGAGCTGGGCCGGGTTGTTCAGCGGTCCGTAGAACGCATCCGGGTCGTCGCGGCCCGCAGTCTTCAGTGCGCCCGCCCGCTCCACGAGGGCCGCGGTGAGGTCATCGGCCACGCGCGGGCCGGCCAGCACTCTCGTGGCGGCCGTGCAGTCCTGGCCGGCGTTGTAGTAGCCCGCGTCGGTGATCAGCTGCGCCGCGAGCTCGATGTCGGCGTCGTCGAACACGACGACGGGCGCCTTGCCGCCCAGCTCAAGGTGCACGCGCTTGAGGTCGGCGGCGGCGGCCTTCGCCACCTCGATGCCGGCCCGCACCGACCCGGTGATCGACACCATCTGCGGGATCTCGTGGGCGACCAGCGCCCGGCCGGTGTCGCGGTCGCCGCAGACGACATTGAGCACGCCGGGCGGCAGGAACTCCGCCGCGATCTCGGCCAGCAGCAGCGTCGACACCGGCGTGGTGTCTGACGGCTTGAGCACGACGGTGTTGCCCGCGGCGATCGCCGGCGCGAACTTCCAGACGGCCATCATCATCGGGTAGTTCCACGGCGTGACCTGAGCGCAGACGCCGACTGGCTCGCGGCGGATCATCGAGGTGTGGCCCCGGAGGTACTCCCCTGCCGACTTGCCTTCGAGCACCCTCGCCGCCCCGGCGAAGAACCGGAGCTCATCGGACAGCGGCGGCACCTCGTCCGATCGCGTCAGCGCTACCGGCTTGCCCGTGTTGCGCGACTCGGCCTCGATCAGTTCCTCGGCCCTGGCCTCGATCGCCGTGGCGAGTCCCAGCAGGGCCAGGCTGCGCTCGGCCGGTGTGGTGTCGCGCCAGGTCTCGAAGGCATCGGCCGCGCTCTTCAGCGCGTCGTCCACATCCTCAGGCCCGGACACCGGGGCCCGCAGGTACGCCTGGCCGGTACTGGGGTCCACGATCTCGCTGGTCCGGCCGCTCCTGGCCGGCCGGAAGTCCCCGCCGACGAAGTTCGCCAGTTCCTGACCGCTGCCGGATGCCGCTGAGCCCACCGGTACTCCTCCGCGCGCCGAAATCGTAAGCTACGACCCTGGCAGAGAAACGGTAGCTGCACAAGTGAATCAGTCTCAAAGCGGGCCAAGATCTACGGAATCAGTTGACAAGCCGCGCTAGGGTGGCACCATGGGACGCCCTGAAGGAGGCCAGCGCATGGCGCATTCGCCGCCCGCACATCTCGTCTCGGTCGGCCGCACCCGCGGCGGCGCGGTGCCGAGCCGCGAGCCCGACAACGTCCGCGTCGTCCTCGATGACATTTCCAAGCAGATCATCGAGCAGCTGCAGCAGGACGGCAGGCGGTCCTATGCCGCAATTGGCAAGGCCGTCGGCCTGTCCGAGGCCGCGGTACGGCAGCGGGTCCAGCGGCTGATCGAAATCGGAGCGATGCAGATCGTCGCCGTCACCGACCCGATGAGCCTCGGATTCCACCGCCAGACAATGGTCGGCATCCGGTGCGGGGGCGAGCTCGCCCGGGTCGCCGAGCATCTGGCGGGTATGGAGGAAATTGATTACGTCGTCATCACGGCCGGCTCTTTTGACCTGCTGATCGAGGTTGTCTGCGAGGACGACGAGCAGCTGCTGGAGATTCTGAACCGTGTCCGGACCATCCCGAGCGTCACGGCGACCGAGACATTTGTTTACCTGAAGCTGTGCAAGCAGACCTATAGCTGGGGGACGAGATGAGCACCGCATACACCAAAGACGAGATCGCGGCACTCCAGGAGAAGGCCAAGCGCCACCTGTGGCTGCACTTCACGCGCATGTCGTCCTATGCCAGCCAGGACGTTCCGGTAATCGTCCGCGGCGAGGGTCAGTACGTCTATGACCAGAACGGCAAGCGCTATCTGGATGGCCTGGCCGGCCTTTTCGTCAGCCAGATCGGCCACGGCCGGACCGAGGTCGCCGAGGCCGGGGCCCGGCAGGCGGCCGAGCTCGCGTACTTCCCCCTCTGGTCCTACGCGCATCCGCAGGCCATCGAGCTGGCCGACCGCCTGGCCAGCATGGCGCCCGGCGACCTGAACCGCGTGTTCTTCACCAGCAGCGGCTCCGAGGCCGTCGAGTCCGCGTGGAAGCTGGCCAAGCAGTACTTCAAGGCCATCGGTCAGCCCTCCAGGTACAAGGTGCTCAGCCGGGCGATCGCCTACCACGGCACGTCGCTTGGTGCCCTGGCCATTACGGGCCTGCCCGGCATCAAGGAGCCGTTCGAGCCGCTGCCGGCCGGCGGTGTCCGCGTGCCGAACACCAACTTCTACCGGGCGCCCGAGTTCGTCGCCAGCGACGAGACCGCGTTCGGCATCTGGGCCGCCGATGAGATCGAGCGGGCGATCGAGCAGGAAGGGCCGGAATCGGTCGCGGCGGTGTTCCTCGAGCCGGTGCAGAACTCCGGCGGCTGCTTCCCGCCGCCGCCCGGATACTTCCAGCGGGTCAGGGAGATCTGCGACCGGCACGGCGTGCTGCTCGTGTCGGACGAGGTGATCTGCGCCTTCGGCCGCCTCGGCTACTACTTCGGGTCCGAGCGGTACGGCTACAAGCCCGACATCATCACCTTCGCCAAGGGCGTCACGTCCGGCTATGCCCCGCTCGGCGGCATGATGGTCGCCGACCGGCTGATGGAGCCCTTCGCCGAGGGGCAGACGACGTTCCTGCACGGCGTCACCTTCGCCGGGCACCCCGTCTCGTGCGCCGTCGCGATGGCGAACCTCGATGTCTTCGAGAAGGAAGACCTGCTCGGCAACGTGCGCGCCAACGAGGCCACCTTCCGCGCCACGCTGGAGAAGCTGCATGATCTGCCGATCGTCGGCAACGTCCGCGGCGCCGGCTACTTCTACGGCATCGAGCTGGT
>DAIOWC010000218.1:0-10362 GCA_036758685.1 Streptosporangiaceae bacterium | reverse complement strand
ATCGATGAGCTCGCGCCGCAGGCCGGCGACATCGTGATCGAGGGCAAGCGCGGCCTGGATACGTTCGCGAGCACCAACCTGGACTTCATCCTCCGCAGCAAGGGCATCAAGACCATCGTGCTCGGCGGCTTCCTGACCAACTGCTGCGTGGAGTCCACGATGCGCTCCGGGTACGAGAACGGCTACCAGGTGATCACGCTGACCGACTGCACCGCCGCAACCTCAGTGCCCGAGCACGAGAACGCGATCTCTTACGACTACCCGATGTTCTCCAAGCCGATGACTGCCGCCGATGTGATCGCCGAGTTCAGCTGAGCCGCGTGGAGAGGCCTGGCTGTCACCGGCCGGCTGTTAGCATGCCGCTCTGATACCGCGCGACGGGGACCGCCGTTAACCGCGGCGGCACGCGCGGTCAAAGACCGGGGGACTTTATGTATGCACGCCTGGTGAGCTTCGCGCTTCAAGACGGCAAGGAATCCGTCGCGGCGGAACTGGCTCGCGACCTCGTTCCCGACGTCCGCCGGCAGCCGGGATGCCAGGCGGTGACCTGCTTCGGCGACTCCGAGAGCGGCCGGTATTACCTGTACGTGCTCTGGGGTTCGCAGGAAGAGGCCGACGCCGCGGCCGCCGTCATGGCCCCAAAGCTCCAGCAGCACCTGGCCGGCAACACCGTGGCGCCGCCCGAGCGGAATCTGTACCCCGTCATCGAATCCGCGTGAGGCGCAGCGACCTGCCGTTAGCGCCATGGCCGGCGGAGCCTCGCACCGGCTCGCTCATACTGGCTGCATGCCGGTAAGACTTCATCACATCGTGATCGACGCGCACGACCTGCCCGCGCTGGCGCGTTTCTGGACACAGGCCCTTGGCTGGCGGATCCTGTCCGAGCGAGAGCGCGAGGTCGTCATCGGGCCCGACGAGAACGCTCCGGTCGGGATCTGCCTGATGCCGGTGACCGACGTCAAAGCCGTCAAGAACCGCGTCCACCTGGATCTGACGACCGAGGCAGAGGACCGGGACGCCGAGATTGGCCGGCTGCTGGCGCTCGGTGCCCGCCGGGTCGATATCGGTCAGACCGGCACCGAGTCGTGGACGGTCCTGGCCGACCCCGAGGGGAACGAGTTCTGCGTCATACGCCCGAAGGCATCGCTCATCCAGTGACCTGGAGCGTCACGGCAGCCCGGCGGGCATACTTCCCCTATGGACCCGTACATGGTGCTGCAGGCGCATCTGCGGGCTGATGAGCAGCTTCTGTGGCATGGCGCCCCGGATGAGCGGGTGTGGTTCGCGCCCGCGGATGCGTTCCTGGTGCCGTTCAGCGTGTTGTGGTGCGCTTTCGCGATCTTCTGGGAGTCCGGCGTCCTTGCGAGCGGCGGTTCTGGCTTCTTCGCGGTGTGGGGGATCCCGTTCGTCGCCATCGGGCTCTACTTCGTGGCTGGCCGGTTCGCTTACAAGCGGTACCGCAAGCGCCGCACCGCCTACGGCATCACCAGCCAGCGCGCGCTGATCGCCGAGCCTCGCGCTGTCGCCGACATACCCCTGCAGCATCAGCCCGTCACCGTGCGCCGGACTCGCGATGGCCTGCACGCCAGCGTTCTCTTCGGCAGCACGGCCGGCCTCCGCGGCCGGCCGTTCGGCGGCGCGGCGAGCTCGTATTACGGGAACACCGGCATGGAGCCGCTGGCCAGAGGCGTCAGCCTGCCGTTCGCCTTTTACGACGTCGCCGACCCGGACGCAATGCTCGCAGCCCTCGAGTACGCGCGCACCCAGCCCGCCGCATGAGGAACGTCGATACCGAGTGACCGGTCACGGCTTGGCCCAGATTCCGGGCACATGCCGGGTTCGGTGGCCGCGGCCATTTGGCCAACCCTTAAACTGGCGGAGCCCTGACCATGCCGACAGGGCCATCACGAAGGGCTGGAAATGGTCAGCGAGACACCGTGGCCAACAACCGAAGCGGCGGAGAAGGCGGACCCTCGGACGTTCGACTCCTCGGTCGCGCACATCGCCCGCGTGTACAACTACTGGCTCGGAGGCAAGGACAACTACGCGGCGGACCGCGCCGCCGGAGACCGGACGATTGCGGAGTTCCCCGGTATCGTCACGTCGGCTCGAGCCAACCGCGCGTTCCTGCGCCGGGCGGTCCGCTTCCTGGTGACCGAGGCCGGAGTCAGGCAGTTCCTCGACATTGGCACGGGCATCCCGACCTCTGGCAACACCCATGAGGTCGCGCAGTCCCTGGCACCGCAGAGCCGCATTGTCTATGTGGATAACGACCCCGTGGTGCTCGCGCACGCACGGGCACTGCTCACCAGCACGCCCGAGGGCGCGACCGACTACCTCGACGCCAACCTGAAGGACCCCGCCCCGATCCTGGCGCGTGCCGTTCAGACTCTGGACTTCTCCCGCCCCGTTGCCATCATGCTGTTCGCGGTCCTGCAGCTGCTCAAGGAAGATGACGACCCGTACCAGGTCGTGGCCGACCTACTCGCCGCGGTACCGTCCGGCAGTTACCTGGCGCTCTCGCATCCGACGTCCGACGTCCAGCAGGACCAGGTCACCGCGATGGTCACGCAGCTCAATCACCTGGTCGCCGAGAAGGTCACCACTCGCGACCGGGACCAGGTCGCCCGCTTCTTTACCGGGCTGGAACTGGCCGAGCCCGGGCTGGTGAACGTGTCCCAGTGGCGGCCCGACGCCGACACGCCGACCGACGGTCCGGCGGCGCTCTGGGTGGGCGTCGCCCGCAAGCCGTAGCGGCTGCGGCTGCACGCCGCGCTCGGGCCGCGCCCCGGCGCCATGATCACGGATAGTAAGTCAATCGTGGGCTGAGTTTCTATCCGTGATCATGAAGTGGCGCGCCTCGGGCGCGGCTCTCTTGCTCAACTGGGGCGGACATCGTAGAACGAACAGGTGGGAAGCCTGCCATCGTGTTCTACGTACTCGCGCTGATAGTTGTCGTGGTCGGCGTGGACGTTCTGGTTTTCGGCGCGTTTATTTCAGATTCGTGAAGCGCCCATGAGGGCGCCGAATTAGTCATTACCTAATCAATTTCAGCAGAATGGGACTCAATAACCCCGAGCTGCTCTTAACCCTTTTCGCTGACAATGGGACTCGGTGCGCCGGTAACCTGAGTTCCGTGCCTGCAAAGCCTCGCTATTTCATCCGGCCGATAGTTGCTCTGCCAGGGCGCCCGCTGCGCGTAGTCGCGGCCATCGTCGGGGCGATGACCCTGATGGGCGTGCTGACGCCTGCCGCCCTGGCAGCACGTCGGCCGTCGTCGTCGACCGTGAAGTACTGGGGAACCTTCGCCGACGTCGGGGCGGTCGCCGGAATGAAGCTGAAGCCGTTCCCGGTGAAACTGCCTGGCCGGGTCGCCGAGATCGGCAGTTCAAACTCGACTGTGTACGCATTGCTGACCAACGGGAGCGTCTACGCTTTCGGCCTGGGCTCGCACGGGCAACTCGGAAATGGCACCACATCAAACGCCTTGCGGACAGCAGTGCGGGTGAAGTTCCCGGCCGGCGTTAAAATCAGATCGATTCCCATCGACGTCATGCCCTATGACGTTGGCCTGGCCATTGACACCAGGGGCTACGTCTGGGGCTGGGGCACAGACCGCTTCGGAGCGCTGTGCCTCGGAAGCCGCAGGCAATTCCTCCGTCCGGTGCGGCTTCCACTGCGCGACGTGACCAGGGCCGCAGGCGCGTTCGGCCACGCTCTGTACGAGTCACGCGGCCGTGTGTACGCCTGCGGCAGCAATTTCTTCGGCGAGCTCGGCGACGGGACCAGGAGAGGCAGCACCCGGCCGGTGGCGGTCAGGCTGCCCGCACACGCCCGAATCCGGGCGCTGGTGTCCTCGTGGGCCAACTCGGGCGCCCTGCTGGCCAACGGGACGTACTACAACTGGGGTTACAACGCCCAGGGACAGCTGGGCCAGGGCACCATCGGGGGCTTCGCCACCCTGCCCCGGCGGGTCCGCCTGCCCGGCCCGGTGCGCCAGGTCTCCCAGGGTGGCTCGCTCCCCCGTAACGGGCAGACGCTCGCGCTGCTGGCCAGCGGCCGCCTGTACGCCTGGGGCGACGGCCGCCAGTACCAGCTCGGCACGGGGAACACTGCGTCCGAGCCGTCGCCGGTCAGGATCTCAATGCCGAGAGGAGTCCGGTACCGGCAGGTGGCGACCGGCGGCGCCACCTCGTACGCAATCTCGGCGACGGGCCGCGTCTATGCCTGGGGCAACAACTCAGCCGGCCAGGTTGGGAACGGCACTCGCCGGGCCGCGCCCTTGCCGGTGCCGGTCGCCAGGGGCGCGACCTCGGTCTCCTCGACCAGCACCGACGTCATCATCAGCCTCCGCGTGCGCAGATAACGATCAGGCTGGGTCAGTCAGCCAGCGCGGTGCGCAGCCAGGACTCGATCCCCGCGATGTGAATCGTCGCGCACGACCGCGCGAGATCGGCGTCCCGGTTCATGATCGCCCGGTAGATGGCCCGGTGCTCGCCGAGCGTGCGTTCCTGGGCTCCGGTCTCGGTCATCCCGCGCCAGATCCGCGCCCGCGTTGTCGGCGCCGACATGCTGTCGACCAGGGACGGCAGCACCGAGTTGCGGGAGCCGATCGCGATCTGCCGGTGGAACTCCATGTCCGCCGCGACGAACTCCTCCATCGGCATGCTGGCATCCGCCGCGTCGAGTACCTTGCCGAGCTCGATCCGGTCCTCATCCGGCATCCGGATCGCGGCCAGTGCCGTGGCCGCGGGCTCCAGGATGCGGCGGACCTCGAGGAAGTCGAGGACGGTGTCATCGCGGTGAAAGTCGACGATGAAGCTCAGCGCCTCCAGCAGCAGTGAGGGCGCCAGGCTGGTCGCGTACGTGCCGTCGCCCTGCCGCACGTCGAGCACGTTGATCAGGGTCAGGGCCTTGACCGCCTCGCGCAGCGAGTTGCGCGACAAGCCAAGCTCGGCGGCGAGGTCGGCCTCCCGGGGCAGCTTCTCCCCCGGCCGTACCCGCCCCGAGATGATCATCTGCTTGATCTTGTCGATGGCCTCGTCGGTAAGCGCCACGAGCTGCCTCCAGATGCCTGTTCTCCCCCAGGGGCCTGGACGAGTTCGCCGAGTCCGTAAACCCGCGTCGCCGTCGACGCGAATACCGCCGCCCGCTCCGCTTCCGACAGCCCGGCGACGAGCTCGCCCGCCAGGCCGACGACGCCGGCATAGTCGCTGATCAGCAGGCAGACCGGCCAGTCCGAGCCGAACATTATCCGGTCTGCGCCGAATGCGCTCAGTATGACATCGGCGACGCCGGCGAACGCCGCCTTGGCAGCCCCCGGCCCCGCCTCGGTGACCAGCCCGGACAGCTTGCAGACCGTGTTGGGCCGGGCAGCGAACTCCCGGACAGCCGCCGACCACTGCCCGAGCCCACCGGAAGCGATCGGCGGCTTGCCCGCATGGTCGAGCACGAAGGTCAGCCCGGGTACGGCCGCCGCGGCGCCGGCGGCCGCGGCGAGCTGGTGCGGCCTGATGACCAGGTCGTAGCACAGGCCCGCGGCCGCGACCGCGCGCAGCCCGCGGATCACGTCGCGCCCGCGCAGCCAGTCAGGATCGGCCTCGGACTGCACCTGATGGCGGATGCCGACGAGGTAGCGGCCGCCCGGAGCCGCCCGCAGCGCGGCGAGCTCGTCCGCGACGGCGGCCGATGTCAGGTCGGTCCAGCCGACGACCCCCGCGACCAGCGGATCGGCGGCCGCGGTCGCCAGCATCTCCGGCGTCTCCGCCGCCACCGTGACGGTCTGCACGAGCACGGTGCCGATCACGCCCGCCGCCAGGGCGCTCGGGCGCAGGTCGTCGACGGCGAAGCGGCGGCGGATCGGCGCCATCTCCGGACCGGTAATCCAGTCCTGGTCTCGCACGGCGAGATCCCAGACGTGGTGGTGGGAGTCGATGATGCTCACAGCTGCCACACCACGGGCAGCGTGGCCTGCGCTCCCCCGGCCGAGTAATCGTGGACAGTGTCCAGCAGCTCCGCCATCCTCGCCTGCCACGCGACGTTGACCGGCAGCCGTTCCAGCCGCGCGAGCAGGCCGGCATAGTCGGCGCAGTCGATGACGTGGAACAGCTCGGTGCCGCTGCGCCAGATCGTCCACTCGGTCACGCCTGCGGCCCGGATCGCGGCCGTCAGCTCGGCCGGCACCATCGTGTGCGCCTGCTCGTACTCCCCGATCCGGTCCGGGCGGACCCGCGTATGCAGGGCGACTCTCATGCGCTGGCCCCTTCCCCGATGATCACGTGCAGCGTGCGCGGCCCGTGCACGCCCTCGATCCGGTTGAGCTCGATGTCGCTGGTCGCTGACGGGCCGGAGATGAAGGTCAGCGGCCGCGCCGGATCGAGCGCGGCGACGGCGTCCGGCACGTCGGCCACGATCTGGTCCGCCATCAGCACGCAGATATGCACGTCGGGCACCAGGGTGAGCACTCGCCGTCCCTGGCCGACACCGGCATCGAGCACAATCGTTCCCGTCAGCGCGATGCCGAGAGCCGCGGTGGTGACCGCGCCATCGCAGGCGTCGAGGGCGGCGACGGTCAGTGGCGGCTCGTCGGCCAGCCAGGTGACCCCGGTAACCGGCGGCAGCCACGCGGCCGGCAACCCCGGCGCGGCGACGACCTCGGCCAGCCCGCGGGTGGTCAGCGCCGCCGCGACCGCGGCCGGGATCGCGTCGGCCGGCACCCGGCTGACGGTCGCGCGATAGTCGGCGACCCGCTCCGCGAACAGGCCGACCAGGTCCGCATCGGCGTGCCGGCGCAGGTAGTCGCGCGGCACCTGCCCGTCGGCGGACGGCCAGGACCGCAGCGCCTGCCGGACGCGCCCCAGTATTTCCTCTCGTGCGCTCATTGCTGGCGCCGCCACCATGAACGGAACGACGGCAGAGCCGGGGCCGGCAGATCACGGCTGCCGGTCCACGCCCGGGCGAATGGCAGGGACCGGATGCGGCCGCCCCTGGCCACCAGGCGGCCGCCGCGCGCGGCCAGCCACTCGGCCAGGCCCAGCAACCGCGGCGCGGAGAACAAGGCGGCAGCCGCGGCCATGGCCCCGGCCTCGAAGGTCGGCAGCCGTTTGTGCTCGACGACCTTCGCGCGCAGGTGCGTCAGCACCTCCGGAATGTTGATCTTCACTGGGCACGCGTCGTAGCAGGCGCCGCACAGCGTCGAGGCAAACGGCAGGGTCGCGGCGTGCTCGACCCCGACCAGCTGTGGCGTGAGCACCGCCCCGATCGGGCCCGGATAGACCGAGCCGTAGGCGTGACCGCCGGTGCGCTCGTATACCGGGCACACGTTCAGGCACGCCGAGCACCGGATGCAGGCGAGCGCCTGACGGCCGACCGGATCGGCGAGCGTCGCGGTGCGCCCGTTGTCGAGCAGGATGAGGTGGAAGTTCTGCGGGCCGTCGCCAGGCGTGACCCCCGTCCACATCGAGGTGTAGGGGTTCATCCGCTCGCCGGTCGACGATCGCGGCAGCAGCTGCAGGAAGACCTCCAGGTCCGCGAACGTCGGCAGGACCTTCTCAATGCCCATGATCGTGATCAGCGAGTCCGGCAGGGTCAGGCACATCCGGCCGTTGCCCTCGGACTCGACGACGACGATCGTGCCGGTGTCGGCGATGGCGAAGTTCGCGCCGGAGATCGCGACGCCGGCGGTCAGGAACTTCTCCCGCAGGTGCAGGCGCGCGGCCTCGGCCAGCGCGGCAGGCTCATCGGTCAGGCCGTCAGGGGCCGGGCGGCCGTTCCTCGCCATGTTCGCGGTGAAGATGTCGCGGATCTCGGTGCGGTTGCGGTGGATCGCGGGCACCAGGATGTGGGAGGGACGGTCGTCGCCGAGCTGGACAATGAGCTCGGCCAGGTCGGTCTCGTACGCCGCGATGCCCCTGGCCGCGAGCGCGGTGTTGAGATCGATCTCCTGCGTGACCATCGACTTCACCTTGACGACCTCGCGGGCCCCCGCGGCCTCGATGAGATCGCCGGCGATCCCCGTTGCCTCGTCGGCGTCGCGCGCCCAGTGCACGATCCCGCCGGCCCTGGTCACCGACTCCTCGAGCTGTACCAGGTAACGGTCCAGGTGGCGGCCGACGTCTGCCTTGATGGCGGCGCCGGCGGCGCGCAGCTGCTCCCAGTCGCTCAGCTCGCCGGTGACCCGCAGCCGCTTGTCCCTGATCGTGGTCGTGGCCTGCCGCAGGTTCGCGCGGAGCTGGTCGTCGGCCAGCGCGCGCCGCGCCGCCTCGGGAAACGGGGGCGTGTCGAGCCAGACCACGCCGCGGCCGGTAGGAATCGTCATCGCGCCGCCAGGATGTCGGCCAGGTGCATCACCCGGACCGCCGAGCCGGCCCTGGACAGGCCGCCGCCGATCTGCATGAGGCACGAGTTGTCGAGAGCGCACAAGACCTCGGGCCTGGCCGCATGCACGGCTGCGACCTTGTCGGCGAGCATGGCCGTCGACACCGCGGCGTTCTTGACCGCGAACGTGCCGCCGAAGCCGCAGCAGGAGTCGGCCGCAGGCAGCTCCGCCAGTTCCAGGCCGGACACCGCCCGCAGCAGTCGCAGCGGGCGGTCGCCTACCCGCAGGCCGCGCAGCGAATGGCACGTCGGGTGATAGCTCACCCGGTGCGGGAACACCGCCCCGACGTCCACGACGCCGAGCACGTCGACCAGGAATTCCGACAGCTCGTACACCGGGGTCTCCTGACGGACGCCGAGCACCGGGTACTGGTCCCGCATCATGCCCGCGCAGGACGGTGACGGCGTGACGACCGCGTCGAAGCCCGCGACCTGCCGCCTGACGCGGCGCGCGAGCCGCGTGGCCGCCGGCCGGTAGCCGCTGTTGAAGTGCATCTGGCCGCAGCACGTCTGCGCCGCGGGGAAGGCGACGTCACAGCCGAGCCGGCGCAGCAGCGTCACCACCGACTGCCCGGTCTGCGGGTAGAGCGTGTCGTTGAGGCACGTGATGTACAGGGCGACCCGCATGGCCTCAGGATCCCACCGGTGCCGACAAGTCATCCCAGAGGGCGGGCGGCAGTTCGGTCTCCCGGAGGCGGATCGCATCGGCAATCTCGTCGGGGCTGCGCGCGCCGATCAGCACGCTGGCCACCGCCGGGTGACGCAGCGGGAACCGGGCGGCGGCAGCACGCAGCGGCACGCCGAACCCGGCGCAGACGGCCTCGAGCTGGCGCGCCCGCTCAACCAGCCCGGCGGGCGCCGGCCGGTAGTCGAAGTGCGCACCGGCAGCGGGCGCCGCCAGCAGGCCGGAGTTGAACACCCCGCCGGCGATCACGGCCACGCCCCGCTCCGCCGCCGCGGGCAGCAGCGCGGCCGCCGCGGACTGGTCGAGGAGCGTGTAGCGGCCCGCGACCAGCACGACGTCGACGTCGGTGTCGGTGACGAACCGGGTGAGCATCTCGGCCTGGTTCATGCCGACGCCGATCGCCGCGACGACGCCCTCGGCCCGCAGGCGCTCCAGCGCCGGGTAGGCCTCGTGCAGGGCCTGCTCGCCGTGATCGTCGGGGTCATGGATGAGCGCGATGTCGACGCGGTCCAGGCCGAGGCGCTCCAGGCTCGCGTCCAGGCTGCGCCGGACCCCGTCGGCGCTGAAATCGAAGACGCGGACCTGCGCCGCGGGAACCGCGAAGCCCTCGGTGTCGCCGCCGCGCGCCGCGGCCAGGGCCGACGCCGGCTGCAGGATCCGGCCGACCTTGGTGGAGATCACGTACTCGTGCCGCGGCCGGTGCCGCAGCGCCGCGCCGAACCGCCGCTCGGACAGCCCGAGCCCGTAATGCGGTGCCGTGTCAAAGGTCCGGATCCCGCCGTCCCAGGCGGCCTCGATGGTGGCCGCGGCATCCTCGTCGCTGACCTCGGTGAACAGGTTGCCCAGGGCGGCACCGCCAAGCGAAAGCTCGGTCACGCGCACGGCCGAGCGGCCGAGCGGCCGCATCGCCAGCGGCGCGGTGGTCATGACCGCGGCCGCAGTCGCAGGCCCGCCATCCCGCCGTCGATCGCCAGCGCCGTGCCGGTGACCGACGCGGCGGCCGGGCTGGCGAGGTAGGCGATGCCGGCGGCGACCTCGTCCGCGCTGACCAGCCGGCCCATCGGCTGCCTGGCCTCGAGCGCCGCGCGCTCGGCCGCCGGGTCGTCGGCCTGCTCGAGCAGCCGGCCGATCCACGGCGTGTCGGCGGTGCCGGGGTTCACGCAGTTGACCCGGATGCCCTCGCCGATGTGGTCGGCAGCCATGGCGAGGGTCAGCGACAGGACCGCGCCCTTGGTCGCGGAGTACAGCGCCCGCTGCGGGAGGCCCGCGGTGGCCGCGATCGAGCAGGTGTTGACGATCGC
>DAIOWC010000217.1:0-10645 GCA_036758685.1 Streptosporangiaceae bacterium | reverse complement strand
CCCTTAGCTCCACTGTTTCGGACCTCTGTTCGATTATGGAGTGTCCTCGGCCTGGGTTGCCTTGTCGAAGATCGTCATGAGCTCGCGCGAGTAGTTGTCGATGTCGAACTCCGGGTCCAGAGCCAGCCGGGACGGCACGGTATCGATTGCGGCGCGTATCGCGATCGCCATGGCGTAGGGGTCGAAGTCCGGCCGCACCTCGCCGGCCGTCTGGAAGCCGGACAGCAGGTGCTCAAGGGCGCGGACGGCGTCGATCACGTGGGGGTCGTCCTGGAAGATGCGCCGGCCGTCCGGGCTGCGGGTGATCTCAAGGATGGCGATCATGTCCTTGCGGTGCTCGCGCATGAACGCGAGATTCGAGGCGATGTAGGCCCGCAGCATCGCGGGACCGGCGGACTCGGCGATGATCCGCGGACGCATGTAGGCCACGCCCTGCTCGACCACATCGTGGACAACCTGCTTGCTGAGGTCGTCCTTGCCGGCGAAGTGGTAGCTGATGAGGCCCCGGCTGATCCCCACTCGCTCAGCGATGCGGGCGAAGGACGCCTGTGCATAGCCCACCTCGGCGATCGTGTCGATCGCCGCGGCCACGATCTGCGCCCGCCGAGCGCTCTCGATGAACGTGCGCTCGGACACTGCCTCTCCTGGCTGCATGACCAAAAAACTAGCAGGCTGACCAGTCGGCCTGCTACCGTTTAGCCATGTGCGCCACTGGACTGGCGGCGTGCGTCGAGAAGGGACGCCAATGTCAGCGATCCGCATCTTCAGGCCGAAGCGACCCTGGTCGGTGTCGCCCGCCACGGTGCTCCCGACCGCCTTGCTTCTTCGCCTCTTCAGGCCGCACTGGAACCTGACGGTGGTTCTCGACGGCCGCCCCGCGGGCAAGATCGGATCCGAGCAGGTGCGGGTCTTCGAGGTGGAGCCAGGAGAACACCGCCTGCACATGCGGTTTGTCCTGCTGCGAAGGTCCCCGGAGCTGCAAGTGTCCCTGACCCAGGACGAGGAGCGGCAGTTCCTGTGCGGCACCAACGGGCTGGGCTGGCCCACCCTCCGGGAGGCGTCACCTGAGGATGCCGCCGAGCTCCGGGGAACGTCCCTCAGCGAGCCGCCAAAGCCAGGAGATCCCGTTTCGCCGAGCTAGCGCAGAATGCCGCCCGGGCGGCCGCCGCCCGGGCGGCCGCCGCCCGTCAGTCCTCGCGCTCGGCGTCGGCGTCCAGCACTGGCTCGGCCAGCACCGGCTCGTGGTGCACGGGCGCATCCAGGACGCCAACGTTGTGAGCCTGGAGCCGCCAGTGGCCGAGGCGCCGCGAAAGCACCGACCAGTGACAGTTCCCGAACGGTCCGAGCGCCCTCAGGTCGTCCGGGATCCCGAGCAGCCGCGCCGCGCCGAACCCCAGCGCCCCGCCGTGGCCAACCACCACGGCCAGCGAGCCGCCCGGCAGGCTGTCCGCGATCCGCTCCATGGCCAGCGAGGCCCGGTCGGCGACCGCCGCGGCCGCCTCACCGTCGGGCGGTGTCCAGGACGCGTAAGCCTCGGGGTGCATCGCCGCGATCTCGGCCGCCGTCTTGCCCTCCCAGGAACCGCCCCCGCGCTCGCGCAGGTCCTTGTCCAGCTGGACCGGCAGCCCGACCAGGCGCGCGAGCATCTCGGCCGTGGCGGTGGCCCGGCTCAGGTCCGAGGAGAAGATAGCGTCCGGCTTCAGCGCCGCCAGATAGGGCGCCGCGCGCTCGGCCTGGACAAGCCCGACCGCATTGAGAGGAACGTCGGACTGGCCCTGGAACCGCCGTTCCGCGTTGAATGCGGTCTGCCCGTGCCGCCAGAGGACAAGCTTGATGATCTCCGGGCCTTCGCCGCCCGGCCAGATGCTCAATGTCTTCGTGATCCTTACCGTGAACCGCGTCCGTCAGCGGACCCGGCCGCACCCCGGCCCTGGGCATTGCCAGCGGCGCCAGCAGCGCCAACCGGCTCGGGCAGCGGGATCACCGGGCAGTCCTTCCACAGCCGCTCCAGCGAGTAGTAGACCCGCTCCTCCGCGTGCTGGACGTGGATGACCACGTCGATGTAATCGAGAAGCACCCAGCGCATCTCCCGCTCGCCCTCGCGCCTGGCCGGCTTGACCCCGGCCCGGGCAAGCTTCTCCTCGATCTCATCCACGATCGCGCGTACCTGGCGATCGTTGGAGGCCGAGCAGAGCAGGAAGGCGTCAGTGATCACGAGCTGCTCGCTGACGTCGTAGGCGATGATGTCGGAGGCGAGCTTGTCAGCCGCGGCTGCAGCCGCGATCTCCACGAGCTCGACGGCCCTGTCGGTGGCAGTCACGTGTGCTGGTAGTCCTCCTCAACTAGCCCATTGCCCCTACCATCTCACGTCCAGGTGACAACGGAACGCAGGCAACTGCCAGGGTATCCGGCCGAGTCGCCCTGTCGATCCCGCGGTCCGCCCGGAAATTTCCCTTTTGCGCGGCCCTCAGCTCCCGCGGCGGGCCGCCATCCAGGCCGAGATCGCCCAGGCCGCCGCGATCAGAGCCAACGCTGCCAGGAACGGCACCCCGGTCGGCCAGTCAGAAGCCTGGATCGTGGCCCCGCTCCCCCGGAGCGCCGCGTTCGCCGGTGACACACTCGCCACGAGCGCCAGGACCACGGCGGCGACGGTGCTCAGCAGCGCGATCGCCTGATGGCGGACAACGGGAGGGTTGCACAGCGTCCCGACCGCCGAGCCGACGAACGCGCAGATGAGCGCCTTGCCCAGGCCAGCGCCCAGGGTGGCGATCGCCGCGCCCGCATGACCCCCGGACAGCTGCGGTCCCGCCTGGCTGGTCACGATCTCGTATCCAGCCCCCGCGAGCCCGAGCACCATGCCGGCTACCAGCGCGGTGAACAGCACGGCCAGCTGAGGCCGCACCGGACCGCGGGCCGCCGCCGTGCAGGATCGCGCCGCGCCCGGCTCCGCGGTCAGCATCGACCGCGTCAGCAGGGCGACGACCGGCAGCAGGACCGCGGCGCTCCAGTCCAGGCCCTCGCTCAGCGGCTGCTTCTGGCCGACCCCGGCCACCGAGAGCAGGATGACGTAGGTGATCAGCGGAAATACCCAGCGATGCGAGCGGAAGAGTATGCCCGCCTGGTACCGCACCAGTGCGCTCATGCTGGCCTTCCCGGCGACGCGGGCCCGACGCCGACCACGTGCACGCCGTCCCAGCCGAGCAGCTGGTGCAGCAGCCCGTCCGACGCCGCCTCGCTCACCAGCAGCAGCCGGGCGCCCGCCCGCGCAGCGCCGGGAACGGCCCGTACCTCGACCACCCCAGCCAGGCCGGTGAGCTGGGCCGCGGACTCGGGATCAAGTCCGGCCAGCTCGATCAGCACGAGCCCGCCGGCGCTCGTGCTGTGCGCCGGAGAAGCCGCAGCCTGGCCAGCCCCGGCGAGCATCCGCACCCGGCCCTTGCCGAGCACCCATCGCTGGCTGACCTGGCCCGCAAGCCGCGCCTGGTGATGATCGACGAACATCACGGTCCCGCCCGCAGCGACCCGTTCGCCGACGGCGGCATCGAGCGCGCCCCGCGCGGCCTGATCGAGCCCGGTCCAGGCCTCGTCGAGCACCAGCAGATCCGGCTTGCTCAGGAGCGCCTGGGCGATGGCCACCTTCTGGCACATGCCCTTCGACAGCGTCCGCAGTGGCGACCCGGCGTAGTCGGTGGCTCCGAGCCGATCCAGCCACTCATCGACCGCGACAGTGACCGCAGGACCGCGCAGCCCGTGAATCCGGCCCAGGTGCATGAGGTAGTCACGGGCGGAGAACGCCAGCCCGCCCGGAAACCGTTCCGGCACGTACCCGGTGTGCGGCCGCCCGGTTACCCGCCCGGCGGACGGCGTCGTGATGCCGGCGATCACGCGCAGCAGGGTCGACTTGCCGGTGCCGTTGGGACCCTCCAGCCGGATCAGCTGCCCGGCCGCGACGTCGGCGGCCACGTCTCGAACGATCCAGGGCTCGCGCAGCCCGTATCGCTTGCCGACTCCGTCGAGCCGCACCGCCAACCCCCTCAAGCCGCCGGGCCCAAGCGAGTTTAGCCCCGGTACAGGCCCCGCTTCGAGATGTACTGGACGATTCCGTCGGGGACCAGATACCAGATCGGGTGCCCGCCCCTGACTCGCTCCCGGCACTCGGTGGAGGAGATCGACAGCGCGGGGATCTCGAGCAGGCTGACCCGGTCGGCAGGCAGATCAGAGAGCGTGAGCCGGTGGCCGGGCCGGGTGCAGCCGACAAACTGCGCCAGCGCGAACAGCTCATCCGTGTCCCGCCAGGAGATCATCTTAGCCAGCGCGTCGGCGCCGGTGATGAAGTAGAACTCGGCCTCAGGCCCGCGCTCGGCCCGCAGGTCGCGGAGGGTGTCGATCGTGTAGGTCTCCCCCGGCCGGTCGATGTCGACCCGGCTGACCGAGAACCGCGGATTGGACGCGGTGGCGATCACGGTCATCAGGTACCGGTCCTCGGCCGCCGAGACCTCGCGGCCGTTCTTCTGCCAGGGCTGGCCGGTCGGGACGAAGATGACCTCCGCCAGCCCGAAGAAGTCGGCGGCCTCGCTGGCGGCGACCAGGTGGCCATGATGGATCGGGTCGAACGTGCCGCCCATGATGCCGAGGCGTTTCCCGCCGCTCACGTCCATGCCTGTCGAGACTAGATCACCAGTCAGGCCGGGTAGCTCACCCCGGTCAGCTTCTCGGACTCGGCCCACAGCCGCCGCTGGACCTCGGCGTTCTGGGACCGGCCGGTCGAGCGAACCAGGACGGGATGGCCGGTCATCTGCATCAGCCCGTCCGGCCCGTAGTACGCGCCGCCCGTCGCCCCGGGGTCGGTTGCCGCCCGCAGCGTCGGCAGCGCGCCCATGACGGCGTCCTGCACCCACCAGGAGTTCAGCGCCCGGAAGCGCGAGCTCATCGCGCTGCTGGCCACCGACGCCATATGCCGGGTCAGCTCGGTCCTCGCGGTGCCCGGGTGCGCGGCGGTAGCGATCGTTTTGGCGCCGGCCGCCGCGAGGCGTCGCTGCAGCTCGTAGGTGAACATCAGGTTCGCCAGCTTCGACTGCCCGTAGGCGGAGTACCGGCTGTAACGCCGCACGGACATGAGGTCGTCGAAGTCGATCCGCCCCGCCCGGTGCGCGTTGCTGCTGACCGTCACCACTCGCGAGCCGGGCACGGCCAGCATTGCCGGCAGCAGCAGCCCGGTCAGGGCGAAGTGCCCGAGGTGATTCGTGCCGAACTGCAGCTCGAAGCCGTCCTTGGTCACCTGACGCGGCGGGAACATCACGCCCGCGTTGTTGATCAGCAGGTCCAGCCGCTCGAACCGGCCGGCGATGTCGGCCGCCGCGGCCCGCACCGAGTCGAGCGACGCGAGGTCAAGCTCGGCCGTCTCGACCTTTGCGCCCGCCGCCGCGGCGCGGACCTGCCCGGCCGCCGCCAGAGTCCGGCCCGGATCACGGCCGGCCAGCACGAGCAGTGCGCCGCGCGCCGCCAGGACCTTGGCGGTCTCCAGCCCAATGCCCGAGTTCGCCCCGGTTATGACCGCAATCCGGCCGTGCTGATCCGGCACGTCCCGCGCCGTCCACTTTCCGCTGCGCTGCGTCATGGGCAGAACATTAGTATCGGGGGGAACGAGCGGTGCCCGGAGTCAGTGTCCTCGGGCCGCCGACGGGTTTTCCGCCAGGAGGTCACAGGCATGTCGTACCAGTATCAGCAGCCCGCCGGGTTCGCGCCGTCGGCCGCGACCAGCGACCAGACCTCGACGCTCTTCGGCCAGGTGATGTGGCTCGTCGCCCTCACCGCCGGGGTCTTCGCCCTCGGTGCCTACGCGGGCCGGCACCTGTCTCCTGGCTGGGGCCTGGTCGGGATCCTCGGCGGCCTCGCCTGCCTCCTGGTGCTGAACTTCACCCGGCGGATGTCGGAGACCGGGCACGTCCTGCTGCTGCTCGGGTTCGGCGTGCTGTTCGGGATCGCGATGGGCCCGGGTCTCGACTACATCGCCAGCACCAGCCCGCAGGCGGTCTGGCAGGCCGCCGGCGCGACGGCCCTCTTCATGGCCGGCTTCGGCACGGCCGGTTACCTGACCCGCAAGGACCTGTCCGCACTCGGCCGGATCTCGTTCTTCGCGCTGATCGGCCTCATCATCTTCGGCATCGTCCTGATCTTCGTCCGGATCCCGCACGCCGACCTGCTGTACTCGATCCTCGGCCTGATCATCTTCGCCGGGCTGACCCTGTTCGACTTCCAGCGCCTGCGCCGCGTGAAGGACATCTCCTCGGCCCCGATCCTGGCCGCGTCGATCTTCCTGGACGGGCTGAACGTCTTCTTCTTCTTCCTGCGCATCTTCGGCGGCGGCCGGGACTGACGCTCGACGTCAGCCCCGGCCAGCTCCGGTCCTAGCTCCCCGCCGTATCCAGCGGGGCGACCTGGAGCCCGCTCGCCTGCTGGACGAACGACTGGCTCATCGTGAGCTGCCAGCGCGAGTCCAGCGCAATCCTGAGCAGCTGACTGAGCGTCAGCGGCATGCCCTTGCTGACCGGGCTGCCGGCTGCCATCGCGGAATTCGCCTCGGACACAGTGAACTGGGCGACGTTCGGGCGGAACACCGACACCATCAGCATCACCCACTGACCCCTCGCGGTCGTGGTAGTGCTGTACGACTCGACGACCTCGACGCCGCCCGGCAAGTTGTAGGCACGGCAGCTGCCGTCCGGCTTGCCGCTTCCGCAGCCGAAGTCGAACGGCGTCGACCGGGCCCCCATAACGGTCGCCTGCACTTCCCCGGACCCGAGCGCCGACTTGACGTCCTCGAGCCACGCCATCGCAACCTGGGTCGCCGCCGAGGGGTTCGCGTTCGCATTGGCCTCGATCTGGCTCGGCTGGGTCCCGGCCGGAAGGTCGTCGAGCAGCAGCTGGCCGACCGACTGGCTGGTGATCGGCACGGGGTTGACCTCGCTCGCAGCGGTCAGCTGCTTCGGCGTCAGGAACGTGTACTGGCTCGACCCCGACCTGCCCTTCTTGGCCCGCTTCGGCGTCGACCGCACGCGGTCGTACTTCTTGGCGTGGCTGGACCCGGATTCCGCAGCCGGCGTCAGCGCGTAGCCGTGCTGGCCCGCAGCCGGCGGGGCCAGTGCGTGCGCGATCGCCGGCACCCCGAACGCCAGTCCGGGTGCGATGGCGGCGACCGCCACGATCGCACCCGCCACCTGGCGCCGGCGCGCGCTCCGGGCGGCGCGGACCGCACCGCCGACGATCTGCGGGCCGACCGGCGGTTCGTCGCCCGCCATGGCCTGTCGCAGGAGGTCTTTGACCGATGTCTCGTTCATGTCGCGTAGCTCCTCAGAGTTCTCAGGGGTCAGTCAGTCGGTTAGCGCCAGCTCAGGCAGGCTCTCGCCGAGCTGTTCGCGAAGCTTCTGCAGCGCGCGGGCGCTCTGGCTCTTCACGTTGCCGGCTGAGCAGCGCAGGATCCCGGCGACCTGCTCGATGCTCAGGTCCTCCCAGTAGCGCAGCACCACGACCGCGCGGGCCTGCGGCGGCAGCGATGCCAGCGCCGACATGAGCACGACCCGCAGCTCCGCGGTCCCCGGCTGGCCGGCGTGCTCGGGCACCTGGTCAACCGGGATCTCGCCGGACCGGCGGGGGCGGCGCTGGCCCAGGTAGGTGTTGACCAGCGTTCGATGCGCGTAGGCGTGAGCGTTCTGCTGTTTGCTGATCCGGCGCCAGGACAGCAGCGTCTTCGTCAGCGCGATCTGGGTCAGGTCTTCGGCGGCATGCCAGTCACCGCAGAGCAGGAACGCGGTCCGCCGCAGCCGGACCAGTTCCGCCGCGGCGAACTCGGTGAATTCCTCGGGGCACTCCACCCGGCCACCTTTCGTCGGAGGGTGTCAGTAACACCCACCAGATGCCGTGACCGGGGCGGCGGGTTGCAACGCCGGACAGGAAAATATCAGCGAAGCCCGGCGAGCGGCGGCTCGTCCCCCTGCCAGCGCATGACCCGAACGGCCTTGCCCACCTCGGTCCGCGGCACCGAGCCGGGGTACAGCACCCGGACGTCGACCGAGAGGCCGAGGGTGTCTTTCAGGCTGGACTCGAGCTCCGAACGGACCGCATCGGGGGCGCTGCCGCCCGTTCCTAGCTCACAGCACACAATGAGCCGGAGCTGCGGCGCGCGCTCGTCGAGGACCAGCAGGTAATCAGACGCGACGGCCCGGTGCTGCAGCAGCACGCGCTCAACCTCGCTGGGGTACACGTTGACTCCGCGGACGACGAGCATGTCGTCCTTGCGGCCGGTCACCCGGCTCATCCGGGCCAGGGTGCGGCCGCACTCGCATGTGCCGCGGCGCAGCGAGGCGATGTCGCCGGTCCGGTAGCGCAGCAGCGGCAGCGCCTCCTTGGTCACCGTCGTGAACACCAGCTCGCCGGGTGAGCCATCCGGCACCGGCTCGGCCGAGACCGGGTCGATGACCTCGACGAGGAACTGGTCCTCGTTGACGTGCAGGCCGTTGGCCGCGACGTAGCACTCCGACGCGACGCCGGGCCCGATGATCTCGGACAGGCCGTAGATGTCGAGCGCCCGCAGCCCGAGCAGGTCCTGCAGCCGGTACTTGAGCTCCCTGGTCCACGGCTCGGCCCCGAAGATCCCGGCCCGGAGCGACAGGTCATCGGGCGTGAGGCCGGCGTCCTCCAGCGCCTCCGCGAGCCGGATCGCGTACGACGGCGTGCAGGTGAGGATGTCTGGCTGCAGGTCCCTGATCAGCGTCACCTGGCGTGCCGTCATCCCTCCGGATACGGGAACGACGGTTGCACCGAGCTCGATCGCGCCCTGATGGATGCCGAGTCCCCCGGTGAACAGCCCGTAGCCGTACGCATTGTGGACGATGCTCGCGGGGGTCGCCCCGGCCGCAGCGAGGGCCCTCGCGCACATCCGGGCCCAGAGCTTCAGGTCGCGCCGGGTGTAGGCGACCAGGGTCGGGCGGCCCCCCGTGCCGCTGGACCCGTGGACGGCGACGACCTCCTCGCGCGGGACCGCCAGCAGGCCGAACGGGTAGGCGTCCCACAGATCCTGCTTGGTCACGCCCGGCAGCCGGTGGAGGGTCGCGAGGTTGACGTCGGCCCCGGCCGATACGCCGGTCTCCTTCAGCCGGGCGGCCTGCAGGCCCCCGAGGCCGATGAGCCGGTCGATCATCGCCCGCAGCCGCTCCAGCTGGAGGCCGGTCAGCTGTTCTGCGGGCATGGCCTCGGCTTCGGGCTCGAACATCGCCGATGCTGCCTGACGCGACATGTCGCTTCCTCTGTGCTCGGGCGCCTACCATAAACGCTATGACCACTGTGCCCGAACGCTCCCGGATCCGTCTGCCGGGTATTAGCTCTCGTGCTTACGAGCACCCCGCCGACCGGACAGCGCTCGTCGCTCTGCGCAAGCTCACCGGCTTCGACGTCATCCTGAAGAACCTCGCGGGGCTGTTCAACGACCGGGCGCTGCGGCTGATGTTCCTGGCGAGCGCGGTCCGCTGCTCGCCGGAGCAGTTCCCCGACCTCTACCAGTCCATGCTGGACGGCTGCTACATCCTCGACCTGCCGACGGTGCCCGAGCTCTACGTGACCCAGGACCCTGAGGTCAACGCGATGGCCCTCGGGACCAGCAAGCCGTTCATCGTCTTGACCAGCGGGATCGTCGAGCTGATGGACCCGGAGGAGATCCGGTTCGTCATCGGCCACGAGCTCGGGCACGTGCTGTCCGGCCACAGCGTGTACCGGACGATGCTGTACTACCTGGTGAGTCTGGCCCAGCGTCTGGCCCTCGTGCCGTTCGCCTGGTTCGGGCTCAAGGCGGTCATCTGGGGCCTGGAGGAGTGGTTCCGCAAGTCCGAGCTCACCTGCGACCGGGCCGGCCTGCTGGGGACCCAGGACGTCGAGGCTGCCCGCCGCTCGCTGATGAAGCTGGCCGGCGGCCGGCACCTGGCCGAGCTCAGCCACGACGAGTTCCACAAGCAGGCGCAGGAGTACGACGCGGTGCCTGACGTCCGGGACAGCCTGCTGAAGCTGCTGCAGCTGCAGGGGACGACCCACCCGTTCGCGGTGATCAGGTTCGCCGAGCTCGACCGCTGGGCCGAGGAGGGCGAGTACCGCGACATCCTGGCCGGACGCTATCCGCGCCGGGAGGACGACTCCGACGCCTCGGTGGGCGACGAGTTCAAGTCGGCGGCCAAGTCCTACCAGGACTCGTGGAACCGGAGCGCGGATCCGCTGATCGGCGCCGTGCGCGGAGTGGCCAACGGGGCGATGGACGCCATGTCCGGGGTGTTCAACCGCTTCGGCGGCGGCGGCCGCCCGGACGACGACGACTCCTCCGACGACGAGTAACGGGCGCGCGCCGGGCCGCCTCGCCCGCGCCCGCCCACACCGGCCGGCGCGGGCACCCGGCCCCACAGGCCACTGTCGCCCCGCGCGTCACACCCGCCCCGGCCCGCGGCGGCGACCTCATGATCACGCGGGTTTTGTCACCGGATCAGTGACAAACTCGGCGTGATCATGAGGTCGACCGCTTATCCACAATTCCGTTTGCTAGGCCGCGCCCGCCACGGGCACCGTGAGCCCATGTTCTACGGCGTTCCAAGCAACTTGCGCGACGTGG
>DAIOWC010000216.1:0-10645 GCA_036758685.1 Streptosporangiaceae bacterium | reverse complement strand
ACCCGGTGCTGCGCCGGCTGCTGCCCGCGTTCGCGGTGTCGGCGATTGGCGACGGGATGAGCGCCGTCGGCGTGGCGTGGCTGGCGATCCGGATCGCCCCGCCCGGCCACCGCGGACTGGTGGTGGGCCTGGCGGTCGCGGCCTATACGCTGCCGGGCGCGGCTGGCGCAGTCCTGCTGGCCAGGCCGCTGCGGCGGCTGGCCGGACGGCACCTCGTCGCCGCCGACTCCGCGCTGCGCGCGGCGGCGCTGGGGGCGATACCGCTGCTGTATGTCTTCGGGACCTTGCGGCCCGCGTCCTACGTGGCCCTGCTGGCTGCCTCCTCGTTGTTGCATGCCTGGGGCCTGTCCGGCCAGTACACCCTGGTCGCCGAGCACCTGCCGCCGCAGGCCCGTACCGCCGGGAACGCGCTGCTGTCCGGGTTCGGGATGGCCGCATTCGTCATCGGGCCGATGCTGGCGGGCCTCGCGGTGGCCACGGTCGGGCCGGCGGTGCCAGTCGCCGCCGACGCGGCATCGTTCGCCGTGCTCGCCGTCGCCGCCGTCACGGTGCGTGGTGGCACAGCCAGGGCCGGCTCCTCGGAGGCCGGCGAGTCCGGGCGGGCCCGCGGATTCGCCGTGATCGCCCGCAGCAGGCCGCTGGCCGGGCTGCTCGCCCTGACGGTGGTCTACTACTTCCTGTACGGCCCGGTCGAGGTGGCCCTGCCGCTGTACGTGACCGGAACACTGGGCGGCAGCGCGGCGCTGCTCGGGCTGTTCTGGACGGTGTTCGGTATCGGCGCGACCGCGGGCAGCGCCGTGACCGGACTGGCCCGCCGCCTGCCGCTGTGGCCGGTACTCCTGGTGGCGGTGGTCGGCTGGGGTGTCGCTATCGCCCCGCTGGGCCTGCTCCGGCTACCTGCCCTCGCCCTGGCCTGCTTCGCCGCCGGCGGCCTGCTCTATGCGCCGTACCCGGCTTTGTCGGCGACCTTGTTCCAGCGCGAGAGCCCGCCGGAGTTGCTCTCCCAGGTTCTGGCTGCCCGCGGGGCGCTGACCGTGCTCGCGAGCCCGCTTGGGACGGCGCTCGGCGGGCCTCTCACTGCCTGGATCGGCGCCCAGCACACGCTGCTGGTCTCGGCCGCGGCCACCATCGCCTGCGGCGCGGGCGCCGCCGCCATCCTGACCGCCCGCCGCCGGGAGAAGGACCGACGGGAGGAGGACGGCCCGGAGCAGCCGCGGATGGCAGCCGGCGCGGCGGTGGGGAATTACTGACTGATCAAGCGACTTATCCGACATCGTGAAAGCAATAGTCGTGCGCCAGCACGGAGACCCGTCGGTGCTGTGCTGGGACGAAATCGCCGATCCCGAGCCGGGCGAAGGCCAGGTCCGGATCGCCGTGCACGCCGCGGGGACCAATCCGGTCGATGCCGGTATCCGCGCCGACGGCACCTGGGCCGGCACCACCCTGCCCTGGGTCCCCGGCTACGACGTCGCGGGCGTGATCGACGCCGTCGGGCCGGGAGTCACTGACCTGACGCCCGGTTCCCGCGTAGCAGCCATGACGCAGTTTCCGCGGCAGGGCGGCGGATACGCCGAGTTCGCCGTCGTCGATGCCGCCGAGGCGGCGCTACTGGCGGACTCGGTCTCGTTCGTCGCGGCGGCAGCCACGCCGCTCGCGGGCGGCACGGCCTTGGAGGTCGTCGAGCGGCTGGCACTGCCACGCGGCGCGCGCCTGCTCGTGCTGGGCGCGAGCGGCGGCGTGGGCTCGTTCCTGGTCCAGCTCGCGGCGCGGAGCGGGATCGACGTCGTGGCGGTCGGCCGGCGCGAGCATCACGACCGGCTGCGGCGACTCGGGGCCGCAGCCTGCGTCGACTACACCGGCGGCCAGGGCACTTCTGCCGATGGCAGCACGGACGTGGGACGGGTCGACGCGATCGCCGACCTGGTCGGCGGCCCGGCCGCCAGCCGGTGGCTGCCGGCGCTGCGCGACTACGGCCAGATCGCGTCGATCGCGTCGCCCGAGCTCGACCTCGACACGCTAGTGGACGCCAATATCACCTTTCACGGAGTCCTCATCGGCAACCGGCCCGAGCGGACCCGGACCCTGATTGACATGCTGGCCAGCGGCGATCTCGCCGCGTACGTGCCGCACGTGCTGCCGCTCGGCGACGCGGAGGAGGCGCATCGCCTGCTCGAGAGCGGCCATGCCGGCGGGAAGGTCGTTCTCGTCGCAGGCTCAGGCGAATGACGCCGGCGGCTCCCACGACGCCCCGGCCGGCGGCGCATCGTCGCGGGTCACGGCGCACTGGATGAGCCCGTAAGGCCGGTCGTCAGCGTGGAACACCTCGCCCGGATTGTCGAGCCCGAACGGCGAGAGATCGACGACGAAGTGGTGCTTGTTCGGCGCCGACAGCCGGATCTCCGCGATGCCGTCATGGGCCTCGAGCACCGCCCGCCCCATCTCCCACAGGCTCTGCTGCAGCGCCAGGCTGTGGAGGCTGGCGAAGCGCTCGAGCATGATCTGCCGGACGCTCGCGTAACTCCCGGCCCAGTCGGCCTCGGGCCTCACGTGCCGCCATCTCACGGTCAGCGAGGTCGCGAGGACCCGGTCGTGCGTCTCCGCCAGCGTCGTGTACTGGTCCCGAAGGAACCCGGCAAACTCCGACCCGGTCGACTTCAGCACGACGAGGTCGCGCAGGCCTGACAGCACCCAGGTCGCCTGCGCGGCGCCCGTGCCCTCGACGATGGCCGTCGCCATCCGCACTTCCTGCCCGGTCCGCACGAACGAGTGAGCGTGCCCCTCGCCGCCGACGGCGATCCGTTCCCAGCCGTATTCGTCGACGTCCACCCGCGCCGCCCGCACCGGCTCCACGTCGTCGGCGAAGTGCCGGGCCAGCCCCAGCGCGAAGTCCTCGGCCTGGCCCACGCCGCGCTCCCTGGCGTAGGCGTAGACGGTGTTCTTCTGGGTATCGGTCGGCAGCACCAGCGACTGGTCACCCTGCAGGTACGCCGCGGCGAAGTCACCGCGCAGCGCGGTCGACACATTCAGGTCGTGGATCTGGTGCTCCGGCCCGTCGCGGTCGATCCGGACGACCCTGGTTTCCGCCTTGCCGTACTGGTTCGGGCCGAGCGAGATCCCCATTGATCAGCTCCCGCGGTACGTGCTGTATCCGAACGGACTTAACAACAAGGGAACGTGGTAGTCCCGTGCCTGATCATGCACCGTAAACGTGATCATCACCTGGGGAAAGAATGGCTGCTCAGCCGGGCCCGCGTACGCGGCCGTATCAAAGACCAGGCGATAAGTCCCCTGCGGCAGGTTCGCCGGCCCCAGGGAGCGGGCCCGGCCGTCCTCGTCCGTGCGGGCCCGGCCGATCTCGGTTACCTCGGTTCCGGCAACCCGCTCCAGCACCACCGGCACGCCCGCTGCCGGCCTGCCCAGGGCGACGTCCAGGACATGCGTCGTAATCGCGCTCATAGGGTGCCAGCCAGCATCTCCCGCAGCCTGATCTCGTTGATCTTCTGCAGCTCGGTGCGCACAACTTGCCACTCCGATTCCGGGCTGTTGCGAAGCCTCGCCCGGAGCAGGGCCAGCAGTTGCGGCCCGGTCCGGCCGGCGGCGGACACCAGATAGATATGACCGAACCGGCGCTCGTACTCCTCGTTCGACTCGGCCAGCGCCGCGGCGGTCTCGCCGTCGGCAGCGGACACGCCCGCCTGCTCCTGCCGGGACCACTGGGCCGATTTGCCCTCTCCGGCCGCCACCGCCGGCCGCTGGCCGATGCGCGGATGGCCGGCGAGGGCGGTCTCCAGGTCCGCCACGGACATCCGGGCCACAATCGCGCTGGACTGGCGCACGGCGTCCCTGGCGGAGGAGTATGGGCGCCCGGACAGCATCCGATCGGCCCAGGTTGGGGAGTGACAGCAGGCCAGCAGTTCGTCCTGTGCGGCCGCGGCTGGCAACCCGTTGAACCGTGCCAGCTCGTCGGCGCTCATGCCGTCAGACTCTCGTGCCATTAGCCGAGCGGCAAGCAACGCGCTCATGACCATCAGGCACAGCCGCCGTAAACTCTGGTAGATCTCGGAGGTCACATGGCGCCACGTAGGGGAACACCGCACATCCTGGCCGTCGCCCGCGGCGACGAGCCTGCCGACCTTGTGCTGGCCGGAGGCATGATCTTCTCGCCCGGCACGCGCGAGTGGCTGCGCGAGGATCTGGCCATCGCCGACGGGGTCATCGCCGGCTGGGGCCCCCGCGAGGCGCGCGAGGTCGTCGATGTATCGGGCGCCGCCCTGACTCCCGGCTTCATCGACGCTCACATGCACCTGGAGTCCACCAAGCTCTGGGTTGACGAGTTCGTGCGGGCCGTGCTGCCGCGCGGCACCACCGCGGTGGCCGCCGACCCGCACGAGCTGGCCAACGTCTTCGGCGTCCGCGGCGTCGGCGCGCTGGTCCAGGCCGCGGCTGGCCTGCCGTTCACGTTCGGGGTCTGCGCATCGAGCTGCGTGCCGGCCTCGCCCTTCGAGAGCCCGGGCGCCGAGGTCCACGCGGCCGAGGTCCGCGAGCTGCTGACCGAGCACGGCGCGATCGGCGTCGCCGAGGTGATGAACTTCCCCGGCGTCGTCGCCGGCGATGCGGAACTGCTCGCCAAGATCGCCGCGGCGGGTGACCGGCGGGTCGATGGCCACGCGCCCGGGCTGTCCGGGCCGGCGCTGGACGCCTACCTGGCGGCCGGCATCGAGTCCGACCACGAGTGCACGACGCTCGCCGAGGCCGAGGAGAAGCGCCGGAAGGGCATGTGGATCTTCGTCAGGCAGGGCTCGGCGAGCAAGAACGTCGTCGACCTGATCCCGACGGTGCTCCGGCACGGTACCGAGCGGATCGCGCTGTGCAGTGACGACCGCGAGCCGGACACGATCCTGGCCGACGGGCACGTGAACGACTGCGTCCGGCTGGCCATCGCCTGCGGCGTGCGGGTCGAGGATGCGCTCGTACTGGCGACCTCCAACCCGGCCCAGTACCACAACTTCGATCACCTGGGCTGGCTGGCGCCCGGCTACCAGGCCGACGTGCTCTGCTTCGACTCGCTCGACCGCATGGAGCCGGCCAGCGTCTACCAGGCGGGCCGGCTGGTGGCGGCCGACGGTCAGGTCGTCCCCGGCGCTGTGCCGGACTCGCCCGCGCCGGAGTGGATGCGCGACTCCGTGCACCTGGCCGAGGTACCGGCGGCCGCAGCGTTCGAGCTTGACCCGCCGCCCGGAGGCCGGGCCAGGGTAATTGGCATCGACCCGGACACGCTGACCACCCGGCACCTTGTGCTCGATGTCACCGACCCGTCCAACGCGGTCGCCCGGATCGCAGTGGCCGAGCGGCACCTGCGCACCGGCCGGATCGGGCTCGGCTACGTGCGCGGCTTCGGCCTGTACCGCGGTGCGATCGCCTCGACCGTCGCGCACGACGCCCACAACTGCATGGTCGTCGGCGAGCTCGGGCCGGCCGGGCCCGCGGAGATGGCGGTGGCCGTGGCCCGGCTCGCCGAGATTGGCGGCGGTCAGGTCGCGGTGCTCGGCGGCAAGGTCATCGCGGAGGTGCCGCTGCCGATCGGCGGGCTGATGAGCGACAAGGCGGCCGCCACCGTGGCGGCCGACGTCGAGCACCTGGAGCACATCGCGGCAGCGGAACTCGGCGTGTCGATCGGCACGCCGTTCATGCACCTGAGCTTCCTCGGCCTGTCGGTGATCCCGGAACTGCGGATCACCGACCGCGGCCTCGTGGACGTGGACAAGTTCGCGCTGACCGGCGTCGCGCCGGGCTGACGTTACTGCCAGCCCGGCGCTCCCCGGATTGGCTACGACGCCGCGACCACCGGGGTTGCGTCTCCCTCGGCGCGGACAGTGCGGCTGGCGAGCACGTAGTAGATGACCCCGCCGACGAACAGGCCGATGAACACGCTGAAGTCCGAGCCACTCGTGCGGCTCGACAGCGGGCCGGTCGAGGCCAGCGTGCCCCCGCTGGACGCGTTCAGCCACAGATAGGCACAGACGCCGCCGACGACCTGGGCGATGACCGCAGGCCAGTACACGCCGCCGCTACGGAAGTACCGGCTGCTGCTGGTCTCGTTGAGCAGCGCATCCTGGTCGTAGCGATTGCGCCGCAGGTAGCTGTCCACGAGGTAGATCGCGCACCACGGGCCGAGCCACAGGATGATGTAGAGCAAGAATCCGGTGAGCAAACCGAAGAAGTCGCTGGAGAAGACCGCGTAGGCGGCGAGCGCGGCGCACACCAGCGTGTCGATCGCCACGCAGTGAAGGCGGTGGAGCTTCGGGATAATGCTCTGGAGCGTGACCCCCGAGGAGTACAGGTCGAGGGTGTTGATCGCGAAGAGCTGCACGATCGCGAAGATCAGGAACGGCACCACGAACCAGGTGGAGAATCCCGAGATGAGGCCCGTCGGCGAGTCGGCCGCGGACGGCACGGCCGTACCAACGGCGGCGCCGAGGATCTCGAGCAGCGCGGACGGGATCGCCGCTCCGAGTGCGACCGCCACGACGATCGCCCGGTTGTCCGAGTCGGCGGGCAGGTAGCGGGAGTAGTCGTTGCCGTTCTCCGTCCAGCCGAGCCCGCCGGCGGAGATCACCAGGGCGAGGAAGACAAACAGCTCGCCCCAGCCGGCGCCGTGAGTAACCGCGTGCAGGTTCGCCTTGGTGGCGGTCAGCCCGGCTAGCACGGCGAACAGGATCACGAACGGGATCGCCAGCCAGCGCAGTACCTTCAGCACCGCCGCGTGGCCGAGCGTCGGCAGGATCGCCTGGATGGCCACCGCCAGGATGATGAAAATAATCTTGGCCGCGACCCCGGCGGTGAAGCCGGCCTTCGCCATCAGGACGATCGCCGCGAACACGATGAACGCGATGCCCTCGATCTCGAAGCCGACCTGCGTGACCCAGTTGAAGAACGACGGCAGCTTGTTGCCGCGCGGCCCGAACGGCGCGCGGCTGATCGCGAACGTCGTCGTGCCAGCCTGCGGCCCCTGCACGCTGGCCAGGCCGGTCAGTACGTAGGACAGGTTTCCCAGCAGGATGATCAGGACTGCCTGCGCGAATGACAGGCCGAGGAAGACAACGGCGATGGCCCCGTAGTAGACGAACTCAACGTTCCAGACCGCACCTGCCCACATCCAGAACAGGCCACTCGGCTTGCCCCACCGGTCTGCCTGCGGAATGTGCTCGATGCCGCGATGCTCGACCGCGGTCACTGACGGCGCGTGGCCACCGTCCATAACTCCTGACGCACCCGAACTTGCCACTGACTGGCCTCTCTGTTTGCGTGCCGAAGATCCCAATATCACGCAGAGCGGAGATTACTACGGTCCCTAGCTGCTGGGAAAGCTTGGACGGCCGCGCAGCAACGGGACGAGACGGGCCATCGCGGCAGCGTCGTTCCCGTTATTAGTTGATCTTCCGCTCAAACCCCGTCCAGTACGGCTCGCGAAGCTTGAACTTCTGCAGTTTCCCGGTCGCCGTCCGGGGCAGCACCTCGCGGACCTCGACCGAGGTCGGGCACTTGAAGTGGGCCAGCCGGGCGCGGCAGTGCGCGATCAGGTCGGCCTCGGTCGCGTCGCTGCCTGCGCGCAGCACGACCAGGGCCTTGACCGTCTCGCCCCACCTCGCGTCGGGCACGCCGATGACCGCCGCCTCGGCCACGCCCGCGTACTGGTACAGGCAGTCCTCGACCTCGAGCGAGCTGACGTTCTCGCCGCCGGAGATGATGACGTCCTTCTTGCGGTCCGAGATCACCAGGTAGTCGCCGGCCTCGATGTGCCCCTTATCCCCGGTGTGGAACCAGCCGCCGGCCAGTGCCCTGGCCGACTCCTCCGGCTGCTCCCAGTACCCGTCGAAGACGTGGTTGGACCGGGCGAGCACCTCGCCGTCCTCATCGGTCTCGATCTCGACCCCGATCGCGGGCACGCCCGCGCGGGACTGGAGCCGGGCGCGCTCGGCGGGCGGCAGGCTGTCCCACTCCGCCGGGGCGCGGTTGATCGTCAGCAGCGGCGCCGTCTCGGTCAGGCCGTAGATCTGGATGAACTCCCACCCGAGCTCGGCCTCGACGCGCTCGATGGTCTTGGACGGCGGCGGTGCACCCGCCACCACGATGCGGGTCGTGCCCGCGCCGGGGATCTCGCGGCCCGCCGCCCGCCGGTCCGCCGCCGCGGTGAGGATCGCCGCGACCACCGCGGGCGCCCCGCACATGAGCGTGACGCCGTGCGCCTCGATCCGGCGCAGGATCTCCTCGCCGTCGATCTTGCGTACCACCACCTGGGGCACGCCCATGCCGGTGACCGCGTACGGCATGCCCCAGCCGTTGCAGTGGAACATCGGCAGCGTGTGCAGGAACACGTCCCGGTCGGTGACGGCCGTGTGCCAGCCGAACGTCGCCGCGTTGAGCCAGCAGTTACGGTGCGTCAGCTGGACGCCCTTGGGCCGGGCCGTCGTGCCGCTGGTGTAGTTGATGCTCGCGGTCGCGTCCTCGTCGGCGGCCCACGCGGCCGGCTGCGCGCCGTCAGCCGCCGGCGCGAACAGCGCCGCATCCGCGGCGCCGTCCAGGATGATCTTGTGCTTGACCGTGATGTCGCGCAGGCTGTCCTCCGACTCCGGGTCGGCGAGCAGGACCGAGGCGCCGGAGTGTCCGACGATGTAGCTGATCTCGTCGGCGTTCAGCCGGAAGTTGACCGGGACGAGCGTCCGGCCGTAGCCGCTGACACCGAAGAAGGAGATGAGGAACCGGGCGGCGTTCGGGCTGACGATCGCGACCCGCTCGCCGTGGCCGACGCCCATGTCGTCCAGGGCGATCGCCATCCCGCGGGCTCTGGACTCCAGCTCGCCGTACGTCAGGGCGCCAAGCGACCCCGCCGTGCCCGGCTCGTCGAAGACCGCCGTCCGCGGTCCGTACACGGCTGCGCCCCGGCGCAGGTAGTCCCCGATGGTCAGCGGCACCCTCATGGTCGGCTCCTCCGGTTCTGCCTGTCTTCATATCAGCACATCCGCGGGTGGCGACCGCTAGCCGGTCGCCCCCCCGCTCAGCCCAGCCGGGCCAGCGCCAGTGCCGCGTACAGCGCGGTCCCGTCGGCGAGGACGGCGTCGTCGAAGACCGCCTCGGCGCTGTGGTTGGACGGCGCGGTTTCCGGATCGACACCCTCCGGGCACGCGCCGAGGAACACGAACGCGCCGGGCACCTGCTCGAGAACGTAGGAGAAGTCCTCCGAGCCGGGCTCGGGGTTTACCGCCGGCACGTACCGGCCCTCGCCCAGCGTGGCGGCGATGACCTGCTCGGCGCGGGCCACCTCCGCGCCATCGTTCACGGTCACCGGGTAGCCCCCGTTGAACTCGGCGTCGGCCGTCAGGCCGTGAGCCGCCGCGATGTCACGCGCGAGCGTCACGGCGGCGTCCCGCACCGCCGCCCGGTTCTGCGGCGAGAACGTCCGCACCGTCGCGGCAATGACCGCGTCGTCGGGGATCACGTTCCGCGCCGTGCCCGCGTGGATGCTGCCCACGGTGATCACCACGGGGTCGAATACGTCGAACCGCCTGGTCACCATCGTCTGGAGCGCGTTCACGATCTCGCAGGCGGCCGGGATCGGGTCGGCGGACCGGTAAGGCTGCGAGCCGTGCCCGCCGCGGCCGTGCACGGTGATGTCCAGGGCGTCGGATGCGGCCAGCATCGGGCCGCCGCGGCTGGTGAACGCTCCGCCTGCGACCTCGGCCGAGAGCACGTGCAGCGCATACGCCGCGATGGGGCGCTCGCCCGCCGCGTCCAGCACGCCTTCGGAGATCATGAACCGGGCGCCGCCGTATCCCTCCTCGCCCGGCTGGAACATGAAGATGACGTTCCCGGCCAGCTCGTCGCGCCGGTCGCACAGCAGCCGCGCCGCGCCCGCGAGCATCGCGGTATGCAGGTCGTGGCCGCACGCGTGCATGGTGCCGTCTACCTGCGAGGTGTACGGGACGCCGCTGCGCTCGGTGACCGGCAGCGCGTCCATGTCCCCGCGTAGCAGGACCGTCGGCCCCCGCCGGGCGCCGCGGAGTACCGCGGTCACCGAGGTCAGGGTCTGGCCGGTGCTCACCTCGAGGGGCAGGCCGTCCAGGGCCGCCAGCACCTTGTCCTGGGTTCTCGGCAGCTGGAGGCCCTGCTCGGGCTCGCGGTGGATGGAATGCCGCAGCTCCGCGATCTCGGCTGCCCGTGCGTGCGCGTCTTCTCGCAGTGAAGTCATGGACCAATACTGGCCGGGCCGAGCGGCTACTTTCCAGGCCTCCAGCGGACAAACTGGACGGAACATCGCAGCCCGCCGCTCGCTTCGCGGGGGGTGTGCCTGTCTGGTGTCGCTATAGCGACACCAGACAGGCACACCCCCGTGGCAGGCAAGGGTCCCGCCGCTCGCATAACCGGGCAAAAGCCCCGCTCCGCGCCACGGCGCTCTCGCGGGCCTCAAGATCCGCGATGATGGGGCGATGGACCTGCCGGTGATGCCGCCCGTTGCCCCGATGCTCGCCAAGGCCGTGAAGGACATGCCCGCGGGTGACCTGAGTTACGAGCCCAAGTGGGACGGCTTCCGGTCGATCATCTTCCGCGACGGCGATGAGGTCGAGATCGGCAGCCGCAACGAGCGGCC
>DAIOWC010000215.1:0-10703 GCA_036758685.1 Streptosporangiaceae bacterium | reverse complement strand
GGGCTGGACTCGGTGAACGACTCGCCGTAGGCGAAGTCCATGTTGACGTCGCGGACCTCCATCGCCGAGCCCGGCACCTTGGAGCCGAACCGCAAGGTCACGCCCTCGTCCGGCTGCACCCTGATGACGAGCGCGTTCTGGCCCAGCTCGGCGGTGTCGGTCTTCGCGAACGGAAGATGCGGTGCCCGCTGGAACATCACCGCGATCTCGGTCATCCTGGTCGGCAGGCGCTTGCCCGTCCGCAGGTAAAACGGAACCCCGGCCCATCTTCGGTTGTCGATGGTCAGCCGCAGGGCCGCGTAGGTCTCGGTGACCGAGTCGGCGGGGATGCCGTCCTCCTGCAGGTACCCGCGCACCGCGACGCCGCCCTGCCAGCCGGCCGAGTACTGGCCGCGGGCGGTGTCGGCGCCAATGTCTTCCGGGATCTGCACCGCCGCCAGCACCTTCTCCTTCTCGGACCGCAGCGACTCGGCCGAGAACGACAGCGGCTCCTCCATCGCGGTCAGAGCGACCAACTGCAGCAGGTGGTTCTGGATGACATCCCTGGCCGCGCCGATGCCGTCGTAGTAGCCGGCCCGTCCGCCGATGCCGATGTCCTCGGCCATGGTGATCTGGACGTGATCGACGTAGCTCCGGTTCCAGATCGGCTCGAACAGCGTGTTCGAGAACCGCATGGCGAGGAGGTTCTGGACGGTCTCCTTGCCGAGGTAGTGGTCGATCCGGAAGACGGCCGACGACGGGAACACCGCGTCGAGCATCGCGTTGAGCTCCTGGGCGCTGGCCAGGTCGTGCCCGAACGGCTTCTCGATCACCACCCGCCGCCAGGGCTGCCGCTTGCCGTCCGGGCTCTCCGGCGCGCTGGACAGGCCCGAGCGCTTGAGCTGGGACACCACGACCGGGAACGCGTTCGGCGGGACGGACAGGTAGAAGGCGTAATTGCCGCCGGTGCCGCGCTCGGCATCCAGCTCGGCCACCGTGCCCGCGAGCCGGTCGAACGCGTCGTCGTCGTCGAACTCGCCCTGCACGAACCGGATGCCCTCCGACAGTTGCTGCCAGACCGCCTCGCGGAACGGCGTGCGCGCGTGCGCCTTCACCGCATCGTGGGTGACCTGCGCGAAGTCGGAGTCGTCCCAGTTCCGGCGGGCGAAGCCGACGAGCGAGAAACCCGGCGGCAGCAGCCCGCGGTTGGCGAGGTCATAGATGGCCGGGAGCAGTTTCTTGCTGGCCAGGTCGCCCGTGACGCCGAACAGCACGAGCACGCACGGGCCGGCCAGCCGGGGGATTCGCCTGTCACGCGGGTCGCGCAGCAGATTCGGAATCATGCCTTGCTTCCGCTCGAGGCCATCTCATTCCTGACCGTGTCCGCCATCTCCGTCCACGATGCGGCGAACTTCTGCACGCCCTGATCCTCGAGCACCTTGACCACGTCGTCGTAGCTGATGCCGAGTTTCTCAAGCTCCGCGAAGACCCGGCGGGACTGCTCGTAAGTGCCGGAGATCGCATCGCCGTGCAGCACGCCGTGCGCTTCGGTGGCGTGCAGCGTCGCCTCCGGCATCGTGTTCACCGTGCCGGGCGCGGCCAGCTCGGTCACGTACATGGTGTCGGCGAACGACGGGTCCTTGACGCTGGTCGAGGCCCACAGCGGGCGCTGCGGGCGCGCGCCGCGTACCTTCAGCGCCTCCCAGCGGTCGGTGGCCGACTTCTGCTCGAACAGCTCGTAGGCCAGGCGGGCGTTGGCGAGCGCGGCCTTGCCGCGCAGCTCGTGCGCCTCGGGCGTGCCGATCTTGTCCAGGCGCTCGTCAACCTCGGTGTCCACCCGGCTGACGAAGAAGGACGCGACCGACGCGATGCCGCTGATGTCCCGGCCGACGGCCTGCTCGAGCCCGGCCATGAACGCGTCGACGACCTCCGCGTAGCGCTGCAGCGAGAAGATCAGCGTGACGTTGACGCTGATCCCTTCCGACAGGCACTGGGTGATCGCGGGCAGCCCTTGCTTCGTCGCGGGGATCTTGATGAACAGGTTCGGCCGGTCGACCTGCCACCACAGCGCGCGCGCCTCGGCGATGGTCTTCTCGGTTTCGGCGGCAAGCCGCGGGTCGACCTCGATCGACACGCGCCCGTTGAGGCCGTCGGTCTGGTCGTACACCGGCCTGAGCACGTCGCAGGCCCAGCGGATGTCGTAGGTGGTGAGCGCGCGCACCGCCTCGTCCACGCTGACGCCGCGCAGGGCAAGGTCGGCGATCTGCTCGTTGTAGGCCGAGCCCGACGACACCGCCTTGGCGAAGATCGTCGGATTCGAGGTGACGCCGCTGACGTGCATGTCCCGGACGAGCCCGGCGAGATTGCCAGTCGTCAGGCGATCCCTGCTGATGTCGTCGAGCCAGATGGCTACGCCGAGATCGGCCAGCTCAGCCAGCGTGTTTTCGGAAGTCATGACATTCGCTCCTCGCCCTGTGGTGCCTACCGCGTCCTAGCCGGCCGACTCGGCTGTGGCCAGGCTGTCCCGTGCGGCCGCCGCGACCGCGTCCGCTGTGATCCCGAACTCGTCGTACAGAGTCTTATAGTCAGCCGACTCGCCGTAATGTTCCAGGCTCACGCTGACGCCGGCGTCGCCGACGTACTTGTGCCAGCCGAGCGCGATCCCGGCCTCGACGCTTACCCTGGCGCGCACGGCGCCCGGCAGGACCTGCGTCCGGTACTCGGCGTCCTGCTCCTCGAACCACTCGACGCACGGCATCGACACCACCCTGGTCGGGATGTCCTCGGCCTCGAGCTGATCGCGGGCCTGCAGCGCCAGCTGGACCTCGCTGCCGGTGGCGATGACGATGACCTTCGGCGACCCGCCCGCTGCCTCGGCCAGCACGTACCCGCCGCGGGCGGTGCCCTCCGCGCTCGCGAGTGCTCCGCTGGCGCGGTCGAGCACGGGCAGGTTCTGCCGGCTCAGGCACAACCCCGCGGGCTGGTGGTGACGTTCGAGAATCGTCCGCCAGGCGACCGTGGTCTCGTTCGCGTCGCCCGGCCGCACCACGTCGAGGCCGGGGATCGCGCGCACCGCCCATAGGTGCTCGACCGGCTGGTGCGTCGGGCCGTCCTCGCCGAGGCCGATCGAGTCGTGCGTCCAGACGAAGGTCACCGGCAGCCGCATGAGCGCGGCCAGCCGTACGGAGGGCCGCATGTAGTCGCTGAAGACGAAGAACGTGCCGCCGTAGGGCCGGGTCAGGCCGTGCAGCGCGATGCCGTTGCAGATGCCGCCCATCCCGTGCTCGCGAATGCCGAAGTGCAGTGTCCGCCCGAACGGATTGCCCGGGAACATCGCGGTCTGGTGAATGTCGGGGATGAACGACGGCTCGCCCTTCATCGTGGTGTCGGTGCTCCCGGCCAGGTCGGCCGAGCCGCCCCACAGCTCGGGCAGCACGGGCGCAAGCGCGTTCAGGATCGCGCCGGAGGCCTTCCTGGTGGCCATGCCCTTGGGGTCGGCCGGGAACTGCGGCAGCGCGTCGGTCCAGCCGCCGGGCAGCTCCCTGGCGGCCAGCCGGTCGAGCAGCGCCTTCTGCTCCGGGTGGGCGGCCGCCCAGGCTACGAACTGCTCGTCCCAGGCGGCGTGCGCCTGCTTGCCCCGGTCGCCGACCTCGCGCGCATGGGCCACGGCCTCGTCCTCGGCCGGGAACGACACCGCCGGGTCGAAGCCGAGGATCTGCTTGGTCTTGGCGACCTCGTCCGCGCCGAGCGCGGCACCGTGCGCTGCGCCCGTGTTCTGCGCGTCCGGCGCCGGCCAGGCGATGATCGTGCGCAGCACGATCAGCGACGGCTGCGTGGTATTCGCCCGCGCCGTCAGCAGCGCGTCGTTGAGCGCGCGCACGTCCTCGTGATAGCCCTCGGCCTTGACCCAGCTGACCCGCTGCACGTGCCAGCCGTACGCCTCGTAGCGCGCGGCGACGTCCTCGGACTTCGCGATGTTGGTGTCGTCCTCGATCGAGATCCGGTTGTCGTCATACAGCACGACGAGGTTGCCGAGCTGCTGGTGCGCGGCGATCGAGGACACTTCGTGACTGATGCCTTCCTCGATGTCGCCGTCCGACATGAACGCGTAGATGTGGTGGTCAAACGGGCTCGTGCCGGCCGGCGCGTCCGGGTCAAGCAGGCCGCGCTCGCGCCGCGCCGCCATCGCCATGCCGACGGCATTGGAGATGCCCTGCCCGAGCGGGCCGGTCGTGGTCTCCACGCCGCGGGTGAGCAGATGCTCGGGGTGACCGGGGGTGATGCTGCCCCAGGTGCGGTAGGCACGCAGGTCATCGAGCTGCATCCCGTAGCCGGACAGGTAGAGCTGGATGTACAGCGTCAGGCTCGAGTGCCCGCAGGACAGCACGAAGCGGTCGCGACCCAGCCAGTCCGCGTCTGCGGGGTCATGCCGCAATATCCGCTGGAAGAGCAGGTACGCGGCGGGAGCCAGGCTCATCGCCGTGCCCGGGTGACCCGAGCCTGCCTGCTCGACCGCATCCATCGCGAGGACGCGGATGAGATCCACTGTGCGCGCGTCCGTTGCCGACCATTCAAACGTGCTGTCGCCGCTCACCGCTGCTCAAGCCCCTCTCGCCGCAGACGCCGTTACGGGACGACCCTATCCCCGGCGCCCGCGGCCCAAGCTTGCCGCATGCGGGTTAACAAATGACTTCGGCGCGCGCCCGGCGGTGGCCGCGGAGTTCGAGCGCGGCCGTCATCTACCCACGGCCGGGCCGCCTCGCCTGCGCCCGTGCGTCCTGATTAGGCATCCAGTTGGCGGAGAAAGTCGAGGATGGCGGCATTAACCGGATCTGGATGGCTGAGGTTGGAAGCGTGCGATCCGTCCGCAATCTCGGCCAGCGTGACCGGCCCGGCGAGGCCGGCCCGCACGATCTCGGCGCGCTCCATCGGGATCGCCGCGTCCGCAGTGCCGTGCACGATGAGCGTCGGGCAGCTGATCTCGCCGAGCCGGTCGGTGATGTCGTCACGGTCAAGCAGACAGCGGAAGGCGACGCGCAGCTCGTTGCGGTCCCAGACGGCCCACTTGGCGAACCACGGCTCGTAGTCGACGGTCCCCGGTGCGCCGAGGATGATCGCGGCCACGACGTCCTGGACGGGAACGGGTCCCTGCTCCATCCAGATTTCTTCCATCTGCTCGTAAGCGGGCACCGTGCCGGGGTCCTCCAGCCCGGCCTGGCTGTCGATCAGCACCAGCGCCCGCACGCGAGCGGGAGCCAGGAGCGCGGCACGCAGGCTGATGAACCCGCCCTGGGACATTCCCGCGAGCACGGCCCGCTCGATTCCGAGGTGGTCCAGCAGCCCGAGCACGTCCTGGGCGGAGTCCCAGTAGGTGAACGGTCCGCCGGTGAGGGTGCCGCCGAAGCCGCGCTCATTCCAGGTGATGACGCGGAACTCCGGGGCCAGCGCCGCAACCTGCGGCCCGAACATCTCCGCATCCATCAGGTAGCCGTGGCTGAAGACAACGGCGGGTCCGTCGCCGCCGCTGTCGGTATAGGAGAAGGTGATGCCGTTCACGGTTGCTGTCGCCATGGCTGACAAAGCTATCGCGACGGCTACTTTGTCTCCAAGGGCGGAAAATTCCGCTCAGTCGACGGCGGCGGCAGCCTCGCTGAGACGCTCGCTCGCGGGCGCGGCGCCCGGGTCGTCGGCCACCGAGCCGCGATCGCGCAGCGCGTAGGGCAGTAGCAGTGCGGTGACCCAGATCGCCACCGAGCCGGCCACGTGCGTCCAGACCAGGCCGGCTGGCAGGCCGGAGAAGTATTGCGTGTAGCCGATGACGCCCTGAAGCCCGATCAGTCCCGCGAGCAGCCAGCCGAGCCGGACAGCCCGCGGCGGCGCGTGGCAGAGCCGCAGGCCCACGATCAGCCCGGCCATGAGGCCGGCAAGCAGCCAGCCGATGTCGGCGTGAAGCTGCGTAACCCCCTCGAGCGGCAGGTGGTACCTGGCCACATCGGCCGCGCCGGCCAGCGGTCCCGTGCCGGTCACCACGGTGCCTGCCGTCATCATCAGCGCGACCGCCGCGACCACGCCGAGAGCGCAGAGCCAGACGAGCCTGGGCACTGCGAACCGCGCCGGCCCCGTGCCCTCCTGGCAGCGCACGTAGAGCGCAACGGTGCCGGCGACCAGCGCCACCGAGGCGAGGAAGTGCAGCGAGACCAGCGCCGGGTTCAGCTTGGTGAGCACGACCAGTCCGCCGAGCAGGGCCTGAAGGACGATCGCGCCTGGCTGGGCGGCGGCCAGCCAGAGCAGGTCGCGGCGCCGCTGACCGTGGGCCGGGCGGAACCGCCACGCGGCGATGAAGACGCCGATGGCGACGACGAAGATCGCCGCGGTCACCAGCCGGTTGCCGAACTCGATCCAGCGGTGGATGAGCGGGTCCCCGGTGGTCCCGGCGGCGGCGATGCTGTGCGCCGTGCAGTTGGGCCAGTCAGGGCAGCCAAGGCCGGACTGGCTGAGCCGGACCGCCGCGCCGGTCAGGATGATCAGGACCGAGGTAATGACGCCGGCCATGGCCCACCGGCGCATGACCGCCGGCGATGGTGCCAGCAGCGCCGCCGACAGCGCCCGCGGCCAGCGTGCGGGCGAACGGGGAGCGGCGAGCGGGGCTGACACGGATCCCATGTTAGGAGGCAGAGCGGGCAGGCCGGAACCGGCCTGCTACGTGTTGTAGGAAAACTGGGCTCGTCGTTACCCGGCGGGCGGCGGCGGGAGCGGCCGGGCGGGCTGCGGCTCCTCGCCGCCGGGCTGAGACTCCGCGGGCATGTGCTCGCCGGCCTGCGCGGTCGACGGGCGGCGGGACGCGCCGGCGCACGCGACGATCACCAGGGCGATGGCCAGCCACTCCCTGGCCGCCAGGGACTCGCTCAGCAGGACGACGCCCACGAGCGCGGCGACCGCGGGCTCCAGGCTCATCCAGATGCCGAAGAGGCCCGCCGGAACGCGGCGCAGAGCCTCGAGTTCGAACCGGTACGGGATCACCGATGAGAGCAGTCCGATGGCCAGGCCCTCGGCGATGACCGCGGGGTGCAGCAGCGCCGTGCCGCCGCTGGCGGCCGACGGCCAGGTCACCACGATCGCCGCGACGATCATCGCGATGACCAGGCCCGACGAGCCGCTGAACCGGCGGCCGGTGGCCCGGCTGAGGAGGATATAGGCCGCCCAGCAGGTGGCGGCCAGCAGGCCGAAGGCGATGCCGGTCGTCTGTATGCTCAGGCCGGCGATGCCGCCGAGATGGCCAGCACTGCGGGCCGGGCTGGTGCCGCCCTGCGTCAGGAGCAGCACCCCGGCCGCCGCCAGGATGACCCAGAGCACGTCGAGCAGCTTGCGCGAGGATCCGACGGCGACCGCGAGCGGGCCGAGGAACTCGATCGTGACGGCGACGCCGAGCGGGATCCGGGCGAACGACTGGTAGATCGAGTAGTTCATGGCGCCGAGGACGATGCCGAATGTGACCGCGACCGCCAGGTCGCGCCAGGCGCGGTCGGCGAGCATGCCGCGCAGGACACCAGCGACCGCCCGGCCGCCCAGCAGCGCCATGATCAGCGCCGACCACCACAGCCGCAGGCCGGTCGCGCCGGCCGGGCCGACCTGGCTGAACATCCGCCCGGCGAGGCCCGCGCCCACCTGGACCGAGATGATGCCGGCGAAGACAAGCACGGAGGGAGGCGCGGCCGTCAGCAGCCCTGGCCGTGACCGCGTTGATTCTGGCGGACTGACCGCTACTCCCACCGGAACGTGCGGGCCGCCACGGCGATCGCGGCCACCGCCCACAGGCACAGGACGAGCAGGTCCCGGCCGGGCACGCCGCCCGAGTGCGCGAGCACCGAGCGCAGGCCGTCCGACAGCGCCCCGCCGGGCAGCGCCTTCAGCACCGGCTGCACCGCGGCGGGGAACTTGGTGAGCGGGAACAGCATCCCGCCCAGCCCGAACCCCATGATCACGTAGAGCAGATTGGCCCCGGCGAGCGTCGCTTCCGCCCGGAGCGTGCCCGCCATGAGCAACGCCAGCCCGCCGAAGGCAGCCGTTCCCGTTATGAGCAGCAGCGGCACCCAGATGACCGCGGCGCCGCTGGCGTCGGGTGACCAGCCGAGCAGGGCCCCGACGGCGAGGATGATCACGGCCTGGATCACCTCCACGGCGAGCACGGCGAGAGTCTTGGCGCCGATCAGCCCCGCCCGTGACAGCGGCGAGGCGCCGAGGCGCTTGAGCACGCCGTACCGCCGCTCGAAACCAGTGCCGATGGCGAGGCCGGTGAAGGCGGTCGACAGGACCGCGAGCGCCAGGATGCCGGGCACGATGAAGTCGATCCGGCTGCCGGGCCCGATGCTCACGAGGTTCTCGTGACCGAACGCGAGCAGCAGCAGTACCGGGATGATCAGCGTCAGTGTCAGCTGCTCGCCGTTGCGGGCCAGCGTCCGCAGTTCCAGCGCCGCCTGGGCGCAGATGATCCGCCGCAGCGGCGCCGCGCCGGGCGCGGGCGCCGGCCAGTCCCGCGCGAGCTCGGTCATGAGCGCAGCTCCCGCCCGGTCAGCTCCAGGAACACGTCTTCCAGGGTGCGGCTCTCGATCTGCAGGCCGGCCGCGAGCACGCCGTGGTCGGCGCACCAGGCCGTGACCGCGGCGATCAGCTGCGGGTCGATCCCGTCCGGCCGCTCGATCAGGTAGTGACCGGCCGGCGATTCCTTGGCCGCGGCGCCGACTGGGAGAGCGGCGACCAGCCCGTCGAGGTCAAGCCCGGCCTGAGCGCGGAACCGCAGCTGCCCCGCCGTGCCGGTCAGCTCGGCCGGCGAGCCGCTGGCCACGAGCTGCCCGTGGTCGATGATCGCGACCTCGTCGGCCAGCCGCTCGGCCTCTTCCATGTAATGCGTGGCGAGAATCACAGCCGTGCCGGCCGCCCGCAGGCTCTCGATCAGCTCCCAGGTCGCGTGCCGGGCCTGCGGGTCGAGGCCGGCCGTGGGCTCGTCGAGGAACACCAGCTCCGGCCGGCCGACGACCGCCGCCGCGAGCGCCAGCCGCTGCTGCTGACCGCCGGAGAGCTGCTTGTAGGCCGTGCGCGCGCAGCCGGTGAGCCCGAGCCGCTCGAGCAGCAGGGCCGGGTCAAGCGGGTTGGCGTAGAACCGCGCCATCACCCGCAGGTACTCCCCGGCGCGGACGGTCGTCGGGACGCCGCCGGCCTGCAGCATGACGCCGACCTTCGGCCGCAGCTTGCGCGCGTCGGCGACGGGGTCAAGGCCGAGGACCCGGACCGTTCCGGCGTCGGGCCGCCGGTAGCCCTCGCAGGTCTCGATCGTTGTCGTCTTCCCGGCCCCGTTCGGCCCGAGGATCGCAGTGACCTGATCGCGGCCGGCGTGCAGGGTCAGACCCGCCACTGCCGTCGCGTTCCGGTAGCGCTTGACCAGGCCGTCGATCTCGACGGCCGGCGCGGTGTTCACGCTGGCGAGTCTATGGCCGATCTGACCCCGTCCCTGATTACTGCCGCACGAACGCGGCCAGCGCCTCCGACTGGGCCAGCCGGCTGGGCTCGTGCACGTACATCATGTGGCCCGCCTCGTAGTAGGTGTACTCGATGTTCTCGAACAGCTCGGCCGGGATCGCCAGGTGCGCGAAGGAGTGCTCGGCCGCGAAGTAGGGCGTGGCCAGGTCGTGATAGCCGCAGTCGACGTGGACCCGCATGTGCGGGTTGGTGCGCATGGCTGCCGCGAGCTTGTCCAGCACGAACACGTAGGCGTTCTCGAACTCCTTGTACGACCACGGGCGAACCCGGCCGGTCAGGACCTCGTAGGGCAGGTCGCTGGAGTAGCCAAGCTCGGCCCGCACGTAGTGGTTGAACGCCGCGGTGTAGGGGCCGGTGATCGCGTCGATCGAGGGGTCCGACGACCACCTCTCCCGGCCGTAGTCGGTGTCCCAGCCGGTGAACCGGCCGTCGATCCGGCCGACGACCTGGCGCCGGTCGCGCAGCAGCTCGGTGAGGAACCGGACGTGCTCAGGGCGCAGGTTCACCCGGTCCAGGTAGTCGGCCGACAGGCCAGTCAGCTCGGCCAGCCGGCTCGCGACGGCGGCCCGGTCTTCCGCGCTGAGCCTCGAGCCGCGCAGCAGCGCCCACGGATAGTCGCGCTCGGCGTAGGCCTCGGCCTCATCGAGCACCTCACGCAGCGGCCGGTCGCCGAGCTTGCCGTGATAGTGCGCCACCGCCGTGTAGGTCGGCAGGAACAGCGCGTACGGGTCCTCGTTGCCGCCCTCGAACTCGTGCGTGCCGAAGTCAAGCACGGCCGAGACCAGCATGAGCCCGTTGAGGTACATGCCGTAGCGCTCTTGGAGGTAACGGGAAAGGCCCGAGGCCCGTGTGGTCCCGTAGGACTCGCCGCACAGGTACTTGGGGGACATCCACCGGCCGTTGCGTGTCGTCCAGAGCCGGATGACCTCCCCGACCGACTCGATGTCGCCGCCGTAGCCGTGGAAGTCCTTGGACTTCTCGCCCTTGACCGCCCGGGAGAAGCCGGTGGAGACCGGGTCGATGAAGACCAGGTCGCTGTGGCGCAGCAGGGTCTGCTCGTTGTCGGCAAGGCCGTAAGGCGGCGGCAGCAGGTTGCCGGCATCGCCCATGATCACCCGTCGCGGGCCGAGGAGTCCGAGGTGCAGCCAGACGCTGGAGGAGCCAGGGCCGCCGTTGAACGCGAACGTGAC
>DAIOWC010000214.1:0-10721 GCA_036758685.1 Streptosporangiaceae bacterium | reverse complement strand
CACGGGCACCGTGAGCCCATGTTCTACGGCGTTCCAAGCAACTTGCGCGACGTGGCCGACGTTCAGCGCGGCGTCCTCAGCGCAGCCCAGCTCGCCGAGGCGGGACTCTCCAGAAACGGGCTGACCAGCCGTGTTCGGGCTGGGCACTGGCAGCGGCTGTACCGAGGGGTTTATGCGACCTTCTCGGGCGAGCTCGGCCGGGAGGCCCAATTGTGGGCTGCGGTGCTGGCCTGCGGGCCCGGCGCGATGCTCAGTCACCAGACGGCCGCGGAAGTTGCGGGGCTGATCGACAATCCGACCGAACTGATCCACGTAACCGTGCCAACCGCTCGTGAGCTGGTGCGCCGGGCTGGCATCGTGGTGCATCGCTCGGCGCGGGCGGGCGAGGCGCGGCATCCGGCGCACCTGCCACCGCAGACGCGCGTCGAGGAGACCGTCCTCGACCTGGTGGGCGTGGCGCGGACGGTGGATGAGGCCGTCCACTGGCTGACCCGCGGAGTCGGCCGCCGCGTCACGACGCCGGATAAGTTGCGTCAGGCGCTTGAGCTGCGCGCGAAGATACGCTGGCGCCCACTGCTGACCGAGTTGCTCAGCCCCGACGCCGAGGGCATCTTGTCGGTCCTGGAGTATCGCTACCACCACAACGTCGAGCGACCCCACGGGCTGCCGAGCGGGTCACGTCAGACCCACTTCCGTCTCAACAGCCGCAGCGGATACCGCGACCGGGTCTACGACGCGTACGGAACCGTGATCGAGCTCGACGGACGCGTTGCTCACCCGGGCGACGAGCGCTGGCGCGACATCCGCCGGGACAACGCGGCCACCGGCACCGGACTTGCGACGTTGCGCTACGGGTGGCTCGACGTGACCGAGCACGCATGCCTCGTGGCCGCCGAGGTCCTCCAGGCGCTCGTGACCCGCGGGTACACGGGCGGCAGTCCCTGCTCGCCGGGCTGCCCCGCCGCCGAGGTGATCCGGCGCGGCCGGCCGGCGGCCTAGCTAGAGCTAGTGACGCAGGCCAGCGGGCTCAGGCGGCGAAGCACGTCCGGCACCGCCCCGGTATGAACGACGCCAACCTGCTGAGTCGCCCTCGTCAGCGCGACGTACAGGTCGTTCAGCCCGCGGGGCGACTCGGCGAGGATAAGGCCCGGCTCGGCGATCAGCACGCAGTCGAACTCCAGGCCCTTGGCCTGCTTCACCGTCAGCACGACTACCGGGCTGGTCAGGTCTGCATCGGCACCAAGCGCGGTACCGGGCAGCGCGGCGCTGACAGCCGCACCGAGCGAACCGACCTCCGCCTCGGGCACGATCACGGCAAGCTTGCCATCACCGGCTTGATCAGACAGCCTGATGGCCGCCCGCGCGACGGTCTCAGCGAGGGCGTCCGGACTTGCCTCGAGGCGCCACGGCTCGTGCCCGGAGTCCCGCACCGAGCGCGGCGGCTTCATGGCCGGGTCGATGGCCGCGAGCACGTCCGCCGCTACCGTCATGATCTCGGCCGGCGTGCGGTAATTGACCGTCAGCGGGGCCAGCCGCCACCGGTCCCCGAGGTAGGGAGCAAGAGCGTCACCCCAGGACGCCGGGCCGGACAGGTCGCCGGTCTGCGCGAGGTCGCCGACGATTGTCAGCGACCTGGCCGGGCACCGGCGCATGATCATCCGCCAGGCCATCGGCGACAGCTCCTGGGCCTCGTCCACGATCACGTGCCCGTAGGCCCAGGTGCGGTCGGCCGCCGCCCGCTCGGCCGCCGTCAGGTTCTCGTCGTCCTCGAAGCGCTCGGCGAGCCTGCTCGCGTCGACGATATCGGCGCCCATCAGGATCTCCGGGTCGTCCTCGTCGTCGCGGCCGATGATGTCGAGCACACCCTGGGCGTAGGCCTCCTGCAGCCGCCGGCGCCGGTCCTTCTCGGCCCGCAACGCGCGCTCGTCCTCGCCGAGAAGCTCGGCCGCCTCGTCCAGCAGCGGCACATCGGCGACCGTCCAGTCCTCGGCCTCGCCGGCGTCGCGCAGCAGCGAGTCACGCTCGGCCTGGGTCAGACCGCCGGCGGCGCTCTTCAGCCGCCCGGCATCGGTGAGCAGTTCGCTGAGCAGCTGCTGCGGCGCAAGCGTCGGCCAGAGTCGGGCAATCGCCGACCGGACCGCGGGGTCATCGCGCAGTTCCTCGCGCAGATCGTCGATGTCTTGCTGGCCGAGCAGGTTGCTGCCGCCAAGCGCGTTGCGGCCAAGCTGGTTCGCCAGCTGCCGGGTCAGCGCGCTGATCATCTCCCTCGCGAACACCGGCGCGGCCAGATTGTGCGGCCGCCTCGACCGCCGGGCCCGCTCGCGAGCCTGCGCGCACATCCGCGGGGTCAGGCTCACCCGCCCGGCGTCGGAGTCGACACGGATCGGCTCGGCCGGCACCTCCTGCCGGTCGCGCACCGCCGCCGCTATCACCTTCGCCATCACGGGGCGGCCCTTGATCGCGGCCACCGCTGCGGGCTCGGCCGCGGTAGCGGTCACGCCCGGCAGGAGGTCGCCAATGGTGGACAGCAGCACGCTGGTCTCACCCAGTGACGGGAGCACCTGGCCGATATAACGAAGGAACGTAGCGTTCGGGCCCACCACGAGCACGCCGCGCTTTTCTAGCTGACGGCGGAATGTGTAGAGCAGGAACGCGGCGCGGTGCAGCGCTACTGCCGTCTTGCCGGTTCCCGGCCCGCCCTGCACCACCAGCGCTCCCGGCATCGGCGCCCTGATGATCATGTCCTGCTCGGCCTGGATCGTCTCCACGATGTCGGTCATGGAGCCGGTCCGGCTGGCGTTCAGCGCGGCGAGCAGGGCCGACTCGCCGGTGAGGCCTTCGTGCTTGGTCGGATCGGCGGCGTCGAGGTCGAGCACCTCGTCATCCAGGCTGACCAGCGTCCGCCCGCGGGTCCGCAGGTGGCGGCGAACCCGGACATCGCCGGGGGATGCGGCGGTGGCCAGGTAAAACGGCCGGGCGGCATCGGCCCGCCAGTCCATCAGCAGCTGGGCGTAGTCGTCGGATGCGGAGTGAAGCCCGATCCTGCCGACGTACCGAAGCTCGCCGTCGTTGAACTCGAGGCGGCCGAAGCACAGGCCGTTCTCGGCAGCATCAAACTGGGCTAGCTGCTGCCGGTACATGGCGCTGAACGCATCGCGTTCCACGCGCGCCTGCGGGGTGCCGCCGGTCTGGCGCAGTACACCTGCCATCCGATCGCTGGCGCGCTCCCTGAGGTCATCGAGCCTCGCATAAAGCACCGAGATGTAACTCTGCTCGCGCTCCAGTTCCGCGTTTGACAAGCAAACTCCTGTTGTCTAACCGACTCGCCTGTCCGTGCCCCGCGGGCCGAAACCCGCCCCGGTTGCGGGCATATCGGGGTCCCAGTCGAACACCACGGCGTTGTTCTCATCACCGATCAGCACCTCGGCGCCCTGCGTGGCACCGGCCTCGGCCAGCGCCTGCTCAACGCCCAGCTTCGCCAGCCGGTCGGCTAGATAGCCCACGGCCTCGTCGTTGCTGAAGTCGGTCTGCAGGATCCACCGCCTCGGCTTCTCGCCGCGGATCACGAACGTGTTCTCACCGGTGGCGACGACCTCGAAGGCTGGCCCGGCCACTGGCTCCGGCCTGATCACGATCCGCGTCGGCTCCGGCGGCGGCGCCGCGGCCCGCGCGCCGGCGATCACGGCCGCCACGGTGAACGCGAGATCTCGCAGCCCCTCGGTCGTGGCGGCCGACACCCGGCGCACGGTCAGGCCGCGCTGCTCCAGCTCCGGCTCGACCAGGTCGGCGAGCTCGCGGGCGGCAGGCACGTCGATCTTGTTCAGAGCGACGACCCGCGGACGGTCGGCCATCGAGGCGCCGGTCAGCTCCGCGTAGGCGGCCAGCTCGGCCTCCAGCGCATCCAGGTCGCTGATCGGGTCCCGGCCCGGCTCCTCGGTCGCGCAGTCGAGTACGTGCACCAGCACCGTGCAGCGCTCGATATGACGGAGGAAGTCAAGGCCCAGGCCCTTGCCCGCGCTCGCACCGGGGATGAGGCCGGGCACGTCGGCCATCACGAACTGGACGTCTCCCGCCTCCACCACGCCGAGGTTGGGGGTCAGCGTTGTGAAGGGGTAGTTAGCGATCTTCGGCCGCGCCGCGGACATGGCGGCGATCAGCGAGGACTTCCCGGCATTCGGGAAGCCGACCAGCCCCGCGTCGGCGACGGTCTTGAGCTCCAGGACGAGCTCGAGCTCGGTGCCGGGCTCGCCGCGCAGCGCGAAGCCGGGTGCCTTGCGCTTCGTTGACGCCAGGGCGGCGTTGCCCAGGCCGCCGCGGCCGCCTTCGGCCGCCACGTACCTGGTGCCCGCGCCGGTGAGGTCGGCAAGCTGCTCGCCGTCGGACACCTTCACGACGGTGCCCTCGGGTACCCGCAGCACGAGGTCGTCGCCGTCGGCTCCGTTACGGTGCGAGCCCGCCCCGGCCTTGCCGTCACCGGCCGCGCGCACCGGTCGGCGGTGAAAGTCCAGCAGCGTCGAGGTGCCGGGATCGACCTCAATGATCACGTCCCCGCCGCGCCCGCCGTTGCCGCCGTTCGGCCCGCCGAGAGGCTTGAACTTCTCCCGGTGCACGGATGCACAGCCGTTGCCGCCGCCGCCCGCACGTATCCGCACGGTGGCCTGATCCGCGAACTCAGCCACGACTTGCCTCTCCTCCGGTCAGCAAACAGCGGTGCCGCAAACAGCAGTGCGGCAAACAGCAGAGGGCGGACCCTAGGCGGTCCGCCCTCCGAAAGCCCGCTGACCTGGTATACCCAGCCCCAGCTGACGCAGTGCCTAGCTGGCGTCGGCAGCGTCGGCTGGCAGCACGCTGACCGCACGACGGCCGCGGCGCCGGCCAAACTCGACCTTGCCCGCCACCAGGGCGAACAGCGTGTCGTCGCCACCGCGACCCACACCGACGCCGGGGTGGAAGTGGGTGCCGTGCTGGCGGACGATGATCTCGCCCGCGTTGACGACCTGGCCGCCGAACCGCTTGACGCCTAGCCGCTGCGCATTGGAGTCCCGGCCGTTCCGGCTGGAGGACGCGCCCTTCTTGTGTGCCATCTCAGCCCTTCTTCCTTGAGCTGGCGCTGGCCTTGGCAGAACCGATGCTGGTGACGCGCACCTGCGTGTACTTCTGCCGGTGGCCGAGGCGGCGCCGATAGCCGGTCTTGTTCTTATAGTGGATCATGTTGATCTTGGGGCCGCTCGCGGCGCCCACGATCTCAGCCGTCACCTGATAGCCGCCGAGCTCCGCGGGATCGCTGATGACCTTGCCGTCGTCCACGACGAGCAGGGTCGGCAGCGTCACGCTGGTTCCGACGTCCCCAGACAGCTTGTCGACGGTCAGGACGTCATCAACCGACGCCCTCTCCTGCCTGCCGCCGCAGCGCACGATCGCGTACACCGAGAGTTCTCTCCTCTTTGTGCTCGCCCGCCGCGGAGATTCGCGGAAAACCCTTAGCAGGGTTCGAAACGGGCTTGCCTGACGTTGCTCACCATCAGCCGGGCCGCGTGGTCTGCGGGCTCAGGTGCGCCGACCATAAAGCGTATCAGACCGCGCGGGTCCTCAGCTGCTTGCCGATTCACCCTCCCGGCCGCCGGCCTGGACCTCAGCCTGCTGGCGCTCGCCGCCCGAATCTGACCCATCCCCGTTGGCATTTTGCGCCTTCTGGGGGGAACGACGGCTTCGCCCGGACCGCGACCTTCGAGGGCTCGCGTCCGCCTGCTGCTGGTCGTCAGCAACCGGCTCGCCCGTCGGATCGGCGGCTGCCGACTCGGCAGGCCCGCCCGTGGCGGCTGAGCTTGGCGGGCCGCTCGCGCGGCTGGCGCGCGACCTGGAGCTCCGCTTGGCTCCGCCGGCGTTCGCCGCACTGTCCTTGGGCACGCCATTGCCTTCGGCCGGGTCAGCGTCAGACCCGTCGGCGCCGGGGCCGTCGGCAGCGACCCTGGTGGCCCCCTTGCCCTGGCCGGCTCGCGCGGCCGTGCTCCGAGCGACCTGCGCAGGCCCGTTCCGGCCGCGGCCGTTTTCCTTGGTGTGGCCGTCGCCATCCCGGCCGCGCGCTGGCGTGTGGTCAACCGGCTCCATCGAGGTGATCACGCCACGGCCGTTGCAGTGCTCGCACGACACGGAGAACGCCTCGAGCAGCCCCGAGCCGACCCGCTTGCGGGTCATCTGCACGAGGCCGAGCGAGGTCACCTCGGCGACCTGGTGCTTGGTCCGGTCCCTGGCCAGGCACTCAAGCAGCCGGCGCAGCACCAGCTCGCGGTTGCTCTCCAGCACCATGTCGATGAAGTCGATGACGATGATGCCGCCGAGGTCGCGCAGCCGCAGCTGCCTGACGATCTCCTCGGCCGCCTCCAGGTTGTTCCTGGTGACGGTCTGCTCGAGGTTCCCGCCCTGCCCGGTGAACTTGCCGGTGTTGACGTCGATGACGGTCATCGCCTCGGTGTGGTCGATGACCAGCGAGCCGCCGCTGGGCAGCCAGACCTTGCGCTCAAGCGCCTTGGCCAGCTGCTCGTCGATGCGGTAGGCCCCGAACACGTCCTTGTCGTCTTCCCAGCGCTGCATCCGGTCGGCCAGGTGCGGGGCGACGTAGCGGACGTACTCGTCGACCAGGTCCCACTCGGTCTCGCTGGCGATGACCAGGCTGGTGAAGTCCTCGTTGAAGATGTCCCTGACCACCCGCAGCGTCAGGTCGGGCTCGCTGTAGAGCAGGTCCGGGGCGCTGGCGGTCTTGGCCTTCTTCTCGATCGCCTCCCACTGCGCGGACAGGCGGGCCACGTCGCGGGCCAGCTCCTCCTCCGAGGCACCCTCGGCGGCGGTCCGGACGATGACCCCGGCGTTCTCCGGCATGACCTGCTTGAGAATCTGCTTCAGCCGGGTGCGCTCGGTGTCGGGCAGCTTGCGGCTGATCCCGGTCATGCTCGCGCCGGGCACGTACACGAGGTACCGGCCCGGCAGGCTGACCTGGCTGGTCAGCCGCGCGCCCTTGTGCCCGATCGGGTCCTTGGTGACCTGCACCAGGATCGACTGGCCGGACTTCAGGGCGGACTCGATGCGCTTGGACTCGCCCTCAAGGCCGCTGGCGTCGAAGTTGACCTCGCCGGCGTACAGGACCGCGTTCCTGCCCTTGCCGATGTCGACGAACGCGGCCTCCATCGAGGGCAGGACGTTCTGCACCTTGCCGAGGTAGACGTTGCCGACGTAGGACTGATGGCTGGCCTTGTCGACGTAATGCTCGACCAGCACGCCGTCCTCGAGCACGGCGATCTGCGTCCGGTCGCCGTGCTGGCGCACCACCATGACCCGCTCGACGGCCTCGCGCCGGGCCAGGAATTCCGACTCGGTGATGATCGGCGGGCGGCGCCGGCCGGACTCGCGGCCCTCGCGCCGGCGCTGTCGCTTGGCCTCGAGCCGCGTCGAGCCCTTGACGGACCGGACATCGGTGTCGGCCGCCGAGCGCGGCGACCGGACGTGGACCACGGTGTTCGGCGGATCGTCGGCCGAGCCGTCACCGGCCTGACCGTCGCCCTCGCCGCCCGTGCCGCTCCGGCGCCGGCGTCGCCGGCGCCGAGCGCTGGCCGTCGACTCGTCCGCATCGTCGTCGTCTGACTCACCATCGGCCGCCACGGAAGCCTGCTTGGAGGCCGGCTCGGCCGCGGCTGCCACCTCGGCGCCGTCCGTCCCCTCGCCGCCGCCCTTACCGCGCCCACGGCCACCGCGCCGGCGCCGTTTGCTGGCGGCCGTGCCGCCCGCGGTCTCGTCCTTCTCAGAATCGGCGCTGTCCTCGCCTTCGGCTTGGGCAGCGGCCGCCGGCTGCGGGCGCTCCGGCCGACTGGCCGCCGGGCGCGCCGGAGCGATCTCAGGCGGCTGGAAGATCACAAGCGGGGGCTGGAACGCGACCTGCGGGGGTGCTTGTCGTCCATCCGGCGCAGGCGGTTCAGACGAAACCGGCCGCTCTGACTCGGAGCCGCCGGCCGGACCGTGCTCCTCGGGGCCGGCCGGGGTGTCATCGCCGTCGGCGCGCGCCTTCGTGGTGCGCGACCTTGACGTCCTGGTGCGGCTGGACGTCTGCCTGGCGGCCTTCGCGGGCTGCTTCTCGCCATCCTCGCCGGGCTGGGCCGGGTCCGCGGCGCCGGCGGCGGTGCCGCCGGTGTCGGACGCGGCGGCAGCTGCCGAAGTGGCAGCCGCGTGCTGGGCCGGTTCGCCGGCGGCCGACGTGGCCGCCGGCTGTGTCCGGGCCGACCGTGTCCTGGTCGGCGCTTTTTCGGCCCGCGGCGTCTCGGCCGGATCTCCGGCCGGGGCCGGAGCCGGTTCATGAGCTGGTTGTGCGGCAGGCTCTGTGCTGGGCGGGCCGGCAGGCCGCGTTACCGCACGACGAGCCCGGCGCAGCAACCCGCGCCCCTGGCTCTCGTTCTGGTCCGCAACCTCGTTCCGGCCATCACCAGATTCGTTGTCCTGTCGCTCGATCTCGAGCATTCGGGCGATCTCTCCCGTCAGGCTCCCGGGCGCAGCCGACCTCGCTGGGTCGCTCCGCGCCGCGCGGGAGCTGTCCATACGCGCTCACCGGAGCGGCATACGCCATGCTGGCGTCCCCCTTCTCCGGGCGCGTTGCCAATACCTGTCCCTGTGCGGCGCCCCGCCGGCTAGGCCGGGGCCCCTCCGCCGCGGTGTTAGCTACGCCAGTGCTGGCTACAGCACTGCTAACTCCAGCCGGGCTGGCCTGCGCTGGGTCGGCCGGGGTCAAAGGCCATGACTGGCCGACCGAGCCGACCGTCGTATCCAGGCCAGCCGCGCTAGCACCTGCGGCGGCAGCGTTACTGCTGAGCGGACCCTGTGCCAAGCGCGTCACCCGTGGGGGCGACGACGGCTCAAGGCCCGACAAGTGGCGGAGCGCTACCAGGATGTCGTCGGGTCGCACGGCAGGTGTCAAGTGCCGAACAACCATTCGAAGTATCGCACATCCGGACTGTTCCCCGGCGACGGCGCGCTGCTCTAGCTCCAGCGATACCACGCCTTCCCTGGTGTCGAGCCGCCTGACTCCGCTGCTGGTGAGGCGATCGACCTCCGCGTGTTCGGAGGCCAGGAACGCCCGCACCGCCGATGCGGCATCCTGCGGTTGCACACCCGGCAAAACCACCTGCCAAACCGAGGCCTCCAACCGCGGCGCCGCCCTTACGGCGGCCAGGTCAGCGGCCTCGATCACGTCAATTCCATCCGGAAGCGCGGCGTCGAGCCTGCTCCGGACCTCATCTGGGTCCAGGGCTGCGGTGAGCGCGATTTCCAGGTATTCAGCCTCGCTGGCTGCGCCGGTCGGCGCTCCACCCTGGTAGGAAATCTTGGGATGCGGTGAGAATCCGGCCGAGTACGCGACCGGCAGTCCAGCCCGCCGTACTCCCCGTTCAACTGCACGCGCGATGTCCCTGTGGCTCGCGAAACGCATCCTGCCGTGTTTAGCGTACCTGATCACGAGCCGTTGCACCGCTGGCGGTGGCGGCGGGGTCGAAGGCTGCTGACGGCCCATGTCAGTGCCCATCCGTCGCGGCCGGGCCGGCGACGCTGATGGGCAGCATCCGGCGCCCGGTCGGGCCGACCTGAGTCTCGGTACCCAGCGCCGAGCACGCCCCGCACTCGAAGCACGGCGTCCAGCGGCAGTCCTCGACCTCCGCGGCGCCATCGGGATCGATCGCCGCCAGCCAGTCCTGCCAGAGCCAGTCGCGCTCAAGGCCGGCGTCCAGGTGATCCCAGGGCAGCACTTCGTCGTAGGCCCGTTCCCTGGTCGTGTACCAGGCCAGGTCGACGCCGTCCGCAGCCAGCGCCGAGGCGGCACACCGCTCCCAGCGCTCGTAAGAGAACGACTCGCTCCACCCGTCGAACCGGGCCCCGTCCTCCCAGGCGGCCCGGATCACGCCGGCGACCCGGCGGTCACCGCGCGACAGCAGGCCCTCGACGATCGACGGCCTGCCGTCGTGGTAGCGGAACCCGATCGCCTTGGCGTACGCGCGGTCGGATCGCATGGCCGCGCCAAGCGCGCGCAGCCGGGCATCGACGGTCTCGTGGTCGCACTGGGCGGCCCACTGGAAGGGCGTGTGCGGCTTGGGCACGAACCCGCCGATCGACACCGTGCACCGGATGTCGCGGCGGCCGCTCGCAGCCCGTCCCGCCTCGATCACGCGGCGGGCCACGCGCGCGATCGCCAGCACGTCGTCGTCGGTCTCGGTCGGCAGGCCGCACATGAAGTACAGCTTGACCTGCCGCCAGCCGCTGGCATAGGCGGTGGTCACGGTCTTGATCAGGTCGTCCTCGGTGACCATCTTGTTGATCACCTTGCGGATCCGGTCCGTACCGCCCTCGGGGGCGAACGTCAGGCCCGACCGGCGGCCGTTGCGGCTCAGCTCGTCGGCCAGCGTCACGTTGAACGCGTCCACCCGCGTCGACGGCAGCGACAGGCCGGTGCTGGTGCCCTCGTACCGGTCGGCCAGATCGACCGCGATCTCGTTGATCTCACTGTGGTCGGCACTCGACAGCGACAGCAGCCCGACCTCGGTGAACCCGCTCGCGGCCAGGCCGGTCTGGACCATGGCCCCGATCGTCTCGATCGAGCGCTCCCGCACCGGCCGGGTGATCATGCCGGCCTGACAGAACCGGCAGCCGCGGGTGCAGCCGCGGAAGATCTCGACGCTGAACCGCTCGTGCAC
>DAIOWC010000213.1:0-10736 GCA_036758685.1 Streptosporangiaceae bacterium | reverse complement strand
CCGCCGCCGAACGACAGCGCCCCCACCTTGACCGCGACCCACGCGACGGCCGCCAGACCGCCGGTGGCCGCGACCGCGGGCAGCGCGAGCGGCATTAGCCCGGCGCTAGCTCGTTCCCGCCCAGGGGGTCGGCGGATCGCCAGCTCGATGAGGCCGCAGCCGGCCAGCACGGCCACCACGTACTGGCCCGCCAGCCCCGAGGCGACGCCACCCGCGATCAGATAGGCAATCCAGCGGGCCCGCGCGGCCACGACCGAGCCCATGCGCCGCCAGCTCGCGGGCATGAGGCTGGTGGCGGCGCTCACGGCCACCGCCGGGACCGCCGCCCCGGCACCCGCCGCGGCGCCGGTCACCCAGGCTGGCGGCGCGTGCGCGAGGAACAGCACCGACAGGGCCAGGATCACGATCAGGCCGGGAACGATGAAGCACAGCCCGCCCACAATCGCCCCCGCGACGCCGGCCAGCCGCCACGCGCAGAAGATCGCGAGCTGGGTCGACGCCGGGCCGGGCAGCAAGTTCGTCGCCGCGATGCCGTCCTCGAACTCCTCTGAGGTAAGCCAGGCCCGCCGCTGCACGCAGAGCTGGCGGAGCAGGGCGATGTGGGCCGGCGGGCCGCCGAAGCCGATGCAGCCGATACGGCCCCACTCCCGCGCGATCACGGGAAGGGAAACGCGGACTGGCTCGCTGTCTGCTGACACCTGGCCCGGCTCCTTCCGACGTCGCCATACTGCAGGAAACTTCCAGCGACGGACGATGAGAGCAGGAATTGCCTAGTGCATGCAGCGCTGGCTGGCTGATCGGCGTCTCTTCGACGTGACCTTCTCACTAGCGGACGCCGGGCAAGCCGACGGCCAGGCGGCGGACACGGTGTCGCTGGCAGACCTCTTCCGCCAGCACCACCTGGAGCTGGTGCGCCTGGCAATGATCATGGTCGGCGATCTGGCCACGGCCGAGGACGTGGTGCAGGACGCGTTCGAACGGACGCACCGCGGCTGGCTCGGGCTCAGGGAGCCCTCGAACGGCCTGGCCTACGTGCGATCCAGCGTGCTCAACGGATGCCGGTCCGTGCACCGGCGAACTGCGGTTGCGCGCAAGCATCTGCCCCGGCTAGCCGGATCGTCGGCCGCGCTCCCCGATGGAGCGGCCGCGGCGGACGACCGGAGCGAGCTAATCGCCGCGCTGCGAGCGCTGGCGCGCCGCCAGCGCGAGGTGATCGTGCTCCGGTACTACCTCGACCTGGACGTGGCGGAGATCGCCGAGGTGCTCCGGGTAGCGCCCGGCACGGTCCGCTCTAACTGCGCACGGGGGCTCGCCACGCTGGCTCGCGTTCTACGGGAGGACGAGAAGTGAACGACCTCGAAGAGCGGCTCCGCCGCGACCTGAAGACCCTGGCCCAGCGGGCCCAGTCCGAGACCATCCGCCCCCTGCGAGAGCCCGCACCGCGACGGGTCGGTGCGGTCCGGTGGCTGGCACCGCTCGCGGCGGTGGCCGCCGTCATCGCGGTCATCTCCGCAGTCACCCTCGGTCGCGGCATGGTCAGCAACCAGCCCGCGAATGGCACCGTAAGCTGCCGGCCGGCCTCCGCGGGGGCGCCGGCCGGCATGCCGCCGTACTATGTCGCGCTCCACGAAGCGGCGCGCAACAACCGCATCGTCATCGGCGTGACCGTTCGAAGTTCGGCGTCCGGCGCGGCTCTGTGCTCACTGATGATCCCGACCGGGGTGTGGATCCCGCAGCGGGCGGAAGCTACGCTGCAGGACGGCGTGCCGACGACCATCACCGCGGCCGCCGATGACCGAACCTTCGCCATCAGCGCGTTCAAGCTCGAGAAGCCAGTCAAGCCCTTCACCCCCGCGGTCCCGACCGTGTACTTGCTGCGCATCGCGGCCAACGGCCGCTCGGCTCGGCTAGGCCAGCTGCCAGTGAACGCGCCCACAGGCAGCTTGTACGCCGCTTCACTATCGCCCGACGGCCGTCGGCTAGCGATTCAAGTGGTGGAGTGCTCTCCCCATATCCCGACGTACTGCGGCGGAGGGCTCGAGGTCATCTCACTGCCGTCAGGGTCAGCCAGCAAGGTGTGGCTCGCACCGGGCACGGAACCGCTTGACGATCAGGAACCGGCACAGTGGGTCGATGGCGGGCGCCAGCTCTTGTTCCTTGTGGATTTGCCAGCCACGCCGAAGCTGATGGGATACCGGGTGCTGAACGTCAGCTCTCCGAGCGGCAGCCTCATCACGAACTCGCGGCTGATCCCTTCGCCGCCGCTATACCGGTACCTCTCAAGCCCAGCAGCGCTACTCACCCCGGACGGGACGGAGCTCATCTCGACCGAATACTCGGACCCTGGCCATCTGGGCAACGAGACCGTGAAGCTCGTCGAGTTCTCGGCGAGGACGGGCCATGTGCTGCGGGTGCTCCTGACGGTGACCCAGGTCATGCCGATGGACGATGACAACATCTGCGGGGTTGAGTCGATGGCGGCCGAAGGGTCGCACTTCCTCGTCCAGTGCCCCGGCTTCGGCAGGCTCGACAACGGCCGCTTCACGCCGCTGCCCGGAGTTCCCTCGTCATTGGCCCAGGCGCTGAGCGCGGGGGACAACGCCGCCTGGTAGCGGGGTAGCGACACTGTCCCGGTGCATCCAGAATTGGGTGAGTGGCGACCTTCATCACGATGCTTGAGCATTCCGGAACCGGGCCGCGGGTCGCGGTCAAGGACCTCATCGACGTCATCGGCGTGCCGACAACTGCCGGGTGCAAGGCCGTCGCGGACAAAGCGCAGCCCGCGGTCGCCGACGCGCCCTGCCTGGCCGGCGCGCGGGCGGCCGGCGCCGCAATCGTCGGCAAGGCGAACCTGTACGAGCTGGCCCTCGGCGGCAGCGGCACGAACCAGTGGTACGGCACGCCGGTCAACCCGCTCGATCCGGCGCTGCTGCCGGGCGGCTCCTCCAGCGGGTCGGCGGTGGCCGTCGCCGAGGATGCGGCCGATTATGCGTACGGCACCGACACCGGCGGCTCGGTCCGCATCCCGTCCGCGTTCTGCGGGCTGGCCGGGCTGAAGACCACCTACGGCCGGATCAGCACCGAGGGCGTCTGGCCGCTCGCGCCCAGTCTCGACACCGTCGGCCCGATCGCCCGCGATGTGGCCGGGCTCGCGGCGGCGATGGCGCTGCTGGAGCCAGGGTTCACGGCCCGCTCGGTCAACCCCGCAGCGAAGATCGGTCGGCTGCGCCCGGCCGCCAACCGCGCGGACCCGCGCATCGACGCGGCCATCGACGCCGTGCTCCAGCGCAGCGGGCTGAAGGTCATCGAGGTGGAGCTGCCGGACTGGCCCACCGCGCTGGCCCACACCTATCGTCTGCTGGGCTCCGAGGCGGCGGCGGCAAACACGTCCCTGCTCGCGGACCCGGCGAACGAGGCCGGGATCAGCGGCGACGTCTGGGCGGAGCTGCAGGACGGCAGCACCGTCACCGCCGGACAGCTACGCGAGGCACGCGCCTACCAGGAGGTCTGGAAGTCCGAGTGGACCGCGCTGTTCAGCTCGGTTGAGGCGCTGGTCCTGCCCACCGTCGCGTTCTTCCCGCCGCCGCTGGCCGAGAGCCGGAGCGGGGACTTCGGTCAGCTCACCGCGCCGGTGAACCTGGCCGGCCTTCCCGCGCTCGCGCTGCCGGTCCCGTCCGCGCACCGGCTGCCCGCCAGCCTGCAGATCGTCGGACCCGCCGGCGGCGAGGAACTGCTTCTGGCTACCGGTGCGCTGCTGGAGGCCGTCGCCGGTTACCGTCCTTGACGTGACCGAGGACGCCACCGCCGATCAGCTGCGCGAAGCGCTCGCGGTCACCGCGCTGACGGGACCGTTCTTCGACCTCCGGCTCGTCGGCCCCGGTCGCGGCTGGCAGCAGCCGGCCGACCTCGACGTGGCTGCCCTCACGGCCGGGACCGCACGTCAGCTAGGAACGAGTGAGCTTCGCGTGGCCGCATCGATCCTGCACCTGGGCTTCGCCGCGCGACTATGGTCGCCGGTGCTCGGCTGCGTCTTGCTGCGCGGGGTCGTACCCGATTTGAGCTCCCTGCTGGTACAGGCCAGCTCGCCGCTCCGGCTGGGCCTCGGCGGCCGGTCGGGATGGCGGGCAGAATCACCGGACGAGCTGCGCGCCGACGTGGTTGGCGAGCAGCTCGACGGGTTCGCGGCGCGGCTGCCCGTGCCGCTGGCCGACGGGCTGCTCCGCGGCAACTCGGCGTCGGCGATGATCGGCGCGCTCGGCGAGCTCGTCCGCGCTCATCCGGGCCTGACGAACCGGGCCACCGCGCTCGCCCGCGCACTCCTGCTCAGCGAGCACCTGGGCGGCACCGGCGTTCTGGACGAGACCGGCCCCCGCGTCAGCACGTTCCCGGCATTCCGGCGGTCGTCCTGCTGCCTGTATTACCGCGTGCCCGGCGGCGGGCTGTGCGGGGACTGCTGCCTGGACCGCGTGCCGACCGTCTAGCAATCCAGCACGCGGGCCCCGGCGAGGTCAACGCTGAGCGCGAGTACCTGCCAGCCCGCGCTCGGGTCGGCCGCCGCGGCCAGGCCGGCGACCGCCGTGACGCTCGCGGCGCCGACCGGCAGCGCGAGCACCGACGGGCCCGCGCCGGAGACCACGGCGGCGATACCCGCGGCGCGTAGTTCGGCGATCAGCGCGGTGGTCGCGGGCATCGAGTCGGCCCGGTGGCTCTGGTGCAGGAAGTCCTCGGTGCCCGCCAGGAGCAGCTCGGGCCGGCCGGTCAGCGCCGCGATCAGCAGCGCGCTGCGCGCCGAGTTCGCGGCCGCGTCGGCGTGCGGGACGGCGGCGGGCAGCACCTGACGCGCCACCTCGGTGGCCAGCGGCGTGGTCGGCACGCAGACCATCGGTCTGAGGTCGGCCATCGGCTCCAGCCGGGTGGCCGCCGGCCCGTCGCCCGACTGCCAGGCGATCGTCAGGCCGCCGAGCAGGCACGCGGCCACGTTGTCGGGATGACCTTCCATCTCGGTCCCGAGCCGGAGCACGGCCGGGTCCGGCAGGGCGGCGAGTCCGTCCGCTCCTGCCAGGGCGCGCGCGGCGAGCACGCCGGCCACGATGGCCGCCGCGGACGAGCCGAGGCCGAATCCGTGCGGCACCGCGTTCTGGCAGGAGATCGCGAGACCGGGCGGCTGTGCTCCGATGACGTCGAACGCCGCCCGCATCGCCCTGATCACCAGGTGCGCTTCGCGGGCGTTCGCCGTGTCCGAGCCCATGCCGGTCACCCGGATGTCGACGCCCGACGTCGCGACGCGCGCCTCGACGGCATCGTGCAGCGTGAGCGCCAGCCCCACGGAGTCGAAGCCAGGACCGAGGTTCGCGCTCGTGGCCGGGACGCGGACGGCCACCGGGCCGGTCGCCCACCTCACTAAAGGTCCAGCGCCAGCGCCGCAGCGATGACGTCGACGCCAACCGGCGGCGGCATGGACACGTCGGCCACCGCCGTCTCGGGGTCCTTGAGGCCGTGGCCGGTGAGCGTGCAGACCACCACGGAGCCGGCCGCCAGCTGACCCGCCTCGCGCGCCTGCAGGAGCCCGGCCACCCCGGCCGCCGAGGCGGGCTCCACGAACACGCCCTCCCGCCTGGCCAGCAGCCGGTAGGCCGACAGGATCTGCTCGTCGGTGACCGAGTCGATGAGGCCGCCGGATTCGTCGCGGGCGGCCTCGGCCAGCTGCCAGGAGGCCGGCGCGCCGATGCGGATGGCCGTCGCGATCGTGGCCGGACTGAGCACGGGGCGGCCGATGACCAGCGGCGCGGCCCCGGCGGCCTGATAGCCCATCATCCGCGGCCGCTTGCTGGTCTTCCCGGCCCCTGCGTACTCGCGGTAGCCGAGCCAGTAGGCGGCGATGTTGCCCGCGTTCCCGACCGGAAGGAAGTGGGCGTCCGGGGCGTCGCCGAGCTGATCGGCGACCTCGAAGGCAGCGGTCTTCTGGCCGTGCAGCCGTTCGGGGTTGATCGAGTTGACCAGGGCCAGCGGATACTCGGCCGAGAGCTTGCGCACCATCTCCAGGCAGTCGTCAAAGTTGCCGTCCACCTGCAGCAGCCGCGCGCCGTGCGCGAGCGCCTGCGCGAGCTTCCCGACCGCGATGTTGCCGCGCGGGACCAGCACCGCGCAGTCCAGGCCGGCCCTCGCGGCGTAGGCGGCCGCGCTGGCGCTGGTGTTGCCGGTCGACGCGCAGATGATGGTCTTGACGCCCCGCGCCGCGGCCATCGTGACCGCCACCGTCATGCCGCGGTCCTTGAACGAGCCCGTCGGGTTGACGCCCTCGACCTTGAGGTAGACCTCGCAGCCGGTCTGGCGGGAGAGCACCGGGGCGGGCAGCAGGGGGGTCCCGCCCTCGCCGAGGGTGACGACCGGCACGTCATCGGGCACCAGCAGGTGAGCGCGGTACTCGGCGATCACGCCGGCCCAGGGGCGCCGGGTGCTGGCCGGCGTCGCGGTCATTCGCCCTCCATGCCCTCGACGCGCATCACGCTGTCCACGTTCCGCACCGATTCCATCGCGGTGAGCACGGACACCGTCTTGGCCAGCGCCGCCTCGCGGGCCGAGTGCGTCATGATGATCAGGTTCGCGTCCTCGCCCCGGCCGTCCTGGCGCACGTCCTTGATCGAGACCCCCTGCTGCGCGAACGCGTCCGCGATCGGCGCGAGCACGCCCGGCCGGTCGGCCACGTCCAGCTGCACGTAGTAGCGCGTGATCGCGTCCCCGATCGGCACCACCGGCAGCTCGGCATAGAAGGAGGCCTCCGGGCCGCGCAGGCCCGCGAGCAGGTTCCGGGCGACGGCGACGGTATCGCCGAGCACGGCGCTGGCGGTGGGCTGCCCGCCGGCACCGGCGCCGTAGAACATCAGCCGGCCGGCGGCCTCCGCCTCGACGAACACGGCGTTGTAGGCGTCGCGCACGGCTGCCAGCGGATGGACCCTGGGGATCATCGCCGGATGCACCCTGGCCGTGATTCCGCCAGGGCTCCGCTCGCAGATGGCCAGCAGCTTGACCACGCAGCCGAGCGCACGGGCGCTCGCGATGTCGGCCGCCGTGACCGACAGGATCCCCTCGCGGTAGACGTCGTCCGCGGTCACGTCGGTGTGGAACGCGATGCTGGCCAGGATCGCGGCCTTGGCCGCGGCGTCGAAGCCGGCAACATCGGCGGTCGGATCGGCCTCGGCGTAGCCGAGCGCCTGGGCCTCGGCCAGCGCCGCGCTGAAGTCCGCGCCGGAGCTGTCCATGCGGTCGAGGATGAAGTTCGTCGTGCCGTTGACGATCCCGAGCACCCGGCGGACCTCGTCACCCGCCAGCGACTCGCGCAGCGGGCGCAGCAGCGGGATCGCGCCCGCCACCGCGGCCTCGTAGTACAGGTCGCCGCCGGCCTCGTACGCGGTGCGGTGCAGGACCGCCCGGTCGGCGGCGATGAGGGCCTTGTTCGCCGTAATCACCGATTTGCCCGCGCCGAGGGCGGCCAGCAGCAGACTCCGCGCCGGCTCGATACCACCGATTAGCTCGATCACGATGTCCACATCGGGCCGGGTGACCAGGCTGGCGCCGTCGGTGGTCATCAGGCTGCGGTCTACCGGGACGTCCCTCGGCAACTGCGGGTCCCTGACGGCTACCCCGACCACGTGCAGAGGCGCGCCCGCCCTGGCCTGCAAGTCGGCCGACTGCTCGGTGAGCAGCCGGTATACCTGGGACCCGACGGTCCCGCAGCCGAGCAGCGCCACCTTCAGCGGCTCGCGGTCAGCAGCGCTCCGCGCGCCTGTGACTTGCATGATGGTGCCCAGCTCCCCTCGCCGACCCCGGCCGGGGGACGGCCAGTCCGCGCTGACGGGCGCTAAATGCCAGGGCTTTGCTCCGGCACAGCTTAGCGGGCGGGCGGGTCAGGTCTGCGAGCCGTCCAGGCGCCGTACCAGCGACTGGAGCAATCTCTCGGCCTCGGCATCCGGGTCGCGGGTCAGCCCGGTGTGCACCGGCCCCGGCTGCACGACCGTGCTCCTCGGCGCGGTCAGCCACCGGAACCGGCGGCCGATCTCCTGCTGTCCCGCCTGCCCGGCCGCCTGCGAGTCCGCGCAGATGTCGGCGATCGCGTCCAGAGCCTTGCGGATGCCCTCGACGTCGGCGGCCGGATCCAGCGCCAGCAGCCGCTCGGCGTCCAGCTCCACCCTGGCCCTCAGATAGCGCAGCGGCCGGCAGTAGACCAGGACGCCGGCGTTGATGGCCTCGCCCCGGTCTACCCTCGGCACCACCCGCAGCACGGCGTACTCGAAGACCTGCGGTTCGCCGCTCGTCTGCTCGTTCTGGCTGCTCATCGGCCCGCCTCCGGCGCGGTCCTGGCCCCGGCGGCGGTCGCCACCAGCGGCGGCAGCCAGGCCGGGCGGGCGTCCAGCCGGGCCAGCAGCCAGTCCGCGTAGGCCAGCCGCGTCTGTTCGGCCGAGGTGAACTCGGTCTCCTCGTCCAGGAACTCGCCGGGAACCTCACGGACGATGTCCGCGAGCAGGTCGGAAGTGACGCGCGGCGCGAGCTCGCGGTCGGCGTCCTCGACCAGCCCGTGGCAGCCGATCAGGACGTGATCGGAGGCGTCGTAGGGCCGCTGGGCCGCGGCGATGGCCGATGACCAGCGGTGCTGGAACGTCAGCGTCGCGCCATGGTCGATGAGGTACAGCCTGCCGTGCCACAGCAGCATGTTCGGATTACGCCACGAGCGGTCGGCGTTCGCCACCAGCGCGTCCAGCCAGAGGATGCGGCCCGCGGTCGCCGAGTCCACCCGCGCCGAGGCCACGTCGAAGTCCAGGGCACCGGGCAGGAAGTCCACGCCCAGGTTCAGCCCGCCGCTCGCCCGCAGCAGGTCCTGGATTTCCTGGTCCGGCTCCCCCGGCGCGAGCGCGGGATCCAGGTCGACGGTTACCAGGTCGGGCACGGGGAGGCCGAACGCGCGGGCGAGCAGGCCAGTGATGATCTCAGCGATCAGGGCCTTGCGACCCTGGCCCGCGCCGCGGAACTTGACCACGTAGGTACCGAGGTCGTCGGCCTCCATCAGCCCTGGCAGCGATCCGCCCTCGCGCAGCGGCGTCACGTACCTGGTCGCCACGACTCGGGGAAGCACAACGCCGCAGCCTACGCCGGCCCGGTTGAATAGGACATCAAGCAGCCGCGGACACAGCTGGGGAGAGGCAGGGATCGTGCAGCCGATGGCAGAGGACTGGACCCGCGGGGTCGCGGTCGTCGCGCACCCGGACGATCTGGAGTACGGCGCGGCCTCGGCCATCGCGCGGTGGACCGGCCAGGGCAAGAGCATCGCCTATGTGCTGGTCAGCAGCGGTGAGGCCGGCATCGCCGGGCAGGACCCCGCAACCGTGGGACCACTGCGTGAGGAGGAGGAACGACGCTCCGCGGCGCTGGTCGGAGTCACCGAGGTGATGTTCCTCGGCCATCCCGACGGCCTGATCGAGTACGGCCTGCCGCTGCGGCGCGACCTCACCCGGACCCTCCGGCACGTGGATCCCGAGGTCGTCTTCACGCAGAGCTTCGACCTGACCTGGGGCGAGGACGGCCCGGTGAACCACGCCGACCACCGGGCGGTCGGGCTGGCAGTGCTCGATGCCTGCCGCGACGCCGCGAACGAGTGGGTCTTCCCCGAGCTCGGCCCGCGCTGCGAGTCGATCAAGGAGGCGTACGTCATCGGGACCGGGAACCCGACGCACTTCGTCGACGTGACCGGGACGATCGACGCCGGCGTGGCGTCACTGAGGGAGCATGCGGCTTACCTCGCCGGGCTCGGCGGCGACTTCGACCCGGATACGTTCCTCCGGGACATGGCCGGCTACATCGGCCTCGGCGCCGGCGTCGAGTACGCGGTCGGCCTGCGCCGTTACCCCATGTGAGCTGTATTTCAAACCGCGCTGTCAGACCTGGACGAGCCTGATGTAGTCGGCCGGATTGTCGAGCGCCCGGCGGGCGGCCGCGGGGCCTCCGCCCGGCTCGCAGTGCAGCCTGGTCACGGCGCCCGGCGCGACCTCGACCGTCAGGACCGGGCTCGAGCACCAGTCGATCTTCAGCTGAATGTCGTGGTGGCCGGCCGTCACCGGCAGGTGCAGTCGCTGGCCGCGCTTGACGCTGCCGACCTCGCGGCGGTCGATGAGGACCTTGTATGCGCGCAGCAGATCACGGAAGCCGCCCGCGGACCGGGCCAGCGAGATCACGCCGCGTCCTTCGCCCGCAGCCGCGGCGACCACGGTTTCGTCCACCGGCCACGAAGCGTCGCTGGCATTCACCGGGTGCCTGCCCGCAATGACGGCGGCACGAGCGAAGCCGGGCGGCCGAAGGACGTCAGCGTCACGGCCAGCACGCCGCCAGCCAGGACGCCCACGATGCCGACGAGCCCGCCGACGGCCGTGATGGCCCTGGCCGCTGACCCGCTCGTCGCGGACGCGACCGTGAGCACCCCCAATATGACCGTCGCCGAGACCAGGATGACCGCCCTGGCCACGACGGCGCGCGGGCTGAATCGCCAGCCCTGGCCGAACGGCCGCCAGTCCGGGTCGCGCCACGCCCTGCGGACGGTGGTGACGCTGAACCCGGCCAGCCCGGCGAGCGCGAGGGAGAGCACCAGATCCGAGACGTTCAAGGCATACCGCCGTTCCGGGGCCACGTTGGCAGGAAGATAACAGCCGATGTTCAGAGTTACTAGTTCAAGCACCGGCGGAGCGGGGCGC
>DAIOWC010000212.1:0-10902 GCA_036758685.1 Streptosporangiaceae bacterium | reverse complement strand
AGGCGATAACCGATAACAGCCGCACTGAGATTCTTGCGTATCTCACCATGATCACACCTCCAAGTTGAGTCCGGAGGAGATACGCCAGCCACGGTCTCACCGTGCTGTGTGCTGATGATTTATCCTGTCGGCCCAAGATGGCGCCCAGCGCCCAGGGCGGAACATCACCCTGCACGAGGGTCAGGCCCCGCAGGTCAGCGCGTGCGGCCTTGCAGGGACTCGAGGATGGTGGCCGCGATCGAGTGGTCGTAGCCCTCCTCGGGGATCAGCAGCCAGCCGCCCAGGTACAGCGGGATGCCGGCCAGGTACAGCGGGATGCCCGCGATGGCCAGGGAGTTCCCGACGATGCCGAGTATGGCCAGCACGACCAGAACGATCCGGACGATCGTGACGTCGATCCCGAAGTAACGAGCCAGGCCGGCCGCGACGCCTGCGAGCATGCGGCCGTGCACCGGGCGGCGCAGCGGCGGCCTGCCCGAGGCGCGGGGCCGCTCGCCGGCGTCGGGAGCGGAGGACTGCTGGGTGTCGCTATCAGTGCTCATGCCCTACAGCCTGCCGCTCCCGCACGCCCGCGGGTATCGGGAAAGACCCGGATCCAACCCTGATCGGGGCGACGGCGCGCTAGCGGTTCTCCCGCCGGATGACCAGCCGCAGCCCGGTCCAGGTCTGGTCGATCGCGCACACCTTGTTGTCGACGAGGCCGGTCGGCAGCGCGACCTCCCTGACGACGTTGTCGGTCAGGTCCGTCGGCACCTTCGAGGCGCGCTTCGGCCAGGCGATCCAGAGCCCGCAGGCGGGGGCCATCCTGGCCCGCAGCCGCGGCAGCTCGGCCTCCAGCTCAGCCCGCTGGGTCATGAACGCGACGATCACGTCGTACCTGGCGTTGTCGACGAGGCTGGTATGCAGGCTGCCGAGATCGGGCAGCTCGCCGAGCGTGTCCTCGAACCGCTCGGGTGCTCCGATCAGCGCGACCTCGTCGCCGTCGCCGATGCCCAGCTTGGCCGGCAGCGGCGTGCCCGAATAGCCAGCTTGCTCAGGCACCGGCGGCGCCCTCGGGCATCCGGGCCCGCAGCGTCGGCACGCCGTCGCCGCTCAGGTCCGCGAGCGCCTGCGGCCGGCCGGTCATCACGAGCAGCAAGGACACGGCCGGCCCGCTGACCTCCGGCCCGTCACCGGTGCTCCACTCGGTGTCCGTGGCGCGGAGCCGCAGGCCATCGATCCGCTTCCTGGCGCCGATCAGCAGGTTCGAGCCCTTGTAGAAGTCGGCGACCCTGGTGACGGCGTCCAGCGGGTACTGCCGGCTGATGAAGAGCGGGCGGCGGATGTCCTCGCTGTGGATGATCGCCTCGCCCAGCATCGAGTCGATCGGGCCGGGCGGATGAGTCGTCGCGCGGCTGAGGCTGCGGAACGCGGCCAGCCCTTCGGTCGGCGTCCCGCTGGTCTCCCTGGCGACATCCTTGGCCGTCATCTTGTTGAACTTGAAGCCGGAGCCCGCCAGCTCGGCCAGGAACTTCGGCGGCGTCATCCGCGCGGTCGCGGTCATGTGCCCGAGCACCTCGCGCACCGACCACTCCCCGCACAGCGACGGTGTCCGCCACTGAGCGTCGTCAAGTCCGTCCAGATCAGCAGCCAGCGCGTCCCGCTCGGCGTGAATGACCGGCCACGGGCTACCCGCCATGTGAACCACCCCCAAGGTGCAGCACTACCGCGCAGGCAGAGCTGGTCCCGTTCCCAAGCTTGACAGGTTCTGGCCCCAAGGGGCGGCAACGGCAGGTCAGAAGGTGAAACCGCCCGGTTTGCCGTTCCGGTCGGCGATGAGGCCGGCGAGCGTTGCGATGGCAATCTCGGCCGGCGTGCGCGAGCCGATGTTCAGGCCGATCGGGCGGTGCACGCGGTCGATCTCGTCGTCCGGGACGCCGAGCGCGGCCAGCGCCTTGATGTGCGGGCCCTCGTGCCTGGGGTTGCCCATGATGCCGACCCACCGAGCCTCGCCAGCGAGCGCATCGCGCAGCTGCACGCCGAGTTCCTCGCGGTGGTGGTCGGTAACCACGACATCGGCGGCACCCGCCGGGAAAAGGTCGGTGCGCTCGGCTAGCTCGGCGCCGTCCGCCAGCGCGGTCTTGGCAAGCTCAGGGTCGGGCTCGACCAGCACGGCGCGGTAGCCGACGTCGCTGGCGTAGCGGAGCAGATAGCTGGCGACGGGCGAGGCGAACACCGCGACCAGCACCTTGTCCTCGGCGCGCGCCTCGGCCCGGCCGTGCGCGACGTCGCAGCTCGCGTCGTGCACATGATCGTGCTCGTGGTGGTGCGCTTCGTCGTGCTCGTGCGAACTGGCCATGCTCACGAGCTTGCCACCGGCCCGGGCGGCCGGGCAAATGGCCGGACCCGGCGCGCGCTGGCTATCCACGGCACAATGGCCGCAGTGTCGGCAGCGAGAACGGAGCAACTGGGATGCGGCTCAGCGCACGCAACAAGATTTCCGCTCGGGTCACCGGGATCACCAGGGGCGAGGCCACCGCCAACATCGCGCTGGACGCGGGCGGCATCCGCCTGGTCGCCTCGATCACCACCGAGGCCGCCAGCGAGCTCGGCCTGACCGAGGGCAGCGACGTGATCGCGATCATCAAGGCGTCGGACGTCATCGTGGCGGTACCCGACTAAGCGGCCCGCCGGCGGGCGCTCAGACGGGCTGCGGGCAGTCCCGGGCTAGGTCGCGACTGCGGCAAGCGGTGAGCCGCCCGATGATTCAGGGCCGATTTGCACCTTTAATCCGGGCTACTCGGCAGTTTCCGCATCGTGGATGTGGCGTAGGTATTGCCATAGCAATAGCTATCGCACATCCACGATGCGGAAAGGCCCGCGAACGATGGGCGAAAGCCGCAAAGCGGACGCCACGCAGGGGCGTGTATGCCTAGCTGGTTGAGCTGCCGCTCGGTCTGGCCGGCCGGCGTGACAGCCGCTGCCAGAATGTCCGGCGCGGCGGGCCGACCCTGACGTTGCCGCCCCAGATCTCGCCGGAGATCTCGATCGTGAGGACGACCGGCGTCTGCGGTCCCTCGGGGCGCACCTTGATCTGGCCGCCGGTCGCGGCGATCTCGTTCGTGTCGACGACGACCCCCGGCCGGGTGACGATGATGAAGTTGCCGCCCTTGAGATGCATGTCGATGTGCAGCGTGGGCTGGGTGATCACGGCCTCGGTGAAGTCGAGCCGCGCATTTCCGCCGGTGACCTGGATCTCCATCCGCCTGGGCACCACCCAGCGGCCCGTGTGCTTGGCGTTGCCGCCATGGCGCACGACCCGGATGAGGTCCTTGGGCTGGGCCGTGCTGGCGGCGCCTGGCTGAGCCCCGGCAGCGGGCAGGTCGGCGGTCAGCACCGCGAGCTCACGGTAGGTGCGCGCGGTCAGCGCGGCCTCGAGCCGCTCGTCGAGTTCCTCGGCGGTCAGGCGGCCGTCGCCCGCGGCGATCCTGAGCTCCTCGACGACCCGGTCCCGGTCGGCGTGCGAGGCGCGCAGCTCGGCCGGGGCATCGTCGGGCCGTTCGGCCGGGGACACTTCACCATTCACCCGACATACTTTAGGGCCAACCGATGGCGGTGTGACCAGCCGGCGCTAGTCCCGATGCGACGCCCGCGGAGCACCGGCTGGTCAGGTCAGTAGCTGCTCGGCGGCCGCGCGCAGCCGTTCCAATCGCTCCGCCCCGGCCTGCCGAGCGGCGGTGAGCTGGCCGTTCCTCACCGGCTCGACGACCTCGAGGTAGGCCTTGATCTTGGGCTCGGTGCCGCTCGGCCTGATGACCACCCGCGCGCCGGGCAGCTGGTAGCTCAGCACGTCGGCGGATGGCAGCTGGAAGCTGCCCCCGGTGTAGTCGGTGATGCCGGTTACCGGCTGGCCGGCCAGCTCGGTCGGCGCGGCCGCCCGCAGCCGCGCCATGACCTCCATGGTCGTGGTCGACTGCATGCTGAGCTGCTCGGTAAGGTGCACGCCGTGGGTGATCTCGAGGCCGTTGTACGCATCCAGAAGTGACTCGCCGACTGACCGCGCGACCGCGGCGAGACTCAGGATCGCCAGCGCTGCGCTGATGCCGTCCTTGTCGCGAACCACGTCGCCGACGCTGTAGCCGAGCGCTTCCTCGTAGCCGAACGCGAAGCGGACGCCCTCCCGCAGGTCGGCGGCGCGCACTATCCACTTGAACCCCGTGAGCGTCTGCGCGTACTGCGCGCCTCCGGCGGCGACGATCTTCGACAGCAGCGTGCCGGACACGATCGTTGACACGAACAGCTGGTCGCTGACGGACGTCTGCGGGTCCGCGGTGAGGCGCCCGAGCAGGAACGCGCCGAGCAGGGCTCCGACCTGATCGCCGGTGAGGATCCGCCAGCCGCCGGGCACGTCCGCGTCGGGCACGCCGACCGCGAGCCGGTCGCCGTCAGGGTCGTTCGCGATGATGAGGTCAGCGCCGGAACGCCGCGCCTGCGCCAGCGCCAGGTCCAGGGTTCCCGGCTCCTCAGGGTTGGGAAATCTCACGGTCGGGAACTCGGGGTCCGGTTCCATCTGCGCGGCCACCACGTCCGGAGCCGAGAAGCCAGCCTGCTCGAACGCCCGCAGCGCGAGCCGCCCGGCCACGCCGTGCAGGGGAGTGTAGACGAACCGCAGCCACGCGGCGCTGGCGGGCGCGGGCGCGAGCGCGCAGATCGCGTCCAGGTACGACCGCGTCAGCTCATCGCCCGGCGTGCTGATCAGCTCGCTGTCGGCCGCCGCGAGCGGGATCTGCCCGAGCGGGCCGACCTCGCTGATCGCGCTCTCAATCTCGGTGTCGGCGGGCGGCACGATCTGCGCGCCGTCGCCGAGGTACAGCTTGTAGCCATTGTCCTCGCGAGGGTTGTGGCTGGCGGTGATCATGATCCCGGCCGCCGCGCTCAGCTTCCGTACTGAAAACGCCAGGAACGGGGTAGGCAAGCGGCCGGTCAGCAGATGAACGCGGATGCCCGTTCCGGCGAGAACCCGCGCCGCCTGCAGGCTGAACTCATCGCTGCGGTGCCGGGCGTCGTGGCCGATGACGACGCCCGCCTCGGCGGCCGCCGGGTCGCGGTCAAGTAGCCATCGCGCGAGCGCGGCCGTGGTCGCGATGACCGTCGCCACGTTCATCCGGCCAGGCCCGGCCCCGACTGCGCCCCGCAGACCCGCCGTCCCGAACTGCAGCCGGCGCGCGAACCGGTCCTCCAGTTCCGCGGCCGCCTCCGGGCTCGGGTCGGCGAGAAGGCTGGCGAGCTCGGCCCGGTCCCGTTCATCGGGGTCGGCGGCCATCCAGGCCTCCGCGCGCTCCCGGAGATCGTCGGTGAGCATGTCAGCCGACCTGCGGCAGGATGGCCGCCAGCAGTGCTCCGATGTTCGCTGCCGCCTGCCGCGCCTGCGCGAGCACGTCCGCGTGATCGAGCTTCTGGTCGGAGAGGCCGGCGGCGACGTTCGTGACCAGGGATATGCCGAGGACCTCGGCGCCCAGGTGACGGGCGGCGATCGCCTCGAGCGCGGTCGACATGCCGACGAGGTCGGCGCCGGCCGTGCGCAGCATCCGGATCTCGGCCGGGGTCTCGTACTGCGGGCCCTGCAGCGCCGCGTACACACCCTCCGCCAGGCCCGGCTCGGCCGCCCTGGCGATCGCCCGCAGTCGGCCGGCGTACAGGTCGGACAGGTCGGTGAACGGTGATGCCGAGCCGGCCAGCACCGGCCCTCCCGGCGGCAGACCGGTGAGCGGTGACTTGCCGGTCAGGTTCAGATGGTCGCTGATCAGGACCGGCTGGCCTGGCCGGAGGCCGGACCTGATCCCGCCTGCGGCGTTGGTGAGCACGATCGTGCTGCAGCCGGCCGCGATCGCGGTGCGCACGCCGTGGACGACCGACGCAGGCGGGTGGCCCTCGTAGAGGTGGACGCGACCGAGATAAACCAGCACGCGCCGGCCGCCGACGGCAACCGACCGCACGGCAGGCACGTGGCCGGGCACCGCAGGCTCGGGGAACCCGCCAAGCTCGGCCAGCGGAACCTCGGCGTCGGCCGCTCCGATCGCGTCGGCGGCCGGCGCCCAGCCGGAGCCGAGCACGACCGCGACGTCGTACTTGGCGTGACCGGTGCGCTGCGCGAGCGCCTCGGCGCTGGCCGCCGCGGCTGCAAACGGGTCCGCGCTCAGTCCGGACACGACCGCCCCTGTCCCCCTCGCCAGTCCATCCGCCGATGGTAGCGGCTACACCACAGGCAGTATCGCCACCAGTGTCATGAGCAGGACGATCAGCGGGCGGACCGGCCCCGGCGAGGCGAATCGACTACGCCCGGACGATGGCGATCCGCTCGGCTCGGGGCCGGTGGGGTTCTTCGGTCAGCTTCGCCAGGTCATCGGGATCGCTGGTCACCAGGATCGCAGGCCGGGGCTGGCTCAGAGCAACCGCGGCGAGCAGGGCGTCCATCGCGCACCGGCCAGGCAGCCCAGTCAGTCCGAGAAGCTCTCCGGCGAGCCGGCCGTGGGCCCTACCGATCGCGACGACCGTCACGGTGTTCAGCACACGATGTACCGCCGCATCTCTCGGCGTTCCCCGCAGGACTTCGGCGATCGTCGACGCCGCGGTGACAATATTCGCCCTTCTGTTTGCGGCGCGGCGGGCCCACGTTCTGGCGCCGAGGTCGCCTGCGGCCAACTTCACCAGACCCTCGGCATCCAGGATTAGCGTCCCGCCTACGGCTGCTCGTCGGGCCACTTGAACCTCGCATCTTCCAGCATCTCCGGCGGGATCGGGCCGTACTGCGCGTCGAGCTCGTCGAGGAGGTCGCCGAGCAGGTCGTGCTGGATCCGCGCCTGGACTGCGTCGGAGACGTAACGGCTGAAGCCGCCGGCGCCGGTGCGGCGCCTGACTGCCTGGGCGAGCTCGTCCGGCATGGAGACGCTGACCTTGCGCACGTTAGAGTGCATCTCTGCTCGAACCTGAGAGTCGGTCGGCAGCACGCGGGCGATCCGGTCGAGCACCTCCTCGCGGGACGCAGCGTCGAGCGCCCGCTGGAGCGCTGCCTCAAGCTCGCTGAGCGTGGCGACCCGCAGCGCCGGTCGGCTGACGCCGGGCTGCTCGTCGTCGGGCCCGCCGGGTTCCTCGGGCTTTGGGCTCATAGGAACGATGCTACCGCCGGTAGCAACATTGGCCCAGCCAATATCCGCGCTAACATGCCGCCGTGGGCTCGGCCAGCGATGGGGACAGGCCGCCCGGCGGTGGCGGCTCGCCGAGGAGTACGGGTTCGACCACGCGATATGCGATCTGTCGCTGCTTTAGTCCGCCGCTCCGAGCGCGTGTTAGCCGGTGTCGTTAGCGTTCGCGGGGATGAATTCCGCCGCTACGGTTTCCAGCACGGACTCATCGCCCGCGTAGGGCCCATCGGGCCGGGGCCAGTGCGTGAACACGTCGGTGAAGCCGATCTCCGCGGCCCGGCCGACCGCGTCGGCGAAGCACGCGGTGCTCGACAGGGCGAACGTGCCCGATGCGTCGAGGGACAGGTACCGGCGCACCCCGGCGGAGGCCCGGCCGGCGGCCGCTAGCGCGTCATCAAACCGCGCGCTCGCCTCGGCGACGCTCGGCCACCACGCGGCCGGGTCCTCGGACCGGACTCCGGTGGTGACCCAGCCCTCGCCGTAGCGGGCGGCGATGCCGATCGCCCGCGCGCCGTTCGCCGCGACGACGAAGGGCACGCGCGGCTGCTGCACGCAGCCAGGCAGATTGCGCGCATCGACGGCGGTGTAGTACTGGCCGCCCCAGGTAACCCGGTCGGTGCTCAGCACCAGGTCGAGCAGCTCGGTGAACTCGGCGAAGCGGGCCACCCGCTCGCCTGGCGTCAGCGGCGGGGTGCCGAGCACCTTGTTGTCGAAGCTCGGGCCCACCGCGCCCGCGCCGATCCCGAGCACGAGCCGGCCCCCGCTGATGTCGTCCACCGCGGTCACCTGCCGGGCAAAGCTCACCGGGTGCCGGAAGTTGGGCGAGGCCACCATCGTGCCCAGCCTGATCGTCGAGGTCACCATCGCCGCCGCCGTCAGCGTCGGCACGGCATCGAACCAGGGCCCGTCGACCAGGTCGCGCCAGCCCAGATGGTCATAGGTCCAGGCGTGCTCAAATCCATAGCTTTCGGCGAGCCGCCACCGGCGGGCCGCCTGTTCCCATCGCTGGTCAGCCAGGATGACGATGCCGTAGCGCACGCCTGGAATCGTAGCTACCGCGGCGCTCACGCGTCCTAGCCGCCGCGCCGGCCTGTCAGCGGGCGCGGAGTCGGAACACGTGCATAGTTGCTCCAGCCTGGCGCTGGGGTAACGGCTGAGCCTCCGGCGGACTCGCAGAGCGGTTCAGCAGAGATCGCCTTAGCCTAGAAAGCAGGGCCTGGGCATCATGAGCAGAGCCTCACTGGCTGCGCTCGCGTCGTTGACGCGATGGCGCTCCGCCGCACCCGTGAGTGTGATCTTTCAGGACAGGATCTCCGCGGCTATCCAGGAGGACCAGACTTAGCCGACGCTGCCTCCCCTGTGCAGGCCCAGCGTAGGTTGAGGCATACTAAAGCCGGGACTTAACTAATCGGGCTGGCCGCAGGCAGGAGCAGATCATGACGACGCCAACGACCGAACTGGACGCGATCTTCAGCGATCCGGGAACCACCGCAACTAGCTGGGAGGACACCCGCAGAACGCTGGAAGCAGCGGAGCTGTTCTGGATAGCGACTGTGCGCGCCGACGGGCGACCGCACATGACGCCTCTTGTCGCGGTCTGGCTCGACGACGCACTGCATTTCTGCACCGGCGAGGTGGAGCAGAAGGCAGTCAACCTGCGCGGCAACCAGAACATCATCCTGATGACGGGCTGCAACCAGTGGGATGGCGGGCTGGACGTCGTGGTCGAGGGCCAGGCGGTCCGGGTCACTGACCGCAGCACGCTTCAGCGGCTGGCAGAGGCGTGGGCTCGCAAGTGGGACGGCCGCTGGGAATACGAGCCGGACGACGACGGCTTCAAGGGCGAGGGCGTCCAGGTGTTCTCAGTGCGACCGGCAAAGGTCTTCGCGTTCGCCAAGGGCAACTTCAGCCACACTCGGCACGTGTTCTAGCCCGAGGCCCATTGCCCCCAATGTCGTTCGTCCTCGCGCTCGCGCCGCCGCACCAAGGTCATCGGCCGGCTCCCCGGCGAGCCCGCTGCCTCACCCTGGTCTGGGCTGTCCTGGACCGTGCCTCCCGCGGCTGGCGCGGCCTGACAATGACGGCCGACGGGCTCCGGCTGCTCCAGGACCTGCGCCGCTCGCTACTCGAACCGCCGCGCGGGCTCCGGCCACGCACCATAACCACCAGGGACAACGGTCACCAGCCTCAGAGTGTCAGTGCTGTCGCCTAACCTCACCATGAAGCCGGAACTGGCTCCTTTTACACCGCACTCCGCAGCCTTTGACATGTCCCGTTCATGGTGCTGACCGTTCGAGATGCCTGCGCCATAGCCGCGAGGTCGACGCACTCATCGACACAGGTGAAGCTCCGGCGGAACTCGCACGGCTGCTCCACGAATCGGCGCGCCACGTCGTTCCACAGCTCGGCGACGCCCGCATCGCAGAGACACAGGTAGCCGACCGGCCCATCCCCGGCGACGGGTTTCCCTCGGTGGGAGCGGTGCCTTCTGTGCCCGGCTACTACGAGGCTGTTTCCCACAGTGGCATCACGCTTGGGCCGGTGATCGGCCGGCTGCTTGCCTCGGAGATCCTCAGCGGAAGGACGGACGACATGCTTGCGGACTTTCGCCCGGAGCGGTTCCCCCAGTGAGAGCGTCGGGAGGCGCCGCCAGATCGAACTGCCAGGTCCGTGTGCGGGCGCCCGAATCAGGCTCGTGATCGGCGCCTTCGCGTCATGGCAACGTCGGAAAGACCAGGCGGCTCCTCAACGCGGCGCGGAAGGGCAGGGCTGGAGGCACTGCGCGCCCTTCAAGCCCGAGCTGCTCCCCGGCGGTGCCGGCCAAGTGGACGCGTTGCAGCTCGGAGGATCCCGCTCGGCGGATCGCCATCGATGCTTCTCAGGTCAAGCGCTGCTCGTTCAATGGCTCCAAGCGCCTCGACGAAGCGCAGCAGCGCAGGTTTCGTACCGAGCTGGATCGGTTCGTCGCTGCCGCCCGTACTTCCATAGACGCGGACAGCTGAAGCCCTAGCTGCCATGGCGGCACGCCTCGCAGAGTGTGACCCGCCCCCGGTGACGAGCCACCCGCCAGATCAGCAGCAGAAGCAGATGTTCGAGTGCCGGACACTCGTACTAGAACCCGGCGCATCTGATACAAGTCGGCGATTCAGAGGCCAGGCCCGAGAGACAAAGAGAGGCAACTCCTGTGCCTGGCGCTCAGTTGTCGTAACCAGAATCGAGAAACTCAGAACAGGGAGGTGCCGTCCTGGATTTCCGTCAGGGCCTCCTGCATGGAACGCGAAGGCAGGATGTGAACCTGATTCCACTGAGAGAGCCGGGAATCAACCAGGAAGTCATCCAGGCCGTCGGCGCGGTCGGTCTCCACGATCACGACGGCCATGTGCTCGCGGTTGACGAACGGTCCTGCCACGATGTTCACCCCGTGCTTCTGGGCGATGCTGGGTATCTGCGGGGCCACTTCCAGCAGCAGTCCTTTCGTCTTCGAGTTGCTGGTAGGGCATATGTCGGGCGAGTGGCTGGCGAGAACGACGAAATGCACTTAAATCCCCCCTTTGTGCTCGGTACTGATACCCGCTCGGTGCCTGACTGTCCGCCTAGCTTGATGGCTATCTACCCACCGGGAGGGTGCTCCTTTACTGCGCCGGCTGGGGGTGTCACCCTGGATCGGTGAGGCCGAGGATCATGTACTGCAGCACGCCTGGAGGGCGCGTCGCGTACTCGA
>DAIOWC010000211.1:0-11059 GCA_036758685.1 Streptosporangiaceae bacterium | reverse complement strand
CTGCATCACGCCCGCGACCTGTACACCCGGCGGAACGAGGGCGTCAGCATCTGGGTCGTCAAGGCGGCCGACATCACCGCGTCGAGCCCGGACGAGAAGGACCCGTTCTTCGCCCCGAGCGGGGACAAGGTGTACCGGCATCCGACGTTCTACGAGATCCCCGACTCGATTCCGCACATCTGACGGGCTGGCACTGATGGGCTTCGACACCGCCTACGAGGCGATCAACGAGGGCGAGGACCCCGGCCACCGGTGGGCCTACGGCACGGGTTTCACCGACCCGCTCGCCGGGGTGGACACCACGCTGCCGTCCGGTGTCGACGGCGCCGACCTGGCCGCGTACTGCCTGATGCTCGGCGACGACGCGCTGATCATGTCGCACCGGCTCCAGCAGTGGCTGGCCCGCGCGCCCGAGCTGGAAGAGGAGACCGCGCTCGCGAACATCGCGCTCGACCTGCTCGGTCAGGCCCGGCTGCTGCTGTCGCGGGCGGGCGCGGCCGACGGCTCCGGCCGGACCGAGGACGACTTCGCGTTCGGCCGCAGCGAGCGCGAGTTCCGCAGCGTCCGGCTGGCCGAGGTGACCGATGCTGACTTCGCCGGACTGATCGCGCGGCTGGTGGCGTTCAGTACCTGGCGGCTCGCGCTGCTGGACCGGCTGCGGTCGTCGCGCGACCCGGTCCTCGCGGCCGTCGCCGCCCAGGGGGTCAGGGAACTGACCTACCACCGCGACTATGCCGCCCAGTGGCTGGTGCGGCTCGGCGACGGCACCGACTACTCGCGGGAGCGGATGGTGGCGGGTCTGGCGGCGGCCGCGCCGCTGGTGCCCGAGCTGTTCGAGCCGGTCGAGGTCGAGCTGCGGCTGGCCGGGGCCGGGGTGGCGGTCGATCCGTCGACGGTCCGGGCCGAGTTCGACGGGGTGCTCGCGACGGTCCTGGATGGCGCCGGCCTGCAGTGGCCGGATGTGCCCGGGCTCGCGCCCGTGTCCGGCCAGGCGGGCCGCGACGGAGTGCACACCGAGGCCATGGGATACCTGCTGGCGGAGCTGCAGAGCATCGCCAGGTCGATGCCAGGAGCGGTCTGGTGAGCGCCAGCGCCGTTCTGAGCTCTGTCGAGCTGGCCTGGCGGGTGGCGGCGGACACGCCCGACCCGGAGCTGCCGATGGTAACCGTGGCCGATCTCGGCATCCTGCGCGACGTCACCATGGACGGCCCGCGGGTCACGGCGTGGCTGACCCCCACGTACTCGGGCTGTCCGGCGCTGCGCGAGATCCGCGCCGACGTAGCCGGGCGCCTGGCCGCCGCCGGGTTTGCCGACGTCGAGGTGCGCACGGTCCTCAGCCCGCCGTGGTCGAGTGACTGGATAACGGCCGAGGGCCGCCGCAAGCTCCTGGCGGCCGGCATCGCGCCGCCGTCGGGCTCGGCGCCGCGGCGGGCCGCCGGGCCGGTGCCGCTGACGCTGACCGCGGCGCCAGGACGCGCGATCAGCTGCCCCCAGTGCGGCTCCGGCGACACCGAGCGGACCGCGGCGTTCAGCGCGACCGCGTGCAAGGACCTCTACCGGTGCCGGTCGTGTGCCGAGCCGTTCGAGCACGTGAAGGAGATCTGAAGTGACTGCGCTCATTGCGGAGACGTCCGCGGGCCGGCGGCAGTTCCGCGAGCTGACCGTTGCCCGCGTCGACCGGCTCTGCGATGACGCCGTGGCCGTCACCTTCGACGTGCCGGCCGAGCTGGCGGCGGACTACGCATTCCGGCCAGGGCAGTCACTGACGCTGCGAAGGATGATCGACGGCCGCGAGGAGCGTCGTTCCTATTCAATCTGCGCGCCGGAGGGCGAGCCGCTGCGGATCGGAGTCCGGGAGGTTCCCGGCGGGGTGGTCTCCGGCTGGCTCGTGCGCGAGGTCCGGCCCGGTGACCGGGTCGAGGTCCAGCCGCCGACCGGGTCGTTCACGGCCGACCTGCGGGTGCCCGGCCGGCACGTGCTGATCGCGGCGGGGTCGGGGATCACCCCGGTGCTGTCGATCGCCGCCTCCGCGCTGCGCAATCCCGCGGCCGAGGCCACCGTGCTGTACGGGAACCGGCGGGCGGACTCGGTGATGTTCGCGGACGAGATCGCTGATCTCAAGGACAGCCATCCGGCCCGGCTCCAGCTCGCGCACGTGCTCTCGCGCGAGCCGCAGGAGGTCGAGCTGTTCAGCGGGCGGCTGGACGCCGACCGGCTGCGCCGGCTCCTGCCCGCGCTCGGCGCGGCCGCCGGCATCGATCACTGGTGGCTGTGCGGGCCGTACGGCATGGTCACCGACGCGATGGCGGTGCTGTCCGAGCTGGGCATCCCCGCTGACCGCATTCACCGCGAGCTCTTCTACGTCGAGGAGGCGCCGCCGGAGCAGGAACGGCATGCGGAGCAGCCGCTGACCACCGGCTGCGAGGTGACTGTCATCCTCGACGGACGGACCAGCACGGTGACGATCCCGCCCGGCACGCCAGTGCTCGACGGGGCCCAGCGGGCGCGGCCGGACCTGCCGTTCGCGTGCAAGGGCGGGGTCTGCGGCACCTGCCGGGCCCTGCTCCGGTCCGGTGAGGTGCGGATGCGGCGTAACTTCGCGCTCGAGCAATCCGAGCTGGACGCCGGCTTCGTGCTGACCTGCCAGTCGCTTCCGGTGTCCGAGCAGGTCACCGTCGACTACGACGCCTGAGCCAGTGACCAGCCCGGTCCTCTACGTGATCGCGTGCGCGGCGCCGCCGGCCCGCGAGGTCGGGACGCTGATCGCGGCGGCGCAGCGGGACGGCTGGACCACGTGCCTGCTGGTCACGCCGTCGGCGGTCAGGTTCATTGACGTGGCCGGCCTGGCCGCGCAGACGGGTTACCCGGTGCGCAGCCAGTACAAGGATCCGGGCGAGCCGGACGTGCTGCCGCCACCGGACGCGATCATCGTCGCGCCCGCGACCGTGAACTCGGTCAACAAGTGGGCCGCCGGGATCTGCGACACGCTGGCACTCGGCATCCTGGTCGAGGCCATCGGCCTGAAGCTGCCCATCGTTGCGGTGCCGTGGAGCAATGCCGCGCACCGGGCACACCCCGCGTTCGCCGAGAACGTCGGCAAGTTGCGGTCCTGGGGTGTGCGCGTGCTGGACGATGCGTACGCGGATGAGCCGCCGGTGAGAGAGTTCCCGTGGGCGCGGGCCCTGGACGCCCTCCGGGCCTAAACGCGCACCGAAACTCCGAGGCGGCCGGCGAGGTCCCCGAGCCGGCCCAGATCCGTAGGCGACAGTGATCCGGCTTCGCGGGCGAAATGCAGATGCTCGAGCCGGCCGAGCGGATGGCGCGTCGACTGCACGAGCCGCAGGCGGGCGCCGTTCGGCCAGGTCAGCTCCGTCACGGTCGAGTTGCCGCTGGTAATCGTGCCCTCGAGCACTTGCGCGAACAGGCTGGTGGCTCCGGCCAGGTCAGCTACGTGATGCTCCACCACCGCCAGCGTGGCCGGCTCGCCTGGCTCCGGCAGCCCGGCGGGGGGCGGCGGCTGGGGCGGCGGGCCTGACTGCTGCGCGACCTGGATGACGATGCCGTGCGCGGTCTTGGGGTGGAGGAACGCCTCCTTCCACCGCGGGTTCTCCAGGTTCACACCGACGGGTTCGATCCCCAGCGACCGGACCCGGGTCAGCGTGGCCTCGATGTCGGGGACGAGGAAGTTGAAGTGGTGCGGCCCGGCTCCGCGCCCGGCGAGGAAGCGCTCCAGGAAGGCCGCGTCCGGCCCGCCGGTCGGCGTGAGCAGCTCGATCTTCGGGCCGCTCTCAAACTCAAGCTGGCCCCACCAGTAGCCGGGCGAGTCGCCGCCGTAGCCCCACGTGCCGCCGAGGATGCCGCCGAATAGCTCCCACCCGTCGGCCAGGACCTGGGTACCGATGGCGACGTGATCGAAAACTGTCCGCTCCACTCCAGCAGGCTACCGGCCGCGAATCGTTACGATTGGCGGCATGCCCGCCGAGCGGCGCCGGCCTGAGCTGGAGATCACCAGTACTGCGAACCCGCGCATCAAGCAGCTGGTCGCGCTCCGGCGCAGACGGGAGCGAGAGCAGGCGGGCGTCATCCTCGTCGAGGGCCGGGCCGAGATCGAGCTGGCCCTGGCCGCCGGGGTGAGACCGCGCGAGCTGTACTACTGCCCCGAGCTGTCCGCCTCCGCCGGGCTGCACCTGGCCGCGGACGTCGGGGTCCTGGGCGCCCAGGTCATCCGGGTGAACAGGCAGGTCTTCGAGAAGGTCTCCTATCGCGAGGGTCCCGACGGCTGGCTGGCGGTCGTGCCCGCCATCGAGGCCGACCTGGATCACATCCAGCTCCCGCCAGACCCGCTCGTCGTCGTCTGCGCGGGCCTGGAGAAGCCCGGCAACCTCGGCGCGATCCTGCGCACCGCGGACGCCGCCGGCGTTGCCGCCGTGGTCGCGGCCGACGCCGTCACCGACTGGGGCAATCCGAACGTGGTCCGCGCGAGCAAGGGAACGGTGTTCTCGGTCCCGGTGGCGTCCGGCTCGACGCAGCAGATCCTGGCCTGGCTGGGCGACCGGGGACTGCGAGTCGCCGCCGCCACTCCGGCCGCATCGCAGCTGGTGACCGAGGCCGACCTCACCGGGCCGACGGCCATCGCGGTCGGGGCGGAGCAGACCGGGCTGTCCGATGAGTGGCTCGAGCGGGCCGACGTGCAGGTGCGCATCCCGATGTTCGGCCGGGCCGACTCGCTGAATGTGTCGACATCCGCCGCGATCATCACCTATGAGGCGGTACGGCAGCGGATGCGGGCAGCCGATTTGAATTCGGGTCGGCCCGTCCGGTAAGCATCGGCTATGGCTGACCTCTCCCTGCTGCCTCCGTCTGCCGTCATTGACGGCGCTGACCTGCGCGTCGGCGGCTGCTCCCTGGCCGGGCTGGCCGCGGAGTTCGGCACGCCGGCATTCGTGATCGACGAGCAGGCGCTGCGCGACCGCGCCCGCGCCTACACGGGCGGCCTCGCGGCCCGGCATGCCCGCAGCCGGGTGTGCTTCGCGATGAAGTCATTCCCGTCCGCTTCGATGGTGAGAGTCCTGGCTAGCGAAGGCCTCGGCCTGGACGTGGTCGGCAGCGGCGAGCTGGCCATCGCGCTGTCGGCCGGTGCCGACCCTGCGGGCATCGTCATGCACGGCAACGCGAAGTCCGACGAGGACATCCAGGCCGCGCTGGACGCCGGGATCGGCTACATCATCGTGGACGGCTTCGACGACATCGACCGGATCGACCGGCTCGCGCGGCGGCCGGCCCCGGTGCTGCTGCGGGTCAGCCCCGGCATCGAGTCGCACACGCACGCGGCGCTCGCGACCGGCGGGAAGTCATCGAAGTTCGGCATCCCGGTCGAGCACGTGCCGGACGCGATCGAGAGGATGCACGCCTCGCCGATGATCGAGCTGCGCGGCCTGCACGCGCACATCGGCTCGCAGATCACGAACCTCCAGCAGTTCGAGGCCGAGATCGCGGCGCTGGCCACCCTGGGCGAGTTCGACGTCTACGACCTCGGCGGCGGCCTCGGGGTCCGGTACGAGCCCGGCGATGTGGCCCCGACGATCGAGGAGTACCTGGACCGGCTGGTCGCCGCCGCCCACCAGCATCTGGGCAGCGGCGTCGAGCTGGTCATCGAGCCGGGCCGGTCGCTTGTGGCCCCGGTCGGGATAACGCTGTACCGGATCCTCACGATGAAGCAGTCCGGGCTGCTGCACGTGGCCGTCGACGGCGGGATGGGCGACAACCTGGAGTACCCCCTGTACGGGCAGCGCTTCACCCCGCTGGTGGTCGGCCGCTGGGACGAGCCCGCCGTGCTCGCGGATCTCGTCGGGCGGCACTGCGAGTCGGGCGACGTCGTCACCCCGGAGGTCATGCTGCGCGGCCCGCAGATCGGCGACCTCGTCGTCGTTCCGGTGACCGGCGCGTACTGCTTCACGATGGGCAACAACTACAACGGCGCGCTCCGGCCGCCGGTGATCTACTGCCGCGACGGCCAGGCCCGGCTCGGCGTGCGCCGGGAAACTCAGGACGAGCTGGTCGCCAGGGAAATGGAACTGGCCGACGCCGGCCCGGTCCGCTAAGCGGCCGCGGCTGAGCCACCCCGAGAGGCAAAATGTCCGGTTGCTGAGTATTGGCTCGGTCGGCATCCGATGCATCGCTTCACTTAGCATCAGTTCCGCGGCCCCAAATCCGTCCAAAGTGACCACGAAAGTCGGTGAAACCGCGGGTAAGTTCGAGCGGCCGCCCGGACGCAAGCCTTTAGGCCGTTGCCATGCGCCAAAGCACTGCGGCACGGGCCTACGTCCGACCAGCCTTTGCCGGTCTATTGTTCTTTACTATCCCAAACCATACGCTATGTGCGCTCCTCACCATTTCGGGAACCTGGAGGCACAATGCGCGATCTTCTGCGGCAACGCCGCCGCTGGCTCGTACTCCTGACCGCCGTCCTGCTGACGGCCAGCCTGGGCGGCGCCGTGACCTCACTTGCGGCCACCCGCACGCCCGGCGCGCACCCGCGGCGGGTTGCACCGCTGGCGGCGATGGCGCACCCGGCCAGCCATGCAGCGAGCGCGAAGGCGAGCGGCAGCACGCCCGGTGCGAAACCGGCCAACTCGAGCCAGGCCACGGGTTCGGCAAGTGCAGAGCCATCGGAGTTCACCACGACGGCCAACCCGGTCACGCTGGATCCGCCGGTAGCCGTTCCGCCGACCCGGCCGGTGGTCGTTACCGTCGCTGACCAGGCGCCATTCGGGAACGGGCCGCCGCCAGCCACCGCCACGGTCAGCCTGCCGAGGGGCCGCTGGGCCGAAGTGGTCCTCGACGTGACCGGTACCGAGACCGGGACTCAGTACGACCGGCTGTGCGAGGTCTTCGACGGCGCCTCGCAGATCTTCCTCGGCGTCACGCCCGAACCGACGCCCGCGGGCATCACCTGGCACGTTCAGAAGAACATCACCGCGTACCTGCCGATCCTGACTGGCACGCGCACGTTCTCGACCTACGTCGACAACTACCTGAGCAGCGTCGACAACGGCGTCCCCACCATGACGGTCAAGCTGCTCTTCTACCCGGCCGGCGGCGGATTCCGGCCAGCGACGGCGGCGAGCCCGAACGACCCGGCCCTGGCCGGCGACGCGATCAACGAGACCGGCCCGGCGTCCCCGGCCCAGCACGCGGCCGTGCCCACTCAGGTCGTGCCGATCCTGCCGAGCGGAGCGACCAGCACCCTGAACACGATCAACAGCGGCCAGACGGTGACGGCCTCGGTGACGCTGCCCGACAACGTCACGACCGCGACGCTCGACCTGTACGCGGTGGGCCAGATCGATGACGAGTTCTGGTGGGCCGAACAGCCCGCGTTCCGCGAGATCGAGGTCTCTATCGACGGCAAGCCGGCCGGAGTCGTCTGGCCGTACCCGTACGTCTATACCGGCGGCGTCAACCCGCTGATCTGGCGCCCGCTCACCGGCATTCACACCATGGACATCCCGTCCTACCGGCTGGATCTCTCCCCGTTCGCGGGGGAACTGGGCGGCACCCACACGATCAGCCTCACGGTGACGAACAACGCCGGCTACTGGCTCGCGGGCGGCAGCCTGATGATCACAGCCGGAGGACAGCCGACGACTGGCAGCGTCTCGTCGGACACGCTCTCGTTCCCGACCACGTCACAGACCACGACCGTGGACGGGCTCGGGTCGTCGCAGAACCCGGTCACCAGCGAAGCGGCATCGGCTAGCTACCAGATCGCCGGCCAGGTCGCCCAGGGCGGCCGCACCTGGACCGACACCGTGAGCCAGGCGCTTCAGTTCGGCAACGACCAGACCTCGATCGACCCGTCGTGCTCGGGCCCCTGTTACCAGTGGGTCCACGGTGAGGAGACGCAGTCCTCGTCGCAGATGGTTTCCGGCCCCGGGATCCGCTATGCGAGCCGGGACAAGTCCAGCTGGACGATCGACGCTCCGAACGGCTACCTGGCCAACGCCAGCGGCTCGGACTTCCTGCTCCCGGCGGCGGTCAACCAGCAGCTCACCGACTTCGCGGCGGCGCGCGGCCTGCTGGGCGACTACCGGACCACCCTGTCCGAGAGCATCATCGGGTACGGGTCGCTGGAAGAGAACGGCAGCACGGTGCCGGTTGCCGACGGCGATACGACCGGCACGATCACCGCGCAGAGCTCGGGCGATCTCGGCACCAGCAGCTACCTGCGCACGATCGTGGCTCGCGGCGGGGTGATCCTGCAGGATCTCGTCGGGCGCTGACAACCCGGGCGGCCAGCGCGACATCGCGGGCTTCCCGGCAGCCTCCACTCTGCCGGGAAGCCCGCGCCGTCAGCTACCGCCGACGCCGAGCGTGACCAGAAGGACGATGACGATCGTCACGGTCGCCAGGGCACCATGCGCGACGACCACCGATAGCGGGAAGCTCCGCTCCGGCGGGCCTGCAGGCGAGGAATTGTCGAGAACGGCGATACGGCCCTGCTGCCACACGACGGCGAGGTCGGCCCTGGCCTTGTGAGCCCGGTAGACGCCGACCCACCGGATGGCCATCACCGTGCCGAGGGACGCGGCTCCCACCACGGCCGCGAGCGCGATCCAGGCCAGCCGGTCCTGGTCGTACACCAGATAGCCGGCCCACACGAGCAGGCCCCCGAATGCCAGCGCCACGTGCGCGATGAGCACCGGCCGGGGCAGCCGGGTCTCGGCGGCCGCGTGGAAGTCCTTGTCGTACTCGATGAGCCAGATGGACAGGAGGTAAAGCCCGGCGCTGGCAGTCGTGATCCACGCCAGCAAGGCGAGCAGGGTCATGCCGGGTTACACGGATGCCGCCGCGACGCGGTTCATCCAATGACTGAATAGGGGAACGTGGGGTAGTTCGGCGCCCATGCTCGCCCTTATCGCAGCTGTACTCTTCGTGATTGCGTTCATCCTCAACGCGGCCGCTGTCTCCACCAGCGCCGTCTTCAGCCCGCTCAGCCTCATGCTGGCTGGCCTGGCTCTTCTCGCCCTGCACCTCACCGGGCAGGGTCCCGCGATTCCGTCGACCCGGCGCCGCCGCTAGCAGGGAGCCGACCCAGGTGCGCGGCCCGGCCGGTTCAGGTCGCGCAGCCCGGGTCGGCGGCTAGCGGCGCGAAGGCTCGCGGCCGAGCACCAGTACCCCGGCGGTGGCGAACATCCCTCCGTTGCCGAGTATCACGCTGATCCCGGCGTCCTGCACCTGTGCCGGTGCCTCGCCGCGAATCTGCCGCACGCCCTCCTGGATAGCGAACATGCCGTACATCCCGGTGTGGGTGTACGACAGCCCGCCGCCATTGGTGTTGAGCGGCAGCCGCCCGCCCGGCTCGGTGTTGCCATCGGCGATGAACGGGCCCGCCTCGCCCTTGGCGGTGAAGCCGAGCGCCTCCAGGCCGTAGATCGGCAGGTGGGCGAAGGCGTCGTAGATCATCATGTGCCGGACGTCGGCGGTGGTAATGCCGGCCTCGGCGAACGCCGCGCGCCCGGCCAGCCGGAAGGCCTGCGACTCGGTGAAGTCGACCATCTGGGAGATCATCGGGGTTTCGGCCGACTCCCCGGTGCCGAGCACGTGGACGGCCGGCTTGGGGAAGTCAGCGGCCCTTTCGGCCGAGGTGACGATCAGCGCGCCGCCGCCGTCGGTTACCAGGCAGCACTCCAGCAGGTGGAACGGGTAGGCAACCAGCCTGGATGCCAGCACGTCATCGACGGTGATCAGATCGCGGTACATCGCGCGCGGGTTACGGGAGGCCCATTTGCGCTGGGCCACCGCGACGTAGGCGAGCTGCTCGTGCGTGAGCCCGTACTCCTTCATGTAGCGCAGCACCGGGATCGTGAACGCCGTCGTCGGCCCCGCCGTGCCGTAGGGCGCCTCGAACTGGCCAGGGATCGAGGAGGAGCCGCGCGGCCAGCCGCCGGCTCCGACCCTGGACCGGCCGGACTCGCCGTGGGTGATCAGGATCGTGTTCGCGTAGCCGGCCCGGATGGCCGCCGCAGCGTGGCGGACATGCAGCAGGAACGAGGTCCCGCCGACGGCGGTGCCGTCCATCCAGGACGGGGTGATGCCGAGGGCGTGCGCGACCTGGACTGGCCCGGGGGTGGTGACCGTGGCGATGCCGTCGATGTCCCGCATCGTCAGTCCGGCGTCCGCCACCGCGTTGACTGCGGCCTCGATGTGCAGTTGCAGCGTGGAGTGGTCAGGCAGCCTGCCGACCGAGTCCGTCTCGGCCGCACCGGCGATGATGACGCCCCGTTCCCCGCTCATTGCGAAGCTCCGGCGGGGGTGAAGATGGGCAGCGAGATATCGCCGCGCTGCTCGAATGTCACCTGCAGCTCCATGTCCAGGACCAGGTCCTCGGGGGTATTGGGAATGCCGGTGATGTTCGTCATCATCCGCGGGCCCTCGGCGAGCTGCACGACCGCGATCGCGTACGGGCCGTCGTCCTCGAATCCGCGGGCGGGCCGGTGGTTGATCACGTAGGAGTACAGCGTGGCCCGGCCGCTGGCGGCGAACCACTCGACGTTGGTGGATCCGCATTCCGGGCAGATGGGCCGGGGGTAGAAGTAGGGCTTGCCGCACTCGCGGCAGCGCTGCAGCAGCAGCTCACCGCGCGCGCAGCCGTCCCAGAAGGGCTGCGTCTCCGGAGTCGGCTCGGGAATGGCCTTGGCGCTCAAACCAGCCTGCCGGGGGCGGGGCGGAACGACCGCTCGACCTGCTCGGCCAGGTCGTCCAGCTGCCACGGCTCCTGGCTCAGCAGCCTGACCACGGGGGCCATGTTGTTGTAGAGCGAGACCTCAAAGCCCGCCGAATGGACGACCCGCCCCGTCAGCCAGCCGGAGCGCTCGCTCGCCAGGTAGGCGACCAGCTTCGCGACGTTGTCCGGCGAGCGGCGCTCATCCTCGTCCGATGGCCGGTCACCTCGCCGGCGGTCGGTCGGGATCGAGTCGGTCATCCGGGTCGCGGCGGCGGGGGAGACCGCGTTCACGGTGACGCCGTACTTGGCCAGGGCGTTCGCCGAGGACCAGGT
>DAIOWC010000210.1:0-11137 GCA_036758685.1 Streptosporangiaceae bacterium | reverse complement strand
CAGGTCCTGCGCGGCGTCTCCTTCACCCCCGGTACCTACTTCGTGAGGTAACGAGCTCAGGAGCTCAGCAAGAGCACCCCGCCGAGCGCCGCCACTACGCCGATGCTCTGCACCGGCCGGAGGCGCTCGGCGAGGATGCCCCTGGCCAGCAGCGCGGTGACCACGGGGTACAGCGACGCCAGCACCGCCGCGACCGCCAGATCGCCGTGGCTGGCGGCAAGGGCGTACGTCCCGTTCGCGGTGATGTCGCAGCCGCCGATCAGGGCGAGCGCGCCGAGGCGCCTGGCGCTCAGCCGGATCTGCTTCAGGATGCCCGACCGCAGCACGATCGGGGCGAGCACGAGGAGCCCGCCGACGCGCTGGCTCAGCAGCGTGCCGTAGACGCTCGTGCCGGCCGCGAGCGCGAGCAGGGTGTAGGCGACGCCGAAGCCGACCGCGGCCCCGACCGCGAAGCCGAGGGCCTGGCGGCGCACGGGCACGCCGGAGCGCAGCTCGGGGCCGGAGGCCAGCACGACTCCGAGCAGGGTGACCAGGATGCCGGCCAGCTGCAGCCAGCCCAGGTGCTCGCCCCTGGCGACGCCGACCAGGACCGGGATCGCCGTTCCGCTCGCGCTGATCGGCGCGACCAGCGACATCGGCGCGTCGGCCATGGCCCGGTAGAACGCGGCCAGCGACAGCGTCGCGATCACCCCCGCGCCGCCGCCAACGAGCAGGTAAGGCCCGCCGGGGACGTGCAGGAACGGCAGCGCCACCAGCAGGCCGGCCAGTGCCAGGGCCTGCGAGATCATGACAGCCGCCGACGGGTGCAGTTTCCGCGACATCAGCCCGCCGCCGAAGTCCGACGTGCCCCACAGCGCCGAGGCGAGCAATGCGAGAAGCGCGTTCACCCGCCCGCCTGCACGCCGGTCAGCGTGGCCAGCACGTACGGCCCCAGGGACGCGAGGTCGTAGCCGCCCTCCTGGATCGCGGCCACTGGGCCGAGCGCGCCGATCATCGCGCCCGCCGCCGCGTAGGCATCGGCCGACACCTGCAGCGGGCTCTCCGGGTCGGCCGCCGCGGCGTCCACGCCTAGCGACAGCACGATCGCCTCGGCGCCGTGGTGGCGGGCCTCGTCGCAGAGCTGTGCGACCGCCGCGAGCCAGCCGTCGTCACCGGTGCCGGGCGCGAGCGGCAGATTGCGGTTCGCGCCCTCGCCGGCGCCGATGCCGCGCTCGGAGGCGAAGCCCATGTAGTGGGGGAACCAGCCCGCGCCGGGATCGACGTGCACGCTGCCGTAGTAGACATCGGAGCGGTCGTAGAAGATCGCCTGCGTGCCGTTGCCGTGATGGGCGTCGATGTCGATGACCGCGACCCGCCCGGCGCCCCCGTCCCGCAGGGCCTGCGCGGCGAGGGCCGCGTTGTTGAGGTAGCACGAGCCGCCGTAGCCGCCCGGCCCCGCGTGATGACCGGGCGGGCGGCAGAGGGCGAAGCTGGCCCGCTCACCCGCGGTGATCAGCTCGGCCGCGGTCAGGGCCGAGTCGGCGGCCGCCCGGATCGCCTCCCAGGTGCCCGGCCCGATCAGCGTCATCGTGTCGTAGCAGTAGCGGCCGACGCGGCCGTGCGTAGCGGCGGGCGAGCGCAGCGGCAGTCCCGCGAGCATCGCCGCGGTCGGGAAGACGTAGGGAACGACGCGGTCGCGGCCGTACTCGGTCACGTACCCGCCGGCCTGCCAGTCGGCCCAGATCGTGGCCAGGTGCTCCACCAGGCCGGGGTCGTGCACCGAGTAAAGCGCATGGACATCGTGGGGGCGGGCCCCGGCCACGGGGGCGCCGGCCTGACGGACGGCGGCGAGGACCGCGCGAGCTCGTTCCGGTATCTCGGTGCCGTCGTCCCTGATGCCGAGCCAGACCTCGCCCGCCGGCTCGTGCCGCAGGCAGTCCTCGCTCCAGATCACGGGAATGCTCAGCTGACCGGCCTCGATGGACATCGGTGCGACCCTCCCGGGGCATGCTCGGAGCGTGAAGCGAACGGATGATCAGACCATCAGGGCCCGTGATCTTGGAATCAGGATAGGGGTTCTGCCGAGCGGTCCGACAGCGTCGATCGCCGACGTGCCCGGGGTCGGCGTCGGTCACGTAACGATCTGGCGCGACGAACCCGCGCCGCCAGCGGGCCGGGGCGTGGCGCGGACCGGCGTGACCGTCATCGATCCGGGCGGCAACCTGTTCCGCGCGCCAGTGCCGGCGGGCGGCGCGGTGCTCAACGGGGCGGGCGAGTGCACCGGGTTCGTCGCCGTCTCGGAGTGGGGCCTGGCGGAGACGCCGGTGTTCCTGACCTCGACGATGCAGGTCGGCCGGGTCTACGACGCCGCCTGCGAGCTGCTCGCCGACGAGGATCCGGGCATCGGCACCGACGACGTGATCATCCCGCTGGTCGCCGAGTGCGACGACAGCTTCCTGTCTGATGCCCGCCGGATGCAGGTGAGCGCGGCGGACGTGCGGACGGCGCGGGAGGCAGCCAGGGCGGCGGGCGCAGCTACTAGCCGCCGGCCGCCGGCCGAGGGCGCGGTCGGGGCGGGCACGGGAATGAGCTGCCTGGGCTTCAAGGGCGGGATCGGCACCGCGTCGCGGCTGGTGCCGTCCGGGTACACGGTCGGCGTTCTCGTCCTGACCAACTTCGGCGTGCGGGAGCGGCTGACGATCGACGGTGTCCCGGTCGGGCGGCTGTTGCCGCCGCCGGGCGAGCCGACTGTCCGGCCTCCCGCCGCCCGGATGTCGGCTGGCTCGTGCATCACGGTGCTGGTCACGGACGGGCCGCTCGATGCGGCCGCGTGCACGCGCCTGGCCCGGCGGGCCGGTCTCGGCCTGGCCCGCACGGGATCGACCGCGCATCACGGCAGCGGCGAGATATTCCTGGCGCTCGCGACCGGGCTGCGCGGGCCCCGCGGCGCGCCGCCGTCCGATGTCGTGCCGGTGACCGGGGACGCGCTCAACCCGTTCTTCGACGCGGCGGTCGAGGCGACCGAAGAGGCCGTGATCACGAGCCTGCTTGCGGCGCCGACGGTGACCGGCCGGGACGGCAACACCTCGGCGGGCCTGCCCGCCGCCCCGGTAAAACAGTTGCTAGCCGAGGCCGGCCGGATACCATCTGAGCCTGTATCGCCAGTTCTGTCCCCGCCGGGGCAGGATGCCGACGGCTGCTCGCTCTGAGGCGGGCGCATGCCCGCAGGGAGCCCGCAGTGCCCGACCGTGCCCAGCCTCCGGTAGCGCCGCGCATTCCGGTCGTCCGCGATCTGCACGGCCAGCGTGACGTCGATAACTATGCGTGGATGCGCGACCACTCCGCGCCGGCCATGCAGGAGTACCTCGCCGCCGAGCGCGCCTACTACGACGCGGAGACCAGCCACCTGGCCGGGCTGACGAAGGAGCTCTACGACGAGGCGGTCGCGCGCACGCCGCAGGGAACCGACGACTCGGTCAGCTGGACGCTTCGCGGCTACCACTACCTGCACCGGACGCCCGCCGGGGCGGAAGGCAAGCAGCTGATCCGGTGGCGCGACGGCGAGAGCCCGGCCGACGGGCGGGTGCTCCTGGACGAGGACGTCATCAGCGCCGACACCGGCTTCGTCGACGTCGGCACGTGCGAGCCGAGCCCGGACAACCGGCTGCTCGCGTGGTCGGCCGATACGAGCGGCGCGGAGATCTACGAGCTGCGGTTCCGGGACACGGCGACCGGACAGGACCGCGCCGACGTCATCGAGCGCACCTATCCCGGCGGGGCGTGGGCCGCGGACTCCACGCACTTCTTCTACCTGGTGCCGGATGCGCTGTACCGGCCGTACCAGATGTGGCGGCACGAGGTCGGCGCCGCGCCCGGCAGCGACGTCCTCGTCTACGAGGAGAGCGACGCGCGGTTCTCCCTGACCCTGGCCCCGAGCCGCAGCGGCCAGCTGGTCGTGCTCACGTCGGAGTCGCGCGACTCGACTGAGGTGTGGATCCTGCCGGCCGGCTGGCCGCTGGCCGAGCCTGCGGTGGTGGCCCCGCGGCGGGCCGGAGTCGAGTACCGCGTTGACCACGCTGCCGACCCGTCCGGCGGTCCCGGCCAGCTGCTGATCGTGACCGACGACGGGGCGGCCGAGTTCCGGCTCATGCGGGCCCCGGCCGATGCGCCGGGCCGGGAGAACTGGTCCGAGGTACCGTGCCCGGCCGTCGCCCCGGCGCGCGATGACACCCGGCTGCTCCGGTGCGACGTGCTGGCCGGTCACCTGCTGCTGACCCTGCGCCGGGGCGGCTCGCAGCTGCTGGCGATCACCGGCCCCGATGGCGACTACGTCCGCGAGATCTGGCCGGCCCCGGCGGCCGGGGCCATCGCCGTGGCGCACGCGGAGGACTACGCCGCGGGCTCGGTCGTCATCGCCGAGGAGTCCCTGATCGAGCCGCGGGCGTGGTCCGCCCTGGACCTGGCCACCGGCCAGCGGCAGGAGCTGAAGCGGGCGGAGGTGCCTGGCTACGCGGCCGCCCGTTACCTGACGAGGCGGCTGGTCGCGACCGTCAGCGATGGCACGGGCGTCCCGGTGACGATCGCCTATCGCGAGGGGACGCCGCTGGACGGGACGGCGCCGTGCCTGCTGTACGGCTACGGGGCCTACGAGTCGAGCCTGGATCCAGAGTTCGAGGTCAGCCTGCCGTCAGTGCTCGACCGGGGCGCGGTGTACGCGGTCGCGCACGTCCGCGGCGGCGGGGAGTGCGGCCGGAACTGGTGGCAGCAGGGCAGGCTGCGGGCCAAGCCGACGACGTTCAGCGATTTCATCGACGTCGCGGGCTGGCTGGCCGGCGATTCGGGCGGGGCGGCGCTGGTCGACGGCCGGCGGATTGTCTCGCGCGGGCTGTCGGCGGGCGGGCTGCTGCAGGGGGCGGTGTACTCCCGCGCGCCCGGCCGGTGGCGCGCCGTGGTCGCCGAGGTGCCGTTCGTGGACTGCGTCACGACCATGCTCGACCCGGGCATCCCGCTGACGATCGAGGAGTGGGCCGAGTGGGGGGATCCGCGGGATCCGGACGATTTCGCGTGCCTGCGCGCCTACTCGCCCTACGACAATCCGCCCGCCGGGGCCCGGCCGGCGCTCCTGGTCACCGGCGCGGTGAACGACGCCCGGGTGCTCGTGCACGAGCCGGCCAAGTGGGTGGCGCGGCTGCGGGAGGCCGATGACGCCGGCAGCAGCGTCCTGTTCCGGGTGGAGCTGGGCGCAGGCGCCCATACCGGGCCGTCGGGTCGGTACGGGCACCTGCGCTATGAGGCCGAAATTTACGCGTTCATCCTGACCGCCCTCGGGCTGGCCGCCTAGCTGTCACCCCAGCTGGCGAAGTCCAGCGGCACGCTGGCGTTGCATCCCGGCGGCGGCTTGGGTATCAGCGTCGTCTTCGGGCACGGGCTGAGGATCATCGGTGCCCTCGGCTTCTGGTTGAAGTTGAAGTCACCCAGGATGCTGCCGGCGAAGCTCTCCCGGACGTCGGGCCGCGGGTCCGGGCGCCCGTCGGTCTTCGGGTTCAGCCGGGCGCTGTCCAGGAAGTCGTCCTCGATGAACTTCAGGTAGGAGTCCGACGACAGCGGCTGGTGGTCGATGAACCCGCGCCGCGCGTACGGGCTGATCACGATCGACGGAACGCGCATGCCGTAGCCGAGCGCGTCGACCGCCGGCGGCACGACCTGGTCGTAGAAGCCGCCCCAGTCGTCCCAGGCCAGGAAGATCGCGCTGGAGTCCCAGTCCGGGCTCTTCATCACGGCGTTGATGATGGCGGTGGTGTAGGCCTGACCACGGCTGATCAGCGCCGGCGGGTGCTCGCTGTCGGCCGGCTCAGGAACGATCCAGGAGATCGCGGGCAGCGTGCCGTTCCTGGCCTCGGTCATGAACCGGCTCAGCGACTGGATGCTGCCTTCCTGATGGTCCTGCTTCACGTCGGTGAAGCCGGGCAGCGGGTTCCAGATCGTGGGCACGCCGGAGCCGGTGCCGTTCTTCTGCGCGCCGTGGTCGAGGTAGTAGCCCCAGCTCACGTGGTCGATGTGCAGTAGCCAGGTCAGGTCGGTCCAGGCAAATGGCCGCGGCCGCGCCGCCGTCCGGTTGTTGGGCGAGTCGGTGCCCTTGCAGCTCATCGGGCTGGCGGTCTTACAGTTCGCCGTCCAGGCCGAGACCATCTCCATGTGCGCCGGGAGGCTCCACGAGTCGTCTGACTCGAAGAAGTGGTCGTCGAGCACGAAGTTCTTGGCGTAGGCCCAGTAGTCGGGGATGTCGGACTGGACGTGGTAGCCCATCACGTCGGTCTTGCACGGGGCCTTCTTGCAGGCGAGCTCCGCTTCCTTGACGAAGCCGTTCATCTTGCCGCCGTTGACGTCGGCGATGCTGTTCGCGTTCACGTGCGGGCCGCCGGCGTTGCTGTCGTGATGGTCGACGTAGGGCCTGACGCAGGTGTGGTTCTTCGGATCGGGGATGCAGGCGCGCTTCTTCGGGAGGCCGTCGGCACCGGGGAAGGTGCCGAAGTAGGAATCGAACGAGCGGTTCTCCTGCATGATGATGATCACATGCTGGATCTTGTGAATGCCGCGCAGCTTCACCGGCGCGGCGCCGGTCGAGGGCGTTCCAAGGCTGACGGCCAGGCCAATGGCTAACGCGGCGGCAGCAATGGTTGCCAGGAGCAGACGAAGTCTCATGCCGGACCCTCCAGAGTCTGGGGGCGATCTGGGGATTCCCGTGGTCCGCGACGACGGGGGCGAGCTCGCCCTACGAGCCCAACAGGCCCGGCTGGGAGTTTGCTGTGAATGATCTGAGCGAGAAGCGAGCTATGCCTGAGTGATTCCTCAGACCATCGCCATCATGCAGCCGTCCCAGAACGCGGCGACCTTCCGGTGCCCGCGTCCGGCCATGGCCACTTCGAGCACGTCGGGTCCGCGCCCGGCGACCGGGCGGAAATGCAGCTGCACGCGGCTGGCATCGGCCGGGTCGGCGAGACCGACGGTCGCGAAGCCGACGATGCCAGAAGGCTCGGACGTTGCCGCGCGCATCCAGGCCGGGGCGCCCGAGCAGCACATGCGGGGCCGGGCGGCCCACACCCACAGCTCGCCGCCACTCGCGCCGATATACGCGGCGGCTTCCGGGCTGATCTGGACCTGCACCCTCTCACCATAAGTGCGTCTGCGAGCCTGGGCCAGAGAGTGGCCGATGTCCATACGTCCAGCTAGCAGGGCCGAGCCGGGTCAAATGGTGCCGCTGCGCCCCAGGGAATTGCGCAATATCGCAATCGCGGGTAATCAAGGGATGATTTACTAACCCGAATCCGATGAATACCGCTGCCCCCGTCGGCCCGCCGAGAACGCCGCCCGGATTCGTCCCGCGGCCCGGTCCGGTTGCCTCCGCGGCTCGGTGGCCGAACGGCCTGCCAACTTGCATGTACCGGTTCGGTAGCCGCTGTGCCACCATTGAGTCGATGGTCCGGTGCGGGAGCGCGAGCCCATGAAATTCCGCGTGGCAAACCGCGTGACGGCGCTGCGGCCGGGTGAGTCCGCGGCCCACGCGCATAACGGGCTGGCCGCAACCTTCGGCCGGGCCGCCCGCACGCGGCGGGGCATCGCCGGCATCGCCGTCGGTATCGCCGGATGCGCGCTTGCCATCTCGACCGCTTTCATCGGCCAGCAGGCCCGCGCGGTGAACGCTGCGTCGAGTCCGGCGATCCCGCACGCGGTGGTAGCACGCCTGGATGCGATCGCGGCGAGCTACGCCCGGCAGGCCGGTGGCCGCACGCCGCAGTGGGTGACCGCGGTCGCGACGACGCATGGCCGGGCACTGCAGTCGGCGACGCCAGGGGACAGCGAGGCGACCGGCGCCGGCGGCCCGGTGTACCTGATCACGATGAAGGGTGACTTCACCGACTACGGCGCGCCGCGCCCGGCGGGAGCGGCGGCGCCGACCGGTCATTACCTGTCGGTCGTGGTCAGCGCGCAGAACTTCGCGGTCCTCGACTGGGGCCTGAGCGCGACGGCACCGGCCGTCTCGCCGGCGACTCTCGGCCCGCTTCAGTACCTGACCCGGTAAACGCCCGCGCCGTCGTCAGATAAGCGCCTGCAATTCCCAAATGGCCGTGACTGTTATTCAACCGTTACATACTGACAAATGGGCGTTCTCCTTTGTTGCTGCTAACGTCGCCGTGCAGGTGTGAAAAGGGCGTGTGCGTGCGCTATTGCGCAAAACGGCGTCCTGCTACATACGTGGGCATGCCCGCGGCCCGCGGAGGAGGGGGAGGGCCGGCCGGTCACGGCCGGCCCTCCGCGCGGCCGGGGCTGATCCTGCCCGGCCGGAAAACAATCATCTATGCTTGCTTTATGACCGCGCTGCGGACCGCTCTCGACGGCACCTCGGCCGACTACGCGGCCAACCGGGCCGCGATGCTGGCCAAGCTGGACGAGATTGCGGTCGAGCAGGCCAAGGCGATCGCCGGCGGCGGGCCGAAGTACACCGACCGGCACCGCGCGAGGGGCAAGCTCCTCGCCCGCGAGCGGATCGAACTCCTGCTGGATCCCGGATCCCCGTTCCTGGAGCTGTCGCCGCTGGCGGCATGGGGCACGGAGTTCGCGGTCGGCGGCAGCGTGGTGACCGGGATCGGCGTGGTCGAGGGCACGGAGTGCATGATCTCGGCCAGCGACCCCACGGTCCGGGGCGGCACGAGCAACCCGTGGACGGTGCGCAAGACATTCCGGGCGCACGACATCGCGCTGGCGAACCGGCTGCCGCTGATCTCGCTGATCGAGTCGGGCGGCGCCGATCTGCCGACGCAGAAGGAGATCTTCATTCCCGGCGGCCGCACGTTCCGCGATCTGACGCGGCTGTCGGCAGCCGGTATCCCGACGATCACGCTGGTCTTCGGCAACTCGACCGCGGGCGGCGCCTACGTACCGGGCATGTCCGATCACGTGGTGATGATCAGGGAGCGGTCCAAGGTGTTCCTCGGCGGGCCGCCGCTGGTCAAGATGGCCACCGGGGAGGAGTCCGACGACGAGTCGCTCGGGGGCGCGGACATGCACGCCCGTCAGTCGGGGCTCGCCGACTATCTGGCCGCCGATGAACCCGACGCGATCCGGATCGGCCGGCGGATCGTGGCCCGGCTGAACTGGCGCAAGCGCGGGCCGGCTGTCCCGGTTGCCGTCGCCGCCGCGCCCCGGCAGGACGAGGAGCAGCTGCTCGGCATCGTGCCGCCGGACCTGCGGATACCGTTCGACCCGCACGAGGTGATCGGCCGGGTCGTGGACGGCTCGGATTTCGACGAGTTCAAGCCCGCGTACGGCCCGAGCCTGGTGACCGGCTGGGCGAGCGTGCACGGGTACCCGGTGGGCATCCTGGCCAACGCGCAGGGCGTGCTGTTCAGCGCCGAGTCACAGAAGGCGGCGCAGTTCATCCAGCTCGCCAACCAGGCGGACACTCCGCTGATCTTCCTGCACAACACGACCGGCTACATGGTCGGCGCGGCCTACGAGCAGGCCGGGATCATCAAGCACGGCGCGATGATGATCAACGCGGTGTCGAACTCCGCCGTACCGCACATCTCGATCCTGATGGGCGCCTCGTACGGCGCCGGGCACTACGGCATGTGCGGCCGGGCCTACGACCCGCGGTTCCTGTTCGCGTGGCCGAGCGCCAAGTCCGCGGTGATGGGCCCGGCGCAGCTCGCCGGCGTGCTGTCGATCGTGTCGCGGGCGGCGGCCGCGGCCGCGGGCCGGCCGTTCGATGAGGATGCCGACGCCGCGATGAAGGCCATGGTGGAGAGCCAGATCGAGGCCGAGTCGCTGCCGATGTTCCTGTCCGGCCGCATCTACGACGACGGGATCATCGACCCGCGGGACACCCGGACCGTGCTCGGCCTGTGCCTGTCGGTCATTCACGGCGCGCCGGTGCAGGGGACCCGTTCCGGCTACGGCGTCTTCCGGATGTGATGCGCGTGCTGACGAACGTGCTGGTCGCCAATCGCGGGGAGATCGCGCGGCGGGTCTTCCGGTCGTGCCGGGACCTCGGACTGGGCACGGTGGCGGTGTATTCCGACGCCGACGCGGACTCGCCCCACGTGGCCGAGGCGGACGCGGCCGTCCGACTGCCGGGCAGCGCGCCCGCGGACACTTACCTGCGCGCCGACCTGCTGGTCGAGGCCGCGCTGCGGGCCGGAGCGGATGCCGTCCATCCGGGCTACGGGTTCCTGTCGGAGAACGCCGGCTTCGCCCGCGCGGTGCTGGCCGCCGGGCTGAGCTGGATCGGGCCGTCGCCCGAGGCGATCGCGACGATGGGCAGCAAGGTCGAGTCCAAGCGGCTCATGGCCCGCGCCGGGGTGCCGGTCCTGGCGGCCCTGGATCCCGGCGAGGTGACCGACGCCGACCTGCCCGTGCTGATCAAGGCGTCCGCGGGCGGCGGCGGCCGGGGGATGCGGATCGTCCGCGCGCTCGCCGACCTGCCGGCCGCGCTCGCGGGCGCAGCGTCCGAGGCGGCGTCGGCGTTCGGCGACCCGGCGGTCTTCTGCGAGCCGTACGTCGAGCGCGGCCGCCACATCGAGGTGCAGGTGCTGGCGGACGGCGCGGGCACGATCTGGACGGTGGGCGAGCGCGAGTGCTCGATCCAGCGGCGTCATCAGAAGATCATCGAAGAGGCACCGTCGCCGCTGGTCGAGCGGATGGCCGGCATGCGCGAGCGGCTGGTGCAGGCCGCCCGGCTCGCCGCGGAGACGATCGGCTACACCAGCGCGGGAACGGTGGAGTTCCTGGCCGATGAATCCGGCCGGTTCTGGTTCCTCGAGATGAATACCAGGCTCCAGGTTGAGCACCCGGTCACCGAGTGCACCACGGGCCTGGACCTCGTCGCCTTGCAGCTGCAGATTGCCGCCGGCGGCTCGCTGCCGCCGGAGGCGCCGCCGGCGCGCGGGCATGCGATCGAGGCGCGGCTGTACGCCGAGGATCCCGCCGCCGACTGGCAGCCGCAGAGCGGGACGCTGCATAGGTTCGAGCTGCCCGGAACAGTGGTCGAGTTCGAGACCGGCGCGGGGAACCCGGTCCTGCGACTGGACTCCGGTGTCGTCACCGGCAGCCAGGTCAGCGTGTTCTACGACCCGATGCTGGCCAAGGTCATCGCCTGGGC
>DAIOWC010000209.1:0-11174 GCA_036758685.1 Streptosporangiaceae bacterium | reverse complement strand
TATGTCCGAGTCCGGCAGCACATTTGTCCTGGTGGCGACATATCCGGATGAGATGGCGGCGCGAGAGGATTACCAGGTCGTCAAGGACGCACACTCGGCCGGCCTGGTCGGCTCCTACGATGCGGCCGTCATCACCAAGGACGCCGCCGGCAAGGTGCACGAGAACAAGGACGAGACGGCAACCCGCCACGGCGCCTGGTGGGGCATCGCTGCGGGCGCTGCCGTGGGAGTCATTTTCCCGCCCGCGGTCCTGGGCGCGGCTGCGGTTGGCGGTGTCATCGGGGGCGTTAGCGGCCACCTGACCAGAGGGATGTCGCGCTCGGATGCCAAAGCGCTCGGCGACTTCATCGACCCCGGCCAGGCCGGTCTCGTCGTGATCGGCGAGAGCAAAGTCGAAGCCGCGATCGAGCGCGCCGTGACGAGGGCGGAGAAGCAGACCGCCAGGGAGCTTGACGTAAGCCCGAAGGACGTCGACCGGATCCTGCAGGAAGCCGTCAGGGAAATGTGAACCGCCCGCAGAAGGGTGAGAGCGTGGGCTGTCTGGCCAGGTCACCGAGCGTTGCGGTCAGGGCGGAATGTCTCGCTAGCCCGTTCTCAGTACATCGGCAGCCGATGTATCGGCTCACTTACCACCAGTTCCGTGGCCGCAAACCTGGACAAGCCCGGCGCAGAATCGAACGGAAGTGGGGGTAAGTTGACCCGGGCTCCAACTACGTACCGCTTCGGGCTAATCTGACGACCTTTTTGATCTGGTTTGCGTGACGCAAACGGCTACGAAGTCGCGCGATACATCGGCAGCCGACACATTGTAAAGCGACAAAAGCCCCGTACCTGCAGGCTGCCGACAGTGCGGTATAGATACTGCCATAGCGATAATTATTCCGTCCCCCATGAAACGATCATGGGGAGCTCCGCCGGTATGGCGATAGCCACGCCCAGGCCGCTCGCCAGGATGCACCCGGACATGGCGCGCGGCCGATGGTTTTTGATCAGCAGCAGGTCCAGCGCCAGGAGCTTCGGTTTCAGGGCAGCGGCGAAGGCCAGCAGGAAGAGCTCAGCGTTCACCTCAGCTCAGCCGGCATCCGCATCCCCCGCTAGCAGCCGCGCCCGAGCGAGCGTGAGCCCTCGCGGCACGCAGGCGGAACGCGCACGGCGTGCCCTTGCTGCCGCTGTCGTAAGCCGGCTGTGCGCGACGGCACGGAGCAGCCCGCGCTTACGGCCCAGATGGGGCCGACCTACAGCACGCTATCGCCCATAACGGGTCGTTATCTGCGCTGCCGGCTAGGGGCCATCTGCGATGGCGCGGCTGGCTGCGGTCTCCGCCGCCGGAAGCGTCCCCGGCGCGGCTGCGATCCCGGGCTGGCGTAAGGAGACCCAGATCACGCAACGGAGACCGTGCGTGGTCGCGTCCTACTGACTAGTAATCGCGGTCGCTTGGCCGCAGGGCGCTGGAATCCGTCCTTACCTTCTGATTCCCCGGAGGGCTATCCATGACCAGGATGCATGTGAACGAGGCCATCTGCGAGGCGCTGTTCGCTTCACCGCTGCAGCCCTCGGATGCGCCGACGGCAGAGACAGTCGCGCAGGCGCTTGGAAGCACCGCCCGCCGTCTGGGCGCGGCTGGGTGCGCCGGCCGCGTGGCGGAGGAATTCGACAGCCACCCGGAAGACGCGGCCGGCCGGATGCGCTGGATCCGGGAACTGGCAAGCGACCTGTGCGGATGCCTCTACCTGCCGACCGCGGTCCCCGCCACCGCCGCCTCGGCCGGAGCCGACCTGCTGCCGGTCCGCGAGGCCGCCTGAGCAACGACGCGCCTAAGCATCACAGGCTCCCGGTCCGGCCGCATGCCCTAGCTGCTCCCGGGACTCGCGGCGCTATGAGCACCGGCGCTGGCGTTCGCTGGCAATGCAGTCGCCGCCGCAGGCCGAACTGCGCGCGCTTAGCTCGCTGGCCCGCGGGATCAGTCGGGTCGGGCGCTCGGGCTGGCGCAGCTGCTCATGCCGCTCAGGTGCTCATGCCGCTCAGGTGCTCGGCCACCCTGGCGCACGCCGTCTTGGCGAGGACGCTCCAGCCGATGATGGCTAGCAGCTGGTCGTCGGTCAGGCTGTTCGCGGCGATCCACAGAGAGCCCTCGGTCTCGGCCACACTCCTGGCAGCGTGTTCCCTGATCGCCTTGACGATTGCCTCGTCCGAGGTCCCGTACTTGATCCGGTAGCCAGAGCAGCCCATCTTGGCGGGTTTCGTCGGCGGTGCAGGCGCGGGGCTGACTGCCGGAGCCCAGGGCTTGCTGGCTGGCCGACGATCGCCGACGGCAGTGCGACCGCCACCGCTGGCCTCGATCACGTTGGACTCGGCAGCACCATCGCCGCGCGCTGCGCGTGACTGAAAGGCTGGCTCGGCGGGGGTCGGTGTCGGCATCTGGTGCCTCCCTGGGTGGTGACCCCGAAGGGCCTCAAGATCAATTCTAGTCGACGGGCATCTCAGCAGCGAACCAAATCGGACATATATCCGGGCCTTCTGTGCTAACTCTCTGCCATCGTCAGTAACTCCACGTGCCCGTCTCAGTTCGGGCTCGCTCCCGGCTCGCCGGAGCCAGTCCGCCCCGAAGCGTCCTCGGCCGTCAGCCGGCCCGGATGCGCAGCCGCTCCGGATTGACAATCAGGACCGATTTCGCGGACAGCAGCAGCCAGCCGCGGGCCGCGAAGTCGGCGAGCGCTTTGTTCACCGTCTCCCGGGAGGCGCCGACGAGCTGAGCGAGCTCCTCCTGGGTTAGATCGTGACAGATCTGAAGTCCGTCCGGCCGCTGCACGCCGAACCGCGCTGCGAGGTCGAGCAGTGCCTTCGCCACCCTGGCCGGCACATCGCTAAACACCAGGTCCCCGCTGCCCGCCGTTACCCGGCGAAGCCGCTGCGCGAGCAGTTGCAGCATGTGTATCGACGCCGCGGGGCGACCAGTCAGCCAGTGCATGAACTCGGCGTGGCCCAGCACAGCCAGCCGCGCGTCGGTCACTGCCGTCGCGTTGGTATTGCGCGGGGCCGGATCGAACATGGACAGCTCCCCGAACATCTCGCCCGGCCCGTGCACACTCAGGAGGTCCTCCCGACCCCCCGACTCGGCGCGGGTGAGCTTTACCTTGCCGTCCAGGACCACGTAGAGCTTGTCCCCGGCATCTCCTTCAGCGAAGAGCACCTCGCCTTTTGCAACCTGCACGTTCGTCACACGGGAGCGCAGCGCTCTGGTGTCCTCCTCGTCCAGGGACTCGAACAGCGGCGAGCGGCTGAGCACATCATCCGGGCTGGTCACAAGCCCTCCCTGCCGGCTCCGTAGCGCCGAAACCGATGTTCTTGAACGCAAGGTGTGCGGAAGGTAACCATAATGCTACCCGGGGTGGCCTGGCGCATAACGCTGCGAAGCTCAAGCGGCCCGCGCTCGACAACAACTGATTCGCCGGTAGCCCGCCGACGGCAAGAAGGCTGCGCTCGCCACCGGCCCGGCATCGCGTGGTCCAAGGGCGCCGTCCGCGCGATCACTGGCCAGGGCCGTCATCGCCGGCAGAACACTTCGGGAAAGGCGCCAGCCGGTGGCTCGCCGAAGCCACGCTGAAGGGTGCGAAGCCACCATGACCGGAACGACGGCGCGCCGTGGCCAGTGCCGCACAGGGGAAGCCCGCTGGCGGTTTCGGGTTCCGCGCCGGCCGATCACGGCGACCGGGGCACAACGACTTCTCCTGCCGTCACCACGGGTGTGACGGCAGGAGAGGGCCTGCGAGCGGGCCGGGAGGCGCGAGCCAGCCGGCCCGTTGTTACTAGGCGCCGTTCTTCACGGCAGTTCCGGCTATCGCAGACTTGCCCTTGCCGGCGCGTACCTGGATTCGCCTGGCGTGCGCTTCCTTCGCCTTGGGCACCAGTACCTGCAGGACGCCGTCCTGGGCGGACGCCTCGATCTTGTCCGCCTGGACATTCGTGGGCAGCGTGATCGACCGGCGGAACATGCCGTAATGGCCTTCCGCCCGGTGGACCTTGTCTCCGTCCACGTCGGCCAAGTGCTGCCGCTCACCCTGGATCGTCAGCACGCCGTCCTGGAGCGTGAGCTCCACGTCGGCGGTCCCGAAGCCAGGCATTTCCGCGGTCACCAGGTAGGCGTCCTTGCGCTCGGTGATATCGACTGCGGGCGGCCACGCCTGGGCGGAACCAGCCCCGTGCTGCTGGCCGAACTGGCCCGAGGCCCAGTGGGCCGCCATCCTGTTCTGCCGCACGAGCTCATCCTGCGCGCTGCGCAGGTCATCGAACAGGTCCCAGCTTGTCATGACTGTCATGCCGTTCTCCCTCATGTCTCGCCCTGGGCCGGCGGCCCGGGCGACCCGGGAAAAAATGCAATTCGAGTGAACGACATTCGCTTCCGAGCAACACTGTTTACAGTATAGTGCACAGTGTTCACTGTCAAATGCCCACCGGAGACAACCATGCCGAACCCGCGCCGGCAAGGCAGCGACCAGAGCGGGCTGTGGTTCAGCCCGCCCGACGGGGAGCAGAGGCAGCGCCGCGCGTTGACCCGCGAGCGGGTCGTCGCCGAGGCCCTGGCGGTCATCGCCGCCGACGGCGCGGCCGCCCTCAGCATGCGCGGTCTGGCCACGCGCCTGGGCGTGGTCCCCGGCGCGCTGTACCGACACGTGCGCAGCAAGGAGCAGCTCTGCGACCTAGCCGCGGACGAGGTCCTAGCCGAAGTCGACACGCAGTCCGGGCATGATCGCGGCTGGGCCGCGCAGGTTCAGGTTCTTGCCCGCCGGCTGCGCGCGGTCCTGGAAGACCATCCCGGCATCGCCGCCCTGCTCAAGACCCGCGATCCCCTCGGGCCGCATTCCCTGGTCCTGGCCGAGGCATTCCTCGCAGCCCTGCAGGAAGCCGGCCTCGCCGCGCGGGAAACCGCCCAGGCATTCTCCCTGGTCTACGACTACACCATCGGCTTCGCGCTCAGCGACCGCACTACCGTCAATGAGCAGCGCGTCCACGACCCAGCAACCCGCCGCCAACTGCGCGAATTCTTCCGGTCATTGCCAGCCGACCAGTTCCCCGCCCTGGTCGGCCTCGGCGAGCACGTCTGGTCCGGCAACCGCGACCAGCGATTCACCGCCGGCCTCGATACCATCCTGGCCGGACTGCAGGCGCCCCAGGCGCCCCCCGTGACATCCAAGTGAGGGAACGAGCGGTTTGGCTGCGCCATCACCGCTGAGCAGCGCCTGTCCGACCGCGGCTCGCTTGGGCGACTTGGGTCATGTCGGCCCTATCGTCGTCTGCGCCTGAGGAGTACCGTTGTGGCGTTGCTCCGGACCCCGGTGGCTGACTCGCCTACCTGCACGGCAGGCGTGTCGCAGGGTTCGGAGTTTCCTTTTGCGCATCGGCCGGCGGGCCGGCCGAATCAGGACGCGGCTGATCGCGATTGCGGGTTCGCCGGGTCGTCAGCATGCCAGGGAGAAGGGCGCATGTTCAACGTGGAGCTGAGCGTCGGCGGTCACGGTGGTCACCCCGTGGTGGCCTTGCGCGGTGAGCTCGACCTGGCGGACGTCCCGGCGGTCGCGTCGCTCCTGGCTGCGGCCCTAGCGGCGGGCGGGCCGTCGATCATCGTGGACCTGGCGGGCCTGGAGTTCATCGACTGCTGCGGCCTGGGAGTGCTGATGTGCGTGATGAAGCGCAGCCGGAAAGGCGGCGGCGAGTTGTACCTGGCCGCCCCGCAGCAGCGTGTCCGCACAGTCCTGAGCCTCGCTGGCCTGATCGACGTCTTTTCCATATATCCAGGCGTGGACCAAGCCGTGCGCGCCGCGAGGCTCGCCCAGCCGCTGTCGGGCGTTGCGTCATAGCGGCTCGTGCCGGCGGGCAAAGCAGGCCGCGCGGTCGGCCTGGCGGGCAGCGGCTGGCCGCAGTCTCAAGCGGCTCGAAGCTCCCCACGGACCAGCCCAAACGGGCCGCGGGGCGGCCGGTCGCGGAGCGGGACGCTATTGTCGCGGTTGTGGATGTGCCAGGCGGCAGTCGCGAGCGCCCGGCAACCTCCGGCGAAAGTCGATCTCTGGACCAGACCGGCGAGACGATGGATCAGGACTCCCAGTGGTCCGCGGGCGACTACGACGTCGTGGTGGTCGCCTGCCGGCTCCCGGTGGATCGGGCGGAGAGTCCCGGCGGCGCAGAGTGGCGGCGAAGCCCGGGCGGGCTGGTCAGCGCGCTGGAGCCCGTCATGCGGGACGCTGACGGTGTGTGGGTCGGCTGGACAGGCGCGCCAGGCGACAGCCCCGGCTCGTTCGATGTCTCCGGCATGCACCTGGTCGGAGTGGGGCTGTCGGCTGAGGAGGTCCGGGACTACTACGAGGGCTTCTGCAATGCCACACTGTGGCCGCTGTATCACGACGTGATCGTCCCGCCGGAGTTCCACCGGCCGTGGTGGGACGCCTATGTCCGGGTCAACCGGCGCATGGCCAGGGCCGCAGCAAAGCAGGCGGCCATCGGCGCGACCATCTGGGTGAATGACTATCAGCTTCAGCTGGTGCCTGAGATGCTCCGGGAACAGCGCAGTGACCTGCGCATTGGGGTATTCATCCACATTCCGTTCCCTGGCTACGAGATCTTCGCGCAGCTGCCCTGGCGACGGCAGATCGTTTCGGGCCTGCTCGGCGCGGATCTGGTCGGATTCCAGCGCGATGCCGATGCGACCAACTTCCGTCGCGCATGCCGGCGGGCTGCAGGCTTGATGACCAGCGGATCGCTTGTCCGGGTACCGGTCCATGAAGATGTTCCGGCTGACCAGTCCGGCGCCGCCCGGGCTGCTGGCACCCGTGGGGAACGGCCGCTGCCGCCCAGCCGGCAAGTGCGGACGGCGACGTTCCCGATCTCCATCGACTCGGCTGGCTTCGCCGAGATCGCCAGCCGGACGGATGTGAGAGAGCGAGCGAACGGATTCCGGCAGGCGCTGGGAGAACCGGACGTCGTGCTGCTCGGCATCGACCGGCTCGACTACACCAAGGGCATCCTTCATCGTCTGACCGCCTACGGCGAGCTGCTCAGCGAGGGACGGTTCGGTTCCCTGCGGACAGCCCTAGTGCTGGTAGCCAGTCCCAGCCGGGAGCGGGTCGAGCAGTACCGGCTGCTGCGCGAGGAGGTTGAGGGCGCGGTCAGCCGGATTAACGGAGAGCATGCCGAGCTCGGCAGCTCTCCTATTCACTACCTGCACCAGACATATCCGGCCGAGGAAATGGCCGCTCTGTACCTTGCCGCCGACGTGATGCTGGTGACGTCGCTGCGGGACGGCATGAACCTGATAGCCAAGGAATATGTCGCGTGTCGCAACGATGACACCGGCGCGCTGGTCCTCAGCGAGTTCACCGGCGCAGCGGACGAGCTAAGTGGCGCTTTTCTGGTCAACCCGCATGACATCGAGGGCATGAAGGAAGTTATCGTGCGCGCGGCCACCGTTCCCCCGGCCGAGGCCAGACGCCGAATGCGCGCGATGCGGCGCAGGGTCCGCGAATTCGACGTAAGCCACTGGGCAACGTCCTTCCTGGACTCCCTGCACCGGGCATCCGAGCCTAGCTAGGGTTCCGCACACGCTAGAGGCACGGTTGCCGACAGCGCGGCAACGAGCGCACGCCACGACGATGCGATGTCGTCACGAAGCAGAAGATCCCGCCGCAGCAGCATGCTGTGCTATCGCCTTGGCGCGTTCTGCGGCGTAACGCTTGTACTCATCCCGGATCTGGGCGAACACGTTCCGGTCGTACTGCGACGTTGCCGCTTCAAAACCGCTCTCCGCCGTAGCGATCTTTGTTGCTATTTCTTCGAGCGTCAGCGGGGCCATACCTTCATCATCGCAGCAGGGCATGGGTGAGGATAGGGGAGGAGTGCTGTCTTTGCTCGGATCAGCATTTCTCGCGAGCAAGCCTGCACGATGGCGCGAGGACCGCGGCCACCTAGGGGGCTAGGTGAAGGTCATCTCGTCTCCGTCCGTTATTTCGCGCCGGACGGCGGGAGGCTCCTGTGGCTTGGCGATGAAGGCAGCCGCCGCGTCGGCGTCGAGTGGCGTTGGCGGGCTGGCAAGGTAACTGGCTGGCTGGTCGGCAGGGTCGTCGTCAGTCGCCGTCTGGATAGTCCCGCGTTCGCTGGGGGAGGTGGCTGGCCGCCGGTAGCGCTGGCTCAGCCAGTGCCCGCCGGCTGCCGCCGCCAGGCAGGACAGGCCGCCAACCGCCAGCCCGATCCGCGGGCTGGCGATCGCGATGATCCACCCGATCAGCGGGCCGCCAATCGGTGTGGTGCCCTGGAACGCGACTTGCCAGAGCGCGATCGCCCGGCCGCGCATGTTCGGCGCGGAGGCCAGCTGGATCGTCGAATTGCCGATCGCGATGAACGAGACGCTGGCCCAGCCGACAAACAGCATGGCGGCATAAGCGAGCCAGATCACCGGGGCGCACGCGCAGACGATGATGGCCAGGCCGAAGCCCGTTCCGGCGATGATCATCGACCTCAGCCCGGTCCGCCCGCGCGCCGCGGTGAACAGGCCGCCGACCACCGCGCCGATCCCCATCGCGGCGGTCAGGAAGCCGTACGCCTCGGAACCGCCATGGAAGCTCTCCCTGGCCAGCACCGGGATCGATACCTGGAATTCATAGGCCAGCATCCCGACCAGCCCCATCATGGCAAGCGGAATGGCAATTTCCGGCGTCCCGGCGGCGTATCTCAGGCCCTCGCGCAACTGTCCGCGTGCCCGGCGCTCGGGCGGACTTGGCCGGAGGGCGGCGGTGTTCATGATGAGCAGCGAGGTGACGACGGCCACGAAGCTCGCCGCATTAGCAAGGAAGCACACTCCGACCCCGACGGTCGCGATCAGCACGCCGCCGATAGCCGGGCCGACGGCACGCGCCGCGTTCACCGTGACTGAGTTGAGCGTGATCGCATTACGGAGCTCGTCCCGGCCAACCATCTCGCGGACGAATGCCTGCCTGGCCGAGTTCTCGAAGGCGTTGTTGAGGCCGAGGATCACTGCAAGCAGGCAGACCTGCCAGAACCGCACCGAGCCGAGCACGGTCAGTAGCCCGAGCACCAGCGCCTGGAAGCCCATGGCCGTCTGCAGCGCGATCATCAGCTTGCGCTTGTCCACCCGGTCGGCGACGACGCCGCCGTAAGGCGCCAGCAGCAGGACTGGCAGCGTCTGCAGGGCAACTACGAGGCCCAGGTCCGTGCTTGACCGCGTCAGCACGAGGACCAGCCAGGACTGGGCCGTCATCTGCATCCACGTGCCGGCCAGAGAGATCGACTGACCGGTGAAGTAGAGCCGGTAGTTAGGGACCTTCAAAGACGAGAAGGTGGACCGCCAGAAACTCCGCTCGGGCCGGCTGCTGCCGGGTTGTGACACTCCTGCGATGCCTTCCTCGTCGAATCGGCCGGGGCCGCCGCGAAGAGCTCCGTCGGCCGTTCTCCGCGATCGGGCCGCCGAGCCCTCGCCGGGCTATTTGCTACTCGGCAACTAAGTTTACCGGCTGAACTGGTCCGGTCATGATCAGGTCGGGTCACGCGATGCATGGCAGCCCTGGCCGGGCTCGGGCGGCCCTGGGGCGAGCACCAACGCTGTGACCATGCGAGATGGCTGCTGGCTGGCCGTCCCTTACGGGCGGCCCGCCGAGCTGCTCGCGGCAGGCGCAGCCGGAGCGTTGGGAGAACCGCTCCGGGTCGACTTCGCGGACCAGTGTTCCGAAGCCAAGTCAGCGCTCTTCCAGGTCTTCCGAGCCCGGTCTCTCCGGCTGATCTTGAACGGCCTCCTAGCCAGTCTGAATCTCATGACTGGCGAGCGCGGCGTCACGCACTCTGGGGCGAAGATGAGGCGGCGCAGCCCATGCCGACGGGGTTATGGAAGTCCGAGTTCCTGCAGTCGCGTGTTGACGAGCTTGTTAACCAGGCCGGGTGGCAGTGGCTCGTCGATCGCGAAGTGCAGAGACCCTTTCGTGCTCTGATAGCTGGCGAGGTCACCGCTCAGCTTCTCCAGCACGGATCCGCTGTGCGGCAGGTAGCTCAGGTGATTCTTGAATGCGGCGAAGCCGGCCACGGTCTTGCCCCGCACCTTGAAGGCCGGCATCCCGTACGAGATGCACTGCTCGGCGCCAGGAATGGCTGCCAGGATGGATCGTCGCAGCTCCTCCAGCGTGGCGCGCCTGGGTTCGTCGACGGTGGCGAGGTACCTGTCGATGTCCTGCGGTGCCATAGGCGAAGTCTCTCATCATCCTGGATAACTCAGCGCCGGTGCACCGGAGAGCCAGCTACCTCATCTCCACAGGCCTCGGCCGAGCCGGCCAGGACGCAAGCGACCTGCGTCCAGCGCTGCCTGAGCGACCAGCTCGATGGCTACAGGGTGGCAGGTCGCGGTGCCATCCTGGCTAGCCCTTCCCGATAGCGCCCGGCCCGGCCGGCACCGCAGTGCCGGCCGGAAGTTCCGCAATGGTGGCGTAGACAGCCCGGAACTTAGCGCGGCGGTCAGGTGGTGGCTCGGACAGCCTGCAGAATGACGCTGGTCACGACGCCGGGGTCGGAGATCATGGACAAGTGCGGGGCCTTCACTTCGGTGATCTGGGAGTGCGCGTTCTCGGCCATGGCCAGCTGCAGTGCCGGCGGTATGGCGTGGTCGGCGGTGCCTACCACAGCCCACGACGGGATGGTCTGCCAGGCCGGGACACCAGAAGGGTCGCCGAGGGCGCTCGTCGCGATTGGCAGCTGAGTAACAGCGAGCATGTCTGCCTCCCTGGCGGGGAGACCGTCAGCCATGCACGACGGGAAGGCGCTCTGGGTGATGTACGCGTCCCCGACCCCCGAGGGGGCGCCAGGGAACGGGACCACGTTCAGGTTCGCGGGCACGGCGCACGTTCCGGGCACGGAGGCGAGGAGCTCCGCGAGGGTCTGGCCCTGCGCGGGCTCGAAGGCGTCTACGTAAACGAGGGCTTTGACCTGCGGGTCGCCGGTCGCGGCGTTAGTGATAACAGCCCCGCCGTAGGAATGGCCGACCAGCACGATAGGCCCGGAGATGCTGTGCAGGAAATCGGCCAGGAATGCCGAGTCATAGGTCAGTCCCTGCAGCGGGTTCGGCGGGGCGTACACGGTGTAGCCGTCGGCTTGCAGCCGCTTGATGACGCCGTTCCAGCTGCTGGTGT
>DAIOWC010000208.1:4363-11528 GCA_036758685.1 Streptosporangiaceae bacterium | reverse complement strand
TGCGGGTCGCCGTTGAACGCGTGCACCTCATACAGGCTGCGGAACACGAACCGGTACAGGGTCTCCCCCGCCAGGTCGCGTTCCTCCTGAGACCAGTCGGCCAGTTCGGCGAACCGGGCGCCGGTCACCAGCTCGCTGGTCACGACGCGGCGGGTCGACAGCTCGGGCACGATCGCGGGGACCGAGATCGTCGGGTGCCCGTCGAAGTAGTCGTGGAGCAGACGCTGGTTGTCGGCCTCGCGGCGGTAGTCGAGTTCCTCCAGGACGCGCTCGCGCAGCTCGCTGATCAGCCCGTCGACGTCCTGGCTCGGCGCGGTGATCCGCAGCATCCGGCGCAGCAGCGCGACGTTGTCGAGGTCGGCCGCCATGGTCTCGGCGATGCCCGGGTACTGCACCTTGACCGCGACGGCCTGCCCGTCCTTGGTGATCGCGCGGTGCACCTGGCCAATGGAGGCCGCCGCGATCGGCTCGGGATCCCACCGGTCGAACAGCCGGTCCGGCGGCGCGCCCAGCTCCTCCGCGATCATCCCGGCCGCCAGCTCGGGGCTCATCGGCGGCACGCTGTCCTGCAGCCGGCTCAGCGTCCGGCGGACCGAGGGCGCCAGCCCGTCGTCGACGTAGCTGGCCATCTGGCCGAGCTTGACCATCACGCCCTTCATCGTGCCGAGCGTGGCCAGCACGTCGTCGGCCGTGCGCATGGCCAGATCGTTGCGCAGCTGCTGGCGCTGCTCCCCCGCGGCCGCGAACAGCCGCGGCGCGCTGCCCGCGTAGCGCATGCCGCCGCGCACGGCGAGCTGCGCCGTCGCGAGCCCGCGCTCGAACCGCAGCCGTCCAACGCGTCGCCGAACCACGCCGACGGTCAGCGCCGCCCCACCGGCAGCCGCGGCCAGCCCGGCCACCGCGGCCAGGGCGCGGCGCGAGCGCCTCATGCCTGCAGCATGGCGCGGGTCTGCAGGATGATCCGCTGTCTGGCCTCGAGCACGCCCGGCTCGCCCAGGTAGACCGCGTCCAGAACGCCGAGTGCCTGGCGGATCTCGGTCCGCCGCATCGCGGTGAGCGGCGGTGCGCTGTACCCGTACAGCTCGCGCGCCCAGTCCGGCAGGGACACGATCGCGGCCTCCCGGACGTCCTGCCAGATCTCGGCGACGTCCTCATCAAGGCCGGGCGGGTCGAGCAGGTAAGTCATTGACTCCTTCGCCGCAGCACTGCAGCGCAGCTGGGGGCGGACCGACTCCATGTACGCGGCCAGCTCCTCCGAAGTCGTCGGCACCAGCGGCCGCGGCACGCCGACGATCTCGGCAGCTACCGCCATCTCCGCCACGTACTGGTCGGCGTCGGCCGCCGTCAGCTCGTCGCCGAGCAGCGCGCACCCCTCGATGCCCGAGTCGACGAGCGCCGCGTGCACCCACAGCAGCAGCGCGGGGTCGCTCGCGGCGTACGGCTGCCCGGTCTCGGGGTCGGTCCCGCGTACGTGCTCGTGAATCTTGCGCACGCGGGCCGCGGCCCGCTCGGCTACGCCTCGTTCCCCGTAAATAACGGTCGTCACGTACGCCGAGGTGGCGGCCAGCCGGCCGACGGGATCGGAACGCCAGCCGCTGTGCTGGTCGACGCCCGCCATCGCCAGCGGGTGGAGGGCCTGGATCAGCAGCGAGCGAAGGCCCGCCACCGGGGAGGACAGATCCCCGCTGACCCGCCAGGCGACGCTCTCCGGCGGGAAGAATCCCCGACCGGGCGTGTCCGGCACCGCCTGGGCAAACGCCCCCGCGGACCGCTCGACCAGGCCACTCGCGTCCGCGTACTGGTTCATACCAGCCACGGTACCTGGCGTCAGCCGAGCTGCTCCCGGCCGGCGGCGGCGGTCCAGTCGAGCAGCGGGCCGTCAGGCACGATCCGGGTCGGGTTGAGCTGCGGGTGCGTCATGTAATAGTGCCGCTTGATCTGGTCAAACTTCGTCGTCCCGCCGAATGCCGGCAGCGCGTACAGGTCCCGCGAGTAGGCCCAGAGACTCGGGTAGTCGGCGATCCGCCGGAGGTTGCACTTGAAGTGCGAGTAGTACACCGCATCGAACCGGGCCAGCGTCACCCAGAGCCGGACATCGGCCTCGGTCAGCGTGCTGCCGGTCAGGTACCGCTGCCCGGCCAGGCGCTCCTCGAGCAGATCCAGCGTGCCGAACAGCGCGGTGACCGCCTCGTGATAGCTCGCCTGCGTGGTCGCGAAGCCCGAGCGGTAGACCCCGTTGTTCACGGTGGCGTAGACCAGCGCGTTGATCTCATCGATCTGGGAACGCAGCTCCGCTGGGTACAGGTCGTACGTCGGATCAGCCCACTGCGTGAACTGAGTATCCATATCGATCGTGATGTCAGGGAAGTTGTTGCTGACGATCTTGCCGGTCTCCTTGTCCCAGAGCACCGGCACCGAAATGTGCCCGTCGTAGCCTGGCTCCGTTGCCTCGTAGGCCTCGCGGAGCAGCGCGAACCCGTTAACCGGGTCGAGACCGTAGCCGTCCCCCTCGCGGAACGCCCAGCCCCGGCCGTCGCGGACCGGGTCGACCGCCGAGAGGGAGATCACGTCCTGCAGGCCGAGCAGTTCGCGGACGATCGCGGTGCGGTTCGCCCACGGGCAGGCCCAGGAGATGTAGAGGTGGTAGCGCCCCGGCTCCGCCTTGAACCCGCTTGAGCCGTCCGCGGTGATCCGCCCCTGGAACGGGTAGGCCGCCCGGACGAACTCTCCCGACTTGGCGGGGGCCGACGGCTGCGGTCGCTTCGGCTTGAAGTCGCCGTAGTCGCCAAATGCGGCGAAGTCAACCGGGCTCGCGCCGCCTGCCTGCTTCGTGCTCGTCATGACGGCCTCCCTGAATTAGTCCGCGGGGGTCCGGGGGTCGTCCCCCGGGTCAGCACAGTCAGTGCAAATAAGCCAGCGTGTCCCCGTGCTCCTCACGGTAGTCGGCCAGCAGCTCGCGGGCCACGGTGCTGCCCGGCACAAGCGGGTGCAGGGCCAGCGCAACGGCGGCCAGCCCGGCGTCTCCGGTCATCGCGGCCTCGACGGTCGCGCGCTCGTACTCTTTCACCTGCTCGACGAGTGCCTGCGCGGCCCGCGGCAGATCGGGCACCGGCACCGGGGCAAGACCGGCCTCGCTGACGTCGGCCGGTACCTCGACGATGTCGTCGGCGGCCAGCGCCGGGATCGTGCCGTCGTTGCGGATGTTCACGATCACCCGCCCGGGCCTGGTGCCGGTGAGCCCGTCGATCACCCGCAGCGCCAGGCCCTCGTAGCCGCCGATCTTCGCCCCGCCGACCGGGTGCTCGGTAACCGCCTGCCGTTCGCGCGCCGCGGCCTGGCCGCTATCGCCGTCCATGTCGGTCCGCATGTAGGTGTCGCGGCGCACGCCGAGCAGCCGCGCGTACGCCTGCCAGGCATCCTGCACGCCGCCCTCATCGAAGGCCCGGGCCAGCGCGGTCAGCGACTCGGCGTTGAGCTTCTCGATGTCCTCGCCTCGGCTCGTGCCCGCCGCCGTGACGCCGCGCACGTACCGGACGGGGTCGTAATAGAAGTAGACGTACTCGGTCGGCAGCGCCCCGATGCGCCGGATCAGCGCCGGGTCGAAGCCGGAGAACCGGTGGTCGAACTCCTGCAGTTCCTCGAAGCGGCTGATGAGCTCGCCCATCCGCTCCTGCCCGTCCACCTGCGCCGAGGTGATCCAGCCCAGGTGGTTCAGCCCGGAGTATCCGAAGGACGCGGTGCCCGGCTCAGCCCCGAGGAACGCGCCGACGTGCTCGGCGGTGCCGCCGGGCGTATCGCAGACCCCGACCGCCCGGACCAGCCCCTGGGCGGAGATCGCCTGCGTGATCAGGCCCGCCGGGTTGGTGAAGTTGATCAGCGTGGCCTCCGGGGCCAGCTTGCTCAGCAGCTCGCAGTAGGACAGCACGACGGGGATCGTGCGCAGCGCCATCATGCAGCCGCCCGGCCCGGTGGTCTCCTGGCCGACCAGGCCGCGCCGCAGCGCCACCTGCTCGTCGACGACCCGGCCCCGGTCACCTCCCACGCGGATCGCGGAGAACACGAAGTCGGTGCCCGTGAACGCCTCGGCCGCGTCCGGGGTAACGGTGACCGTGCCGGACTTGCCCAGGGCGTCGGCGAGCCCGACGGCCAGCCGCCCGATCGTCTCGCGCCGGAACTCATCGGGCTCCAGCAGGCAGATCTGGTCGAAGTGGTGCGCGCCGCCGGTCAGCACCGCGCGCACGAACGCGGGCATTCGCATGCCGCCGCCACCGAGGACTGTGAGCTTCATATGTGGTTACTCCTGAACTGGCCGGACCCTGGCATGACTGCGGACAAGCCTGCGACCTCGACCGGGCCGACGGCGCCGAGGCGGGCGGCGGCCTGCGCCCCGGCGCGGTTGCCGGCCGCGACCGCGTGGGCCAGCGGGGCGCCCGTCAGCAGATCGCCGATCAAGGCGCCTGCGAACGAGTCGCCCGCGCCGGTCAGGTCGGCGACCTCGACCGTGGTCACGCCCTCGGAGATCTGGACGGCACCGTCCGGCCCGACCAGGGCAGCGCCGGCCGCGCCCATCTTCACGACGACGGGCGTCCCCCAGGTGGCGGCCGCGGCCAGGGCCTCAGGCAGCGCCTGCGCTCCGGTCAGCATGAGCAGCTCGGCCTGATTCGGGACGAACACGTCGGCCAGCGGTATGCAGTCATAGACCGCCGAGCTTGACCGGCCGATCCCGTTCAGCGACACGTCCAGGTAGATCTTGGTGCCCTGATCGCGGGCGGCCCGCAGGAACTGATCAACCCCGACGCCGGCGTGGACATAGCACCAGGCGGGCTTGTAGCTCTGGAGGACCTCGGTCCAGCGCGCCAGCTCCGGCGCCTCGCCGGGCTCCGTCGGCGGCACGTGAGTGACGAAGGACCGGTCGCCGTCGTAGTTCAGCACCATCGTGATCCCGGTGGCCCGCCGGGAGACGCGGACCGACGGCGACAGGTCGACGCCCTCGCGCTCGCAGTGCTCGGCAACCACCCTGGCGCCCAGGTCGTCGCCCAGCAGCGTGCAGACCCCGGCCCGCGCGCCCGCCCGTGCCGCAGCCGTCGCGCTGGTGACGGCGCCGCCGCAGGAGATGGCGAACTCCTCAGCGAATATCTCCTGGCCAGGCTGGGGCAACGCCGGCACGTGTCCGAAGACCAGCTCGAGGAACACCGAGCCGAACGAGATCATGTCCATTGCGTCGATCCTCCCAAGTGGCTCACTCTCGGGGCAAACCGGGGAGGTCCCTCACCGCCGGGTCGGCCGCGTAGTCCCCGCCTCGTGCGGGAAGATGTGCGGGTGACGATGAACGCAGCCAGCGCCACAGCTCCCGAGCCCCAGCCGGTCATCAACCCGCTGACTGGCGCCGCGATCTTCCTGGTCGTCCTCATCAAGCCCGGTGGCGAGGACTCGGTCAGGGACCTGATCGCCGACCTGCCCGGCCTGCTCCGCGCCGTGGGCTTCCGCGATCTTGAGGGCAACCTCAGCTGCGTGACGGGCATTGGGCCCGAGGCGTGGGACCGGCTTACGGGCGTACCCCGGCCCGCTGGACTGCACCCGTTCCTGGAAATCAAGGCCGGATCCCGGCATGCGGTGTCCACGCCCGGTGACCTGCTGTTCCACATCCGGGCGGTCCGGATGGACCTGTGCTTCGAGCTGGCCACGCACATCATGACCAGGCTGGGCAGCGCGGTCACCGTGGCCGACGAGGTGCACGGCTTCCGGTACTTCGACGACCGGGACCTGATCGGCTTCGTCGACGGCACCGAGAACCCCGTCGGGGCCGCGGCCGGGCGGGCGGCGCTGATCGGCGCCGAGGAGCCCGGCTTCGAGGGCGGGAGCTACGTGATCGTGCAGAAGTACCTGCACGACCTGCCGGCCTGGAACGCGATCCCGATCGAGCAGCAGCAGAACATCGTCGGGCGGACCAAGCTCGACGACATCGAGCTGGACGACGCGGTCAAGCCCTCCTACGCGCACAACGCCCTCACGACGATCACCGTCGACGGCGAGGAAATCAAGATCGTCCGGGACAACATGCCCTTTGGCGCGCCCGGCAGCGGCGAGTACGGCACGTATTTCATCGGTTACGCCCGGTCGCCGGCGACGACCGAGCAGATGCTCAACAACATGTTCGTCGGGCTGCCCGAGGGTAATTACGACCGGCTCCTCGACATCAGCACGGCCGTGACGGGATCACTGTTCTTCGTCCCGTCGCAGACCCTGCTGGACAGCATCGGGGAGGGAACGGTAACCCCCGCGGCCAGTGTGATTAGTCCGCCAGTCACCGACGGGGCGGCGTCAGATGGATCCCTGAATATCGGCAGCCTGCGAGGAAAGGCCCAGTGATGAACAACCTGCATCGCGAGCTAGCACCAGTCTCCGACGAGGCCTGGGCACAGATTGAGCAGGAAGTCGCCCGCACGTTCAAGCGCCACCTGGCCGGACGCCGGGTCGTGGACGTCCACGGGCCGGGCGGCGAGACGCTCGCCGCGGTCGGCACCGGCCGGCTGCACGACACGCAGTCGCTCGCCGGTGGCGTTCAGACCTGGCAGCGCGAGGTGCTCCAGCTCCTGCAGCTGCGCGTGCCGTTCACGCTGAGCCGGGCGGAGATCGACGCTGTGAGCCGCGGCGCGCAGGACGCGGACTGGGAGCCGGCGAAGGGCGCCGCGCGGCTGATCGCGCTGGCCGAGGACAGCGCGGTCTTCGACGGCTACGCCGCTGGCGGCATTACCGGGATCATCCCGGGTGCGAGCAATCCGCCGCTGGCGCTGCCTGGCGCCGCCGCTGCCTACCCGGATGTTCTGACGTCCGCGGTGACCCAGCTCCGGGAGGCCGGTGTCGACGGCCCGTACGCCGCCGCCCTGTCGGCCGACGCCTACACGATGGCCTCGCAGGCCAGCGATCACGGCTACCCGGTGCGCAGGCACATCGAGGAGGTGCTCGACGGCGGGCTCATCTGGGCGCCCGCGATCTCCGGCGCGGTCGTCCTGAGCCTGCGCGGCGGCGACTTCAGCCTGCACCTCGGCCAGGATCTGTCGATCGGCTATGACTCGCACACGAGCACCGAGGTGACGCTGTACCTGCAGGAGAGCCTGGCGTTCCAGCTCGTGACGACCGAGGCCGCCGTCGCGCTGACCGCCTA
>DAIOWC010000208.1:0-4263 GCA_036758685.1 Streptosporangiaceae bacterium | reverse complement strand
GCGAGCCTGCGGGCGGCATCCGGCACCGCCAGCAGCCGCTGCTTGTCCTGGATGTCGACCACCATCGCCGCGGCCACCAGGTAGGACAGCACGATCGGGTCGCTGGGCAGCTCGGGTATCTCGAACGTGGCCCCGCGCCGCTCCGCGAGTGCCTCCAGGTAGCTGCGGAATGCCGACTGGACGGGCCTGACCGCGGCCGAGGCTGCGCCCTCATCGCCGGTCTCGTCGGCCAGGACGTCGATGTCAGCCTCCAGGTACGGCGCCGACCCGGTCAGGCCCAGCAGCCGGAAGCGATGCGCGCCGATGGTGACCAGCCCGAACCGTCCGTCCTCGTATTCCTCGACCTGGCTGAGGAGCGCGGTGCAGCCGACGTCGTACAGATCGGAGACGCCATCGATGCCGGTCTCGCGGCCATGCCGGATGGCAATGACGCCGAATTCGCGGGGTTCCGGCTGCTCAAGCAGGTCCCGGACAAGCTGGCGGTAGCGGTCCTCAAAGATATTGAGCGGGAGCACCAAGCCGGGAAAGAGCACAGTCCCTAGCGGGAACAACGGCATCGTTGTGCTCATACTCGCGACATTACGTCATGCGCCCAGCGGCGCACCGTGCCCGCGCACCGACACGCAGGCGACCCTAGGCGTCCTTCGAGCGTTCCCTCAGGCAACGAGCGCCACCACCTCGCGCGCTCGCGCGGAAGATCAACTGGAACTGTGTGAGTTTGGTGTCGGCGGGGCGACACCAAACTCACACAGTCCTAGCGGTCGCGACCGTTTTATCCGCTTTCTGAGGACCGGATCTGGCGGCCAGACGGCTCCCGGCAGGCCGGCGCGGCGGTTTAACCGGCTGAGCCGGGTCGACAGCACCGGCTAGACTTGATCTCACAAGGCGCTGATCCGGCAATCACCGGGGAGCCTCCGGAAGAAAGGGCTGCTCAGTTGCCCCAGGGCACTGAGGAGCCTGACTAGAACCGGGCGGGTCCGGCCCGTCACAGCCGGCCAGACGAGCGGTCGCGGGAGCTGAGCCAGTACCCGCGGCAAGCGAGGTGGTACCGCGGTACGCCCGCGCAGAAGCGGGCGCATCGTCCTCGCGCCATTGCGACGCGAGGGACCGACCACCAGATGAGCGTTTATCCCAGGGCAGAGACGGCCAAGGCCGCAGGCCAGCCCGAGACCGGCGTGCCCGCCCAGCCGAGCTTTCCCGAGCTCGAAGAAGGCGTGCTGGCCTACTGGGCGGAGAACGACACCTTCCAGGAGTCGATCCGGCACCGCCCCGCCGACCAGGATTTCGTCTTCTACGACGGCCCGCCGTTCGCCAACGGCCTGCCCCACTACGGGCACCTGATCACGGGCTACGTGAAGGACGTCGTCCCCCGCTTCCGCACCATGCAGGGCAAGCGGGTGGACCGCCGGTTCGGCTGGGACTGCCACGGCCTGCCCGCCGAGGTCGAGGCCGAGCGCCTGCTCGGCATCTCGGGCAAGGCCGAGATCGTGGCCATGGGCATCGAGAAGTTCAATGAGGCCTGCCGGGACTCCGTGCTGCGCTACACCAGGGAATGGCGGGAGTACGTCACCCGGCAGGCCCGCTGGGTGGACTTCGACCACGACTACAAGACCCTCGACCTCTCGTACATGGAGAGCGTCATGTGGGCCTTCCGGCAGCTGTGGGACAAGGGCCTGATCTACCAGGGCTTCAAGGTGCTGCCGTACTGCTGGCGGTGCGAGACCCCGCTGTCCAACCACGAGCTGCGGATGGACGACGACGTCTACGTCGACCGGCAGGATCCGTCGGTCACCGTCCGGTTCAGGCTGGAGACCGGAGAGTGGCTGCTGGCCTGGACGACGACGCCGTGGACGCTGCCGTCCAACGAGGCCGTCGCGGTCGGGCCCGACATCACCTACACGGTCCTGGAGAAGGACGGCGAGCGGTACATCCTCGCCCGCGACCGGCAGGCCGCCTACGAGCGCGAGCTTGAGGGTGCGGCGATCGTCGGCGAGCTCAGCGGCGCCGACCTCATCGGGCGCAGGTACGAGCCCCTGCTGCCGTATCTGACCGACGCGGAGAAGTTCGGCACGCAGGACGCGTTCCGGGTCATCGAGTCCGAGGATGTCACGACCGAGGACGGCACCGGCGTGGTGCACATGGCACCGGCCTATGGCGAGGCCGACGCCCTGGCCTGTAACGCCGCCGGGATCCCGACGGTGCTGACGGTCGATGACCACGGCCAGTTCACCAGCGTGGTGCCCGACTTCGAGGGCCAGCACGTGTTCGACGCCAACGCCGGGATCACCCAGAAGCTCACGGACCAGGGCAGCCTGGTGCGCAAGGAGATGTACACGCACTCCTACCCGCACTGCTGGCGGTGCCGGAACCCGCTGATCTACAAGGCCGTGTCGAGCTGGTTCGTCGAGGTCACCAAGTTCCGCGACCGGATGGTCGAGCTGAACCAGCAGATCACCTGGGTGCCCGGCCACACCAAGGACGGCCAGTTCGGCAAGTGGCTGGAGAACGCGCGGGACTGGTCGATCAGCCGGAACCGCTTCTGGGGCTCCCCCATCCCGGTCTGGCAGAGCGACGACCCGGACTACCCCCGCACCGACGTGTACGGCTCACTCGACGAGCTGGCGCAAGACTTCGGCGTGCGGCCAGACGACCTGCACCGGCCGGGGATCGACAACCTGACGCGGCCGAACCCGGATGACCCGACCGGCAAGTCGACCATGCGCCGGGTACCCGAGGTGCTTGACTGCTGGTTCGAGTCGGGCTCGATGCCGTTCGCCCAGGTCCACTACCCGTTCGAGAACGCGGACTGGTTCGACAGCCACTACCCCGGCGACTTCATCGTCGAGTACATCGGCCAGACCCGCGGCTGGTTCTACACGCTGCACGTGCTCGCGACCGCTCTGTTCGACCGGCCCGCGTTCCGAAGCTGCGTAAGCCACGGGATCATCCTGGGCAGCGACGGCCAGAAGATGTCCAAGAGCCTGCGCAACTACCCGGACGTCAACGAGGTCTTCGACACCTACGGCTCCGACGCGATGCGCTGGTTCCTCATGTCCAGCCCGATCCTGCGCGGCGGCAACCTGGTCGTGAACGAGCCGAGCATCCGCGATGCCGTCCGTCAGTCGATCCTGCCGCTATGGAACAGCTACTACTTCTTCGCGCTCTACGCCAACGCGGAGAACTACCAGGCCAAGGCGCGGACCTCGAGCGATCATGTGCTTGACCGCTACATCCTGGCCAAGACCAGCGCCGCGGTGGCCGAACTGTCCGCGCAGCTGGATGAGTACAACGTCCCCGCCGCCTGCCAGGCGCTGCGCGAGTACCTCGACAGCCTGACCAACTGGTACATCCGCCGGTCCCGCGACCGGTTCTGGGCCGGCGACAAGGCGGCGCTCGACACGCTGTGGACGGTGCTCGAGGCGGTCTGCCGTGCCGCCGCGCCGTTGCTGCCGCTGACCACCGAGGCGATCTGGCGCGGACTGACCGGCGAGCCGAGCGTGCACCTGACCGACTGGCCGGAGCTGCACGACTGGCCCGCGGACGACGAGCTGGCCACCGCGATGGACCTCGTCCGCGCCGTCTGCAGCACCGGGCTCAGCCTCCGCAAGGCCCGCCAGCTGCGCGTCCGGCTTCCGCTGGCCCGGCTGACGGTCGGTCACCCGGCCGCGATCTCGCTCGCGCCCTACGCTGACCTGATCCGCGACGAGGTCAACGTCAAGGAGGTCGACTTCACCGCCGACCCCGCCAGGCTCGGCACCTTCGAGCTGGCGGTCAACCCCCGCGTGCTCGGACCGCGCGTCGGCGCCAAGGTGCAGGAGGTCATCAAGGCCGTCAAGGCGGGGAACGTCACCCGCTCGGGGGACTCGGTCATCGCGGCCGGAGTCGAGCTCGAGGCCGGTGAGTACGACGTCCGGCTGGTCGCCGCCGACCCGGAATCGACGGCAGCGCTGCCCGGCAACACCGGGCTGGTCGCGCTCGACACCGTGGTCACGCCCGACCTGGCCGCCGAGGGAACGGCGCGCGACGTCGTCCGCATCGTGCAGCAGGCCCGGCGCGACGCGAAGCTCGTCGTCACCGACCGGATCAGGCTCACCGTCGGCGCGGACGGGCCCGTGGCTGATGCCGTCCGCAAGCACATGGGGTTCATCGCCGGCGAGACCCTGGCGACCGAGCTGACCGTGCTGCCGGCGGCCGACGTCGACGCCCAGCCTCAGTCGGTCGGCGACGGCGGCTCGGTGAAGGTAACGGTCACCGCCGCCTGAC
>DAIOWC010000207.1:0-11539 GCA_036758685.1 Streptosporangiaceae bacterium | reverse complement strand
GGCGCGACGATGGCGGTGACTTGCAGATCCAGCGGCGGCTGCCCTTTGACCGGTGCCAGCTGGACGAGCGAGCCGAGCCTGAGCGAGAACCTGGCCGCGGTAGCCGGGGTGACCGCAACCTGGATGGCCAGGCCCTGATGGTCCGCGGCCGAACTGCCGGGGATGGCGCGGTAATCGCCGTCAGCAGCCGGCCGGCCAGCAGCCTGCAGTCGGTCGGAAGCTCGGAGTCATAGCTCACCTGCATGAACGGCTGGCCGAGCAGGACCGCCTGCGGCGCCGCGTGGACGAGCTGGTACAGCGGCCCAGTGATCCAGACCCTGGCCCCGCGGGCGTCGGGCTGGATCGGCTGAGGCATGCCCTTGATCAGTGCCTTGCCTACAGTCGCCTGCTGAGCGAGCGTCGGCGCCGTGCGGGACTCCGACGTCGGGAACCAGTAGGCGGACGCGTAAATGGCCCGCTGCAGATCGGAAACTAGGTCTGCCGCCCGCCGGGTCGCTGCGATCTGCTCGGAGGCGAGTTCGCGCGGTCCGGCCGCGGCCACGAAGGTGGTCAGCGCCGCGATGCCGGCCAGCACGAGCGCGAGCGCCGTTCCCGCCTCACCGATCAAGGTCGCGCGAAGGTCACGTCTGCCCACCCTGGCTACCTCCCCGTAGATTCGGAGGCCGGGCGATCGTTATGACGCCGAGTCCGGCCGGGTACCGGACCGTCACCGTCCGCCGTGCGATCCCGGCGGCGCGTCGAGCTGGCCGGACATGCCGCCGAAGATGAAGTCGGCGCTGGCCAGGAAGTCGTGCGGGAAGCCCAGGGCGACAGGGCCGGCCTGATCGAGCCGGCCCAGCGAGTCAGCTGGCAACTCGACGTCCAGGCACGTGAGGTTGTCGGCGAGCTGCTGCGCGGTCCGGGCGCCCAGGATCGGGATGACGCCGCCCTGGGCGCGGAGCCAGGCGAGGGCCACGACGGAGGAGCTCAGTCCCAGCTCGCCGGCGACGTCGCCCACCACCTGAGCGATGGCCAGGCGGCCGGGGTCCACCTCGGCGAGCCGGCGCTCGGCGTCTCCGGAGTCCGGGTTCGCGTACTTGCCGGACAGGACTCCCGCGCCGAGCGGTCCCCAGGCCAGGACGCCGAGACCCAGGCCGCGGGCCATCGGGATCAGTTCCCGCTCGACCTCACGCTGGACGAGGGAGTACTCGATCTGCAGGCCTGCGAAGGCGGACCAGCCCCTGGCCGCGGCCAGCGTCTGCATCTGGGCCACCCTCCAGGCCGGGGTGTCGGAAACGCCCAGATACAGGACTTTGCCCAGGCGGACCTGGTCATCGAGGGCGCGCATCACCTCCTCGGGCGGAGTCAGGTAGTCCCAGGCGTGCAGCCACAGGATGTCGACGTGATCGGTGCGCAGCCGCCTCAGCGATGCCTCAAGCGCCTGCACCAGGCTCTTGCGGTGATTGCCGCCCGCGTTGAGGTCGCCGTCGCGCACGTTGAGGGAGTACTTGGTTCCGACGACGAAGTGATCCCGGTCGGCCGCGAGCAGGTCGCCGAGGATCGATTCGGCGCTGCCGTTGGTGTACTTGTTGGCCGTGTCGATGAGGGTGCCGCCGGCGCTGGCGAACAGCTCGAACTGCCGCGCGCTTTCGCCGGCCGATGCTCCCCAGCCCCAGTCGGTCCCGAAGGTCATGGTGCCGAGGGCCACCTCGCTGACCCGCAGGCCGGAGTTGCCGAGCAATGTGTAGCGCATGACGTGCTGTTCTCCTCGCTGGGTAGTGGGTGCGACGCCAGTCACACCACAGCGGTGCTCCCGCCGTCGATACGCAGGTTGGCGCCGTTGATGTAGCCGGCTAGCGGACTGGCGACGAAGGCAACGAGGTCGGCCACTTCTTCCGGGCGGCCGAGCCGGCCGGTCGGGTTGTCGAGGACCTCGGAAAGTACGCCCGCCTCGATGGCCGGCCAGTCCTCGCCCCAGCCTCGGCGGCGGGCCTCAATGCGGTAGAAGTCCCGTACGCCGGGCGTGACGACAATGCCGGGGCTGATGGTGTTGACCGTGATGCCGGTGCGGTCCAGGTGCTTGGCCAGCGAGGCCGTGAGGTTGAGCAGGGCCGCCTTGGACGCCGCGTAGTCAGGCATCGTGGGAAACGGATTGACCGCCTCGCCGGTCCCGATCTGCACGATCCGTCCCCAGCCCGACGCGCGCATGGCCGGCAGGAAACCCTGGATGCACCGGACTGCAGCCGCGACGTTAGTGGCGTAGAGCGCGAGCCAGTCCTCGGGCGCCGCCTCGTCCCAGCCGCGGTTGGCGAACAGGCCGGCGTTGTTGACCAGGATGTCGATGCCTCCGCCGGCCAGCGCGCGCGAGATGAGCGAGGCGCAGTCGCCTGCGTCGGCCAGGTCAGCCGTCAGGCCCTCGGCCTGCCCGCCGTCAGCGCTGATTGCCCGCGCAACCGCGTTGACCGCCTGGGTGTGGCGACCGTGCACGATCACGTCCGCACCCTCGGCGGCGAGCTTCCTGGCGATGGCCTCGCCGATGCCGCCGCTGGAACCAGTCACGACCGCCCGGTGACCCATGAGCTGCAGATCCACCGTCAGCTCGCGCTGGCGGTAGCGCGGGCTCCGGCGAGCTCGGTGGCAACGGCGTCGGCGCCCAGCTCAATCATCCAGGTCAGCGGGGCGTCCGGCAGGAATCCCTGCAGCGTGGCGCTGAGCTCGGACTTGGCCGTCTCGGACAGCTGCGGTTCACTGCCGGACAGTCGCCGGATGAGCTCGCGGTAGTACAGCAGGTAGCGCCGCTGGTCGGCGAGCACGCCTGGTCCCGCCGGCGCACCGTGCCCGGGATACAACGTGGCGGTGCCGGCGAGTTCGTCGCTCACCAGATCGAGCGCGGCGAGCCAGGCGCCGGAATGCCCGTCGGCGGTGAAGGCATGCGTGCCGTGGAAGGCCAGGTCGCCGGTGAATGCGACGGGCGCGCTCCCGTTCGACGTCAGAACGACGTAGCTGTCGGCGTGGCTTTCGGCCGGGCCGACGTCGCGGACGGTGAAGCTCAGCTCGTCGATCTGAACCTGAGAGCCGTCGGCCAGCGGCGAGTTCGGGTAGTAGGTCTCGGCGGGCCACTCGGCGCCGTAGACCGGCGACCACTGCGCCCGCTTCGCGTCGGAGATCTCCTCGATGACCCGGCCGACGCTGGCCGTTGCGTAGACCGGCACTTCGTTATCCTGGACCAGACCGAGGACGCCGTTGAAGTGATCTGGATGAGCATGCGTCACCAGGATCGCCCGCAGCGGCTTCTTGAGCGCGCGCAGCCGGGCGCGGAGGGCCTCGATGTCTGAGAGCAGCAGGTTGGTGTCGACCACCACGACGCCCTGCTCGCCCTCGACGAGATAAGAGTTGACGTACAGCCCGGTCTCGGCTGCCCGGTAGGTGTGCACGACGGGTCCGGTCATTTCTGCTCCCTGGCTGCCTCGTTGCGGGCGACCGAGTCCTGGCGCCGGCCGCGTTCCCTTAATGATCATTAGTTGCCGGCTGGCCGTGAGTCCAAGACAAGCTGTGATAACTGTTGGCTATGGACGCCCATCTCCGCGATCTGCGGTACTTCGTGGCCGTGGCCGAGGAACTGAACTTCACCCGGGCCGCCGAGCGCCTGCACCTGTCGCAGCCGGCCCTCAGCAAGCAGATCCGCGGCCTCGAGACGACGCTGCGAGCCCAGCTGCTCCGGCGTGACCGGCGCCGGGTGGAGCTCACCGCCGCCGGCGACGCGCTGCTCGCGGTGGCCCGCGGTCTGCTCGCGGACTGGGACGATGGTGTTGCCGTGGTCGCCGACGCCGCCGCAGTGGACGCGCGGGTGCTGCGCGTGGGCACGCTCACCTCGATCGGGCGGGCACTCTACCCCGCGATCACCGACCAGTTCGGCAAGCGGCAACCGGACTGGCAGGTGGAGTTGCGCACCTACGGATGGGGCGACGCGACGGCGGGCCTTCGGGATGGGGCCGCCGACGCCGCCTTCGTGTGGCTGCCGATTGACGCTGCCGGGCTCGAGACCGTCGTGCTCGCCACCGAACGGCGGTTCGTCGCGATCAGCGCCCGCCACCCGCTGGCCGACCGCGAGAGCATCGAGTTCTCCGAGATCGTCAACGAGCCGGTCGCCGCGCTGCCCGCCTCGGCAGGCCCGCAGCGCGATTTCTGGCTGGCCGTCGATGCGCGACAGGGCCAGTTGCCGCGAGTAGCCGCCGAAGTGAGCGCCGCCGACGAGAAGTTTGAGATCGTGTCATCCGGCGCGGCGATCACGCTGCTCGCCGAGGGCAACGCCGAGATCTACTCGCGCGAGGGAATCGTCTGCATCCCTGTCGAGGGACTCGAGCCAGCCCGGCTAGCGATCGCCTGGCGGCGAGGCGACCGCAGGCCCGCGGTGGCGCAATTCGTGGAGGCCTGCCGTGGCGCGGCCGGTGCCGCGCCAGCCTGATGCCGACGGTCTCGCCCGTCCGGAACTACCAGGTGCTGAGCACGTTCTGATGCATGATCGTGATGGCGGCGTCGCGGGCCTGGCTGGCTGCGGCGATCGCGTCGCCAACGTCCTCGGCTGCGGGGCCGGGTGAGCTCGTGCTCGGATACTCGAATGAGTTGCGGGCTCGGCGAATGCGGCTGAAGGACCTGAAGGCGCGCACGGTCGCACCGAACTGGGCGACAACGGCATCCTGCAGGGCGACATGGCCGCCTCGGCTCGTGGCTCGGAGCCCCTGCTCGGCGAGGAGGCTGGCGGCGCTCTTGCGCAGCGCGTCGTAGGCGAGCTGGTAGGCGCCGGAAAGGTCGCCTGACAAGCGCGCCGTTTCGGCCGTGTCGAGGTGCCGCCCGGCGTCGTCGAGGAGGAGTTGCGCTACGGCGCGATCAGCGGTGACGCGCTCAAGCTCGCGGGCTTGAAGCAGCTCGGCGATCTTGTCGTGGCCGGGCTGCCACGTCATCGCTGACCGCTATCGGTCAGCAGCGGGATCAGGGGTCGCCTGGAGACCTCGGCGTGGAACCCATCACCGCCATCCCTCCACCACTCCGGGGAGCGGATCGTGACGTTGACTTCCCTGGCGAGTCTGGATCCGGCTCGCTGGGCGGCTTCATCCAGGTCATCACGGTCGGGGTTTCCGATGACGAGCACGTCGATGTCGACTGGCGGCGGGCCGGGCTGTCCCGAATAGCGCGCGGCCCATGAGCCGAACAGGAATGCCTCCTCGATGCCTGGCTGACCGGCGAGTTCCTCAGCGAGGACCTGCCGCGGGCCGAATGAGCGCAGCAGCAGCTCGGTGAGCGGCCCGGTGAGGGGCGAGTCGGCCGCCGTCACGAGCCGGGTGTTGCCGACTCGGCGCGAGGACACCACGCCCGCGTCCTGAGCTCTGGCCATTTCCCGCTGGGCCGACGACACCGACGCTCCGGTTCTGCCGGCAAGCTCCGTCAGCGACCATTCGCGGCCAGGAGCCAGCAGCACCAGAGTCAGCAGGTCGGCCTGCAGCCGCGAGCGCAGCAGCGGCAGCAGAGCCGGGGGTGGAGCTTGCATAACATGCAATATACATCCCATGATACGCAAGCAGGGGTCCGACGCGTTGCGCCGCCGCCCTCAGGCCTAGCCGCACTCCGGCAGATCCCACGGCGACTGCCACGGGTTCTCGTCTCCCAGATTGACGTACGGGTCGGGAATGTGCCCGACGACTGGTATCACGGCGTGATCCAGCACGCCGTCGTTGGCGTACCCGGACGGCGCATTGCCGTAGTACCAGCAGGTAATCGATATCAGTCCGCTGACCAGCGTCGGGATGCCAGTATTGCGGTCGAAGATCACCGGGTAGGGCTCGCTCACGCCCTTGACGTCCTGCACATTGACGACGCAGTACCGGCTCGATCCGCTGCCGCCGCAGCCTACGCCCGCGAGCGGGGCGGCCACGCTTGCCGACGCCACGTGGGCACTGTGACCCTTGCTGGTCGTGGCCGGTGTACCAGCATGCTGCGCGGGTGCCGCGATGGCGGCGCCTGCGGTCATAACGAACAGAGCGCTCGCGCCTAACAGCGAGGCGACGTACCTTGACCTCATCGCATGGCCTTTCCAGCGGAGATGTACGACTGAAGTAGCCTACTTCGGCCTAATTAGGAATGACAGGCCTCGATATTCGCCCGTCCTGACGGGGTCAAGTGCGGGCGGTGCCAGGCATCAGGAATCGAGGGCCGCGGTCCGAGAGGATCGGCTCGGGCGCCACCGGCGGATATCCTGGATGACGTGGAGAGCCGGGAGAGTGACAAGATCCCCGGCGCCAGGGTGCGCGTCAAGAAGCGCATATCAGCTGAGTTTTCCTCGAGTGCCAGGCCGCGGGAGTGGCTGGCCCTGGCTGACGGGGCGGTGCAGGAGGCGAAGACCGAGGGAGCCGCGCTTGTGCTCGTCGGAAGGCCGCTGTCGTACCAGCCTGACCGAGCCGAACGGCGTAGCGGTGTGCCTTCCGAGGTCATCACTACCGATCGCGTACCGAATTCGTGCGCGTGCTCCTGGGCGTATTCCCACGGCAAGCTGACCCTGAAGCACTATCACGCGGCCTGCCCGGTGCACGTGACGGCATCTGGCCGCTGAGCCGGGCTGGCAGGACTCGAACCCGCCGGCTTCAGGGCGTGGCCTTGTACTTTTGCTCAAGCTCGTAGACAGCGGCCAGGCCCAGCACGTCGGCGATGTCGTCGAGATCGAGTGTGCTGGCGGGTATCGCCCCGCCGGGGGATACGGCAGGCTGCTGCCCGGTTTCCCTGATCGTCTGGAGGGCGCTGCGTATGGCGTGGAAGGCGGCCTGCAGGGCTGCTCCGGGGAGGATCTGGATGCGGAAGCCGAGGGCTTCAGCTTCGGCGGCGGGAACGAGGGCGCCGTTGTACAGGGCGGGCAGGCCCTCCCGGTCGATCAGCTCGGCGTAGGACTCCAGGTCGGCGCGGGTCTTGATGCCGTCGACGAAGATGAGGTCGGCGCCGGCGTCGCGGTAGGCGTTTACCCGGTCGGCGACGTCCTTCCAGCCGGTCACGGCGAGTGCGTCGGTGCGGGCGATGATGATGAAGTCGTCGCTGCTGCGGGCGTCGCAGGCGGCCCTGATTTTCTGCGCGTGCTCGGCCGCGGGAATGACCTGCTTGCCGTCGAAGAATCCGCATTTTTTCGGGAACGCCTGGTCTTCCAGGTGCAGTGCCGCGGCACCGGCCCGTTCGTAGGAGCGGACGGTCCGCTGGACGTTGAGGGGGCTCCCGTAGCCGGTGTCGGCGTCGGCGATGACGGGCAGGCCGCTGGCTTCCGCTATGCGGGTGACGTTCGCGGTCATTTCCGTCAGCGTGGCCAGGCCGACGTCGGGCATGCCCAGCGAGGCTGCGGTCCCGAATCCGGTCATGTACAGCGCGTCGAACCCGATGCGGCCGGCGATCTTTGCGGTCAGCCCGTCGTAGACGCCGGGGGCGAGGACGAACTGGCGATGTCCGGCGAGCCAGTCCCGCCATGCCTGGGTCATCGTGGTGCCTTTCAGCGGCTCGCGTTGTTCTCTCGGCCCGGGCTGTGCAGCCCTTCCTCGAAGAATGGCATGAAGCCGCCAGCCACCAGAATCGGGTAGCGCGGGCATGGGCAGACCGGGCGTAATCGGCTGCGGTCGCCTGAGCGTTTCAGTAGTGGCGTAAACGATCAAAGATGGGACGATAGCGGCATGCGCGGTGTGGCCGGGGCCGCCCGATGCGCCGCGCGTGCGATGGCACAGGCCTGCTAGCGGCAGCACGCCGTAGCTGATCACGGGTCGGCGGAGGGGGAGCGATGGTCGGTGCGCGCAGTCGCGGGTCAGGTCGTCGGCCGTTGCGCGGGAGCACGCGGGGGTTAAGCCGCATCAGGCCGCGACGCTGGGACCGCAGCGGGGTCGATGAGCCGGCCAGATGGCGTTCGCGGCGCTGGGTGCGGCTGGTTGCGGTGCTCACCGCTGCGATTGTCGTTGCCTTCTTCCTGTGGCTCGGCTGGGTTATCTACCTCTACGTTGTGCGCGGAGGGCCGTCCGGGGCCACCTTCGACCCCGACCGTCGCTGCTCGTCGCTCGGCTTCTCCTGCGGCGTCCTGACGAACCTTGTCGCTTCCGGTGTCCTGGTCGCTTTCGCGTCGACGTTCCTGTTGTGGCGGCTCTTCGGGCTGCAGCGGCGGTACCGCACAAAGGCTCAGTACGAGTCGCGCGAGCTCGTCCCGACGGCAGGCGCGATCATCGATCAGGTGGTGGGCCGGGACGAGCTCTGCAAAGCGGTGATGGCGGACCTGCATGAGCGCCGCAGGCGCCCGCACGTGATCGTTGGCGGGGTGGGCAGCGGGAAAACGGCAGTCCTCGTCCGGCTCACCGAACTGCTCGCCGACAGGCAGGCGGTGCCGGTGCCGATCAAGCTTCGCGATGCTGCCAACGACCTGGACTTTGAAGCGCTGGCGCGGGATCGGTTCATCAGCGAGGTGAATCCAGGGCTGTTCTCCTCGGCCGAGGGCGAAACGATCTGGCGGCGCCTGCGGAAGGACGGCAAGATCATCGTGCTCGCGGACGGGCTCGAGGAGGCGCTCATCGGGAGCAGCGTTGAGCCAGAGCGCGACAACATCATCCGGGCCGCCATCCGCCGCGCGCATCAGCAGCACCTGCCGCTGGTGATTGCGTCGCGCCCGCACGATCCGCTGCGCGCGACCGAAGCGGCCATCGTCAACCTGGAGCCGCTCAGCTACGAGGCTGCGCTGGCCTATATCGGCGGCGAGGGCACGACAGAAGACGATCGCAGGCTCGCCTGGATCGTTGAGACTGCCGATGTCGTGGAGGCGCCTCTCTACCTGCAGATCACCCAGGAGCTGCACCTCAAAGGCTTGCTCGAGCCGACATCCGCGGGCCAGCAGGGCGTCGTGGATACCCGCGGTGTCGACCGGTCTAAGCTCCGGCTCAGCTTGCTGGAAACCTGGGAGCGCGCTCTCACCTATGGCCACCTGCGCGAGGAAATCCCGCTGAATCGGGCCGAGCGTCAGGCGGCCGTTGAGCATATGTCCGCGCTGGCCTGCGCGGGGCTTAGCCGCGATCTGCTTGAGGTCGACCTTGACATTGACCCTGGCCCGCTGGTGTCCGCCGAGGTCGAGCGGCGGCTCGCGGCGATTGACGAGCGCGCCGGCCAGTTGCACGGTGTCCGCACTCTGGATGTGCGCCTGGCCGCGGCCTGGGCGGCGCAGCTGGATCTGGTCGAGCTGCGCGGGAGCACGGTCCGCTTCCCGCATAGCCTGATGCAGGCTTACCTCGGATCGCGGGTACTCGAGACCGCGCTCCGCGACCCGGCTTTCTGCCAGGATGCGCTCCAGTATCCACGCCCCGGGCGGGAGTTCCTGATCGCGCTCGTGCTGCGGTCACGGACGGCTGACCGGGCCCCTGGCCGGGGCCTCGCTAATGGCCAGACTGCAGCCGGCGACGACGACGGGGCTGATGGGGCCGCTGCCGCCGGGTCACCGCGCCGGGGCGGCCGCAAGTCCCGCGGTCGGGCGGCAACGGGGTCTATCACTCGGCCGGGTGAGGCCGTCCGTCAGAGCGCGGCTGAGCTCGTCGGGCCGCTGCGCCAGGCGGCATCGCAGCGGGATGACAACAAGGTGCTGGACATGTGGTCCGCCGTTCTCGAGATTGACTGCGTCGCCGCCGAACCGGAGCATCTCGTCATCACCGACGAGATCATGCAGCGGTGGCCGCGCATTCACGCCCAGGACCCGCGCACCCTGGAAGAGGGCAAGCTCGGGCTGGTGCGCCGGTTCGGCGACGCCGCGCGCATGATCAGCGCGCGGCGGCTGCGCGGCGAGCAGCTCACAGCCACACCTGGTTACGCGCAGTTGTACGCGATCGGCTGCTCTGAGCGCTCGTATCCGGTGCAGCTCGCCGCAGCGCAGGAGATCGGTGCCGGCGGCGAGGCCGCCTACACCGAGCTTCGCGGTGTGGTCACCGCGCCGTGCCTTTTGTGTGACGCCGAGCGGGCCGAACGCGCGGGCGGCCGGGCCTCCCGTGCCGATGCGGCGTCAGGCGGTCCCCGGCAACATGACGGCAGCACCGAAAGCTCACGGGAGGCGATAATCAGCGCCTGGCTCGCGCCGATGCTGGTTGGCTCGGTTGGCAGGCAGCCCATCGCAGCCGCTGACCGCCTGATCGCCGAGGATGCGCAGGCTGACCTGGCGCAGTGGCTGCGTCACGTAGGGCAGGACGGGCGCCGGCAGGGGGAGCAGGAGCTGTCCATTGCGCTGGAGATCGCACTCGCCCAGGGACTCAAGTACGCGGCCAACCGCAGGCCGATGCAGGCGGACGCGTTCCGCGAGGCCCGCATGTACCTGGCCGAGCAGGCCCTGGAAATGCTCAAGTCCGCCCGGTACTGGTTCTCGCAGCTGACCCTGATCCATGCTCTCTGCCTGCTGAACCTCTCCGACGGCCAGAAACAGCCCTCGGACAGATACGGTGCGAAGCCCGAGGCGATCGTGCGCCACTGGCTGGACGTGGCCGGTCAGGAGCGAGCGGACCGCAGCGGGGCCGCTAGCGGGCACCCGGAGCAGCACCCCTTCGTTCGCGAGGCAGCGCTGCTGTGCGTGCTGGCCCTCCGGACCGGGCGGCCGCAACGTTACCTGTGGATCGACGAGAGCGGTGTCGTCGGGCAGGTCGGCTCCCGCAACCTCAGCAAGGAGGTGCATCGCAGGCACCAGCTATGGATCCCGCCGTCGGCCGGCTGGACCGCTCTGAACGGCCGGGCGCAGCAGCTTGTCGCCGATGTGCTCCTGCTGCTGAATCTGGCTGACCGGGGCGAGCAGCCAAGCGGGCGGGAACGCAGACTACGGCGATCCAACCGGCTCGACCTGCCGCCATGTATCACCCACTACCGGGAGGCGCTGGAGCCCGGCCGGACGGTCGGTACCGCTGTCTCGTCGGTGCCGGGGGTCAGCTGCGTGGACGGCTGTGTCTTCGAGCTCTGCCCGTATCCCCCTCAGGGCGTGCAGCCGCGGGTGGAGATGAGCGAGGCATTCTGCCGCCGCCAGCAGACGCTGCTCAACCGCAGCCTCCGGCACCCGTTGAACGGCAGGGCGCCGTGGCAGCAGATGAAAGAGGCGCAGCTGGACCGGTTCTGGACGGAGATGGCCGATCGCGCCCGCGGGCCGCGACCCCGGTCAGCCCAGCCACGCAGACGGATCGTCCGTTAGCGTCGCTAGTCGCCATGGCATAGACGTCGGGACGGCGGTGCCTAGTTTCAGGACATCGAGGACAGGTGTCTCGGGACACCGAGGACAGCCGGAGTCGATCTTGCGGGGATGCCGAAAGCCCGGCTTGTCATCACTGCTGTCACTGTCGAGAAGCGCCCGGTCAGCGAGGTGGCCCGGGCCTACGGGGTCGCCCGGTCCTGGATCTACACGCTCGTCCTCGACGGATTGGCTGGACCTCGCGGCCTTCGTCGACCTCGCCGAGGTCTTACGGCACATGCCGCCGGCGTGCCGGACTGCTAACGGTCAGGCAACTCACGCTTGAGGCGGGCAAGCTCCTCTTCCACGTCGAAG
>DAIOWC010000206.1:0-11614 GCA_036758685.1 Streptosporangiaceae bacterium | reverse complement strand
ACGCTGTCAGCGGGCGAGCCCGGCATCCTGCACGGCTCGCGCTCCTACGTGCTGCAGGACGACGAGGGCCAGATCACCGAGCCCTGGTCGATCTCAGCCGGGCTCGACTACCCGGGCGTCGGACCTGAGCACGCCTACCTGCACGACACCGGCCGCGGTGAGTACCGTCCGGTCACCGACGCCGCCGCGATGCGGGCCTTCCGGCTGCTCGCATCGTCCGAGGGCATCATCCCGGCGATCGAGAGCGCGCACGCGCTCGCCGGCGCTATCGATGTCGGCACCGAACTCGGACCGGAAGGACTGATCCTGGTGAGCCTGTCTGGCCGGGGCGACAAGGACATGGACACCGCGGAACGGTACTTCGAACAGGACGCCGGTGCGGCCGGGGCAGGAGGAGTAGCGAAGTGAGCGGAAACCTGCAGCTTCTGGCCGAAACCCTGGACCAGGCGCGGCAAGAGAACCGGGCCGCGCTCATCACGTACATGCCGGCCGGCTTTCCGACCGTGGACGAGGGCATCGCCGCGATCCGGGCAATGCTGAACAGCGGCGCCGACATCGTGGAGGTCGGCCTGCCCCACAGCGACCCAGTGCTGGACGGCCCGGTCATCCAGGCCGCCGCCGACATCGCCCTGCGCGGCGGGGTCCGGATCGCCGACGTCATCCGCACCGTGCGAGAGGCATACGAGGCCACGGGCAAGCCAGTCCTGGTGATGTCCTACTGGAACCCGATCAGCCGGTACGGCGCGGAACGCTTCAGCCGCGAGCTGGCCGCGGCTGGCGGCGCGGGATGCATCCTTCCTGACCTGCCCGTGCAGGAGTCCGCGCGGTGGCGCGAGTGCGCGACCGCGCATGGCCTCGCCACCATTTTCGTCGCCGCGCCGAGCACGACCGACGAGCGGTTGCGTGAGCTCGCCGCGGCGGCATCGGGATTCATCTACGCATCGTCGCTGATGGGAGTCACCGGAGTCCGGGACAGCCTCAGTACCGCCGCCAGCTCGCTGGTGCGGCGCATCAGGGCGGTCACTCCGCTGCCAGTCTGCGTCGGGATCGGGATCTCCACGGCCGCCCAGGCGGCCGAGGTAGCTGACTTCGCCGACGGGGTGATCGTCGCGTCGGCGCTGGTAAAGGCGGTCCTGGGCGCCCTGGACACCGCCGCGGGAGCCGCGACCGTGGCCGAGCTAACCGCCGAGCTCAGTCTGGCAACCCGCCGGGCCGCCGACGGACGCCGGGCCCGGTGAGGTAGCCACCGATGTCGCCGGAGAGCCGGCTGGTCAGGGCGAGGTCTGCGCGCCGACGGCGTGCAGGTAACGCAGCGCCTGGGCGTACGAGCCGAGCAGGCTGGCCTGGGCGTACGGAAGTCCGTGCTCTCGGCAGAACTCGCTGATCAGGGGCTGGGACCGGCGCAGGTTCGGCCGGGGCATCGACGGGAAGAGGTGGTGCTCGATCTGGTAGTTGAGCCCGCCGAGAGCCAGGTCGGTAAGCCAGTTGCCGCGGATGTTCCGCGAGGTCAGCACCTGCCGGCGGAGGAAGTCTTGCTGCTCTTGCCGGCGCAGGATGGGCATGCCCTTGTGGTTAGGGGCGAACGACGCACCCAGGTACACGCCGAACAGACCCTGCTGAACCAGGATGAACACGACGGCCTTCACCGGGCTCAGGACGAGGAAGACGACCGTCAGATAGGCGGCGAAGTGCGCCGCGAGCAGTGCCGCCTCGGCCCAGCGGTACCGCCTCGGCCTGCTCGACAGCGCCCCGATGCTGGCAACGTGCACGCTGAGGGCCTCGCCCAGCAGCATCGGGAAGAACAGGAATGCCTGGTAGCGGAACACGATCCTGGCGGCGCCGCGGCTGGTGGCTGCCTGGTCCGGGGTAAACGCCAGGGCCCGCATCATGACGTCCGGGTCGGCCCCCTCGGTGTTGGGGTTCGCGTGATGCCGGTTGTGCTTGGCTACCCACCAGCCGAAGCTGAGGCCAACGCCAAGATTGCCCAGCAGCAGGCCGAGGACGTAGCTCGGGCGGCGGGCGGCGAAGATCTGCCGGTGGCCCGCGTCGTGGCCCAGGAATCCGACCTGGGTGAACATGACGGCGAGGAAGGTCGCGGTCGCGAGCTGCCACCAGGAATTGCCGATGAGAATGAACGCAGCCCACCCCGCAGCCAGCAGGAGCGTGGTGATCGCGATTCGCCAGGCGTAATTCCCGTTGCGGCGCTCCAGCAGGCCGGCCTGCCTGACCGCTCGCGCTAGCCGTGAGTAGTCGCTTCCCCGTCCGGCCACTGTGGCCTCGGCCGCCCGCTCCGCGGGATCCGCTGCCATCACGCCGATGCCGTGTCGCTGATAACTGACTCCACCCTGGGATAGGTCCTCGGCCGCCCGTCGAGGCCCGTGGAACTCAGCCTACTGCCGGCGCCCGGCGCGGCGGGCGCCACGGGCATCGCCACTCCTGACGGCCAGCTCATCGGAGATCCTTTCCAGAAGCCGGTGTGCTGGGCACGGTCGGCGGCTGACGCCGGTGCCCTGCCTGCACGCTACGTCTAGATGATTACCAGCAAATGGCTTCCGGAATCAGAATTCAACATGAACGCAGGCTGGACCCTGCGACGACGCTCGGTCCGTCAGCCCGGACGGTGTACCGGGCGCGGCCCGCCCACCCGGCGTGATGGTGTTTAATGACCAGTGGTTGTAGTCGAAGTTCGTTCACGTGTCACAGCGCCTGCGAATTCTGACAGCGGGTGCCCAGTCTTGGACAAAGCCATACTTTCCGGCAGGCGGTCGCGACAGCCCCGGGGACGCGCAGCCGCGCATCCCTGACGATGGCTCCAGCAGGAGGAAAGCACATGGCTCAGGGCACCGTTAAGTGGTTCAACGCCGATAAGGGCTTCGGCTTCATCGCTCCCGACGACGGCACCGCCGACGTCTTCGTACACCACTCAGCCATCGCGGCTGACGGCTACCGCAGTCTCCAGGAGAACCAGCGCGTGGAGTACACGGCCGCGCGCAGCCCGAAGGGCATGCAGGCCGAGCAGGTTCAGCCGCTCTGACGCGTCTGGCTGGAATTGCCGGGCGGCTTACTCACTACCGAGGAGGCCGTCCGGTGGGGATCGGGCTGCGGTTTCGTCGCCGCACCCCGGCGCGGCCCGGCAGAGCGGATCCCGGCGGCTGTAGGCTGTAGCAGTACGGCGCAGCCATCCAAGGCGCGCCGGTCGTGTCTTACTCGGTCATCGAGCTGGTTTCCACGGACGTGGCGGCCCACCACGATGCGGCCACCACAGTCCTAAGGACGATTCTTCTTGTCAGCTTTGCCCATCGAAACAACCGATGCTGCCTGCAGCGAGCGCGATAGCCAGCTCGGCATACCCGGTGTCACGTTCACTTCCCTTGGCGTTCCCGCTGAGATGGCCGCTGTGCTCGCGAGCGCGGGAATCACTACTCCGTTCCCGATCCAGGCCCTCACGCTGCCGGACGCACTGGCCGGACGCGACGTGCTCGGCCGGGGCCGCACCGGCTCAGGCAAGACCCTCGCGTTCTGCATTCCGCTGGTCGCGACGCTGGCCGGCGGCCACACCATGGCCTGCCGTCCGCGGGGCCTGGTGCTGGTACCCACCCGCGAGCTCGCCAACCAGGTCCACGCCGTCCTCCTTCCGCTGGCTCGAGCCGCGGGGCTGAGCGCGGTCACGGTCTTCGGCGGGAGCCCGCAGAGCCGTCAGGTCGCGGCCCTGCGGGCGAGGGCAGACATCGTCGTCGCCTGCCCGGGCAGGCTCGCCGACCTCATCGGTCAGGGCCACTGCGAGCTCGGTGATGTCGAGGTCACCGTGGTCGATGAAGCCGATCACATGGCTGATCTCGGATTCCTGCCGGTCGTGAGACGCCTCCTGGACGCGACCCCGCCCGGCGGTCAGCGGATGCTGTTCTCCGCGACCCTCGACAAGGACGTCGACGTCCTGGTGCGCCGATTCCTGCACAATCCCGCCCGTCACTCGGCCGACGCCGTGGCTGCCGCACCCGCCGCGATGGTTCACCACCTGATTACCGTCACGCCCGCGGACCGGGCGGGAGTGATCGCCGTGCTGGCCGGGGGCAAGAACCGGTCGCTGATCTTCACCCGGACCCGGCGCTCGGCCGAGCGCCTGGCCCGCCAGCTGGCCGCGGCGCGGATACCCGCAGCCGAACTGCACGGCAACCTCGGCCAGGGCGCCCGTGAGCGCAATCTCGCCTCCTTCGCCTCCGGCGCGGCCCAGGTCCTGGTCGCGACCGACATCGCGGCTCGCGGCATCCACGTCGACGGCATCGGGCTTGTCATTCACGCCGATCCGCCAGCCGAGCACAAGGCCTACCTGCACCGGTCGGGCCGCACTGCGCGGGCGGGCGCCAGCGGCGTCGTGATCACGCTGCAGACCCCCTCGCAGGCCGCCGACGTGCGCGCGCTGATGCGCAGGGCCAATGTCACCGCGCTGACTGCCACCGCGCATCCAGGTTCACCGCTGCTGCGCACCATCGCCGGCGAGCCAGCCGACCAGGCCGCGCTGCCGACCCGGCACCGCGCGCCAGAACCGGCCGAGGTGGCTCACCTGGCCACCGGCCGCGCCGCGGCCGCGATGTCGGCCCAGCACCGTGGCCGCCGAAAGCGCTGAGCCCGAGCACAGACTCAAGGCCTCGCCGCCGCATCGCACAGAGCATCGCTATCCAGCTGGTTTACTGTCTGCGAGATCTGCTGGTCGCTTACTGTGACGACTAACACACGCAAACCGATGGTTGGCCGTTTAGGTAAGCCTTACCTTAGTAGGCGTGACGTGGCCGGATACCATTCCTAATCTGCTGATCGGACTCCGCGAGGGCCTTGAGGCGGGCCTGGTGGTCAGCATCCTGCTGGCCGCCGTACGGCAGGCGGCTCCGGGCGGCGCGACCTCCGGCGGCCAGCCGGCGAAGACCTCGACCGCGCCGATCTGGCTTGGCGTGCTGGCCGCCGTCATGCTGTCGGGGAGCTTCGCCGCGATCCTCACCTTCTCCACCGCCACCCTGACCAGCCGGGCGCAAGAGGCGCTGGGAGGCCTGCTCAGCGTCCTCGCGGTAGGCCTGGTCACGGCGATGATCTTCTGGATGCGCCGCACCGCCGCCGGCCTGACGGCCCACCTGCGCGGCGAGGTGGCTCGCGCGGCCGCCGTCGGTGCGGGGATGCTGACGATCACCGCGTTCCTGGCGGTCGGGCGCGAGGGCCTCGAGACGACATTGTTCTTGTGGACTGCTGCGCGGGCGTCGGGACAGACGGTCGGGCCGCTCGTGGGCGCCGCCGTCGGGCTGGCCGCCGCCGTGGTCCTGTGCTGGCTGCTGTACCGGCGTGCGGTCAGGCTGAACGTCGCGGCCTTCTTTAACCGGACAGCAATCGCCCTGATCGTGATCGCCGCGGGGGTGCTGGCCTACGGGCTCGGCGAGCTGCAGCAGGCCGGCCTGCTGTCGGGGCAGCGCTGGATAGCGTTCGACCTGACCGCGCACGCCCAGCCATCGTCCTGGTGGGTCTCGCTGATCACCGGCGTCACCGACTTGTCGCCGAAGATGACGGTGCTCCAGGTAGTCGCCTGGATCGCCTTCGTCGGGGTGGTCATCCCGGCGTTCGTGAAAGCCGGCCGGGCCAGCGCCGCCGAGACCGTCGCCACGCACCGCGCCGGCAGGGCGGGCACTCCGGCGACGGGCATCGCCCGCCGCTGGGAGCGCCTCGCCGGCCGCCGGCCGTGGCTGGCGGCCGGCGCGCTCGTCCTGATACCGGCGCTCGCCGCCGGCGCGACGATCGCGGCGCTTCCGCCCGCGAGTTCCGCATCGACCACGGCGGTGACCGTGACCCGGACCGGGTGTGCGCCCAACTGGACTGCCGCCGCCGGCGGAACGCAGACGTTCACCGTCGAGAATCAGTCCGGCCTGCCGGGCGAGATCAACCTCGACGACACCTCCGGCGACATCGTGGCCGAGATCGAGACGATCGGCCCGGCGACAAGCGCGCAGCTCACCGCCACGCTGAGCAACGGAACCTACGTCTTCAAGTGCTTCATGGGCTCCTTGCCCGCGACCGCCTCCGAGCCAGTCCAGGTGACCGGCGCGGCGAATAATTCCGCTACCAGCAAGTCGCTCTCCAGCCCGGTTAGCTCCGGCCCGGTCGCCGTCAGGCCGGTGACCGTCGGTGATCTTGCCGGGCCCAACAAGGAGTATCAGGCCTACGCGGCCCTGCAGCTCACGGACCTGGCGCAGGCGGTCGCGCGGATGCAGGCCGATCTCCGCGACAGCGACGTGGCCGCCGCCAAGGCCGACTGGCTTGCTGCCCAGCTGGACTGGGAGCGCGTCGGCGCCTCCTACGACAGCTTCGGCAACCTCGGGCTGGCCGTCGACGGCCTGCCCGACGGCCTTCCCGACGGCGTCAGCGACAAGGGCTTCACCGGCCTGCACCGGCTGGAGTACGGCCTGTGGCACGGACAGGACGCGGCCAGCCTCCTGCCCGTCGCCGCGACGCTCGCCGGCAACGTCGCCCTGGTGCGGAAGAACCTGACCTCGGACGACCTGGCGGGCGATCCCACGAACCTGCCGGTTCGCACGCACGAGATTCTCGAGGACGCGCTGCGCGACCACCTGTCCGGGATCGACGACCAGGGCGGCAACGCGGCCTTCGCGCAGACGTACGCGGACCTGCAGGTCACCACCGCCGTCCTGGGCTACCTGACGCCGCTGCTCAACGCCCGCGAGCCCGGCCTGCCGTCCATCGCCGGCGGCGAGATCGCCATCCTGAGGCAGGCACTGCTCGCGACCGAGGTCGACGGTCACTGGGAGTCGCTCAGCTCAGCCCCGCTCTCCGCGCGCGAGCGCGTCGACTCGGCAATCGGCGCGCTGCTGGAGACCCTCTCGGCCGTCCCGGATCTCCTCGAGGTTCCCCCGACCCACTGACCCCGTCCCGGCCGATACGGCCCCGACCCCGACCCCCGGACCAAGGAGCGAACCCCCCGTGACCGTCAGCCGACGCAGCTTCATCAAGGGCACGGTGTCCGGCGCGGCCGGGACCGCGCTCGCCGGCGGCGTGCTGGTCGGCGGCGCGCGGGCGGACGCAGACTCAGCCGCGGGCAGCGGCCCGGACACCAAGGCGTCGTACCCGTACCATGGCGCGCACCAGGCCGGGGTGCTGACGCCGGGACCATCGGGCAAGCAGCCGTTCGCCTGCGTCGCCGCCTTCGACTGCACGGCAGGGAACAAGGCTGACCTGGCGATCCTCATGTACGAACTGACCGAGCGAGCCTGGTTCCTCACGACCGGCGGTACTCCTCCCGACCTCGGGGTCGGGGCCCCGCCGTCCGACAGCGACGTGCTGGGCCCGCAGGTCCCCGCGGACGGGCTGACCGTCACGCTGTCCGTTGGGCCCAGCTTCTTTGACGATCGTTACGGCCTGGCGAACCTCAGGCCTCTGCACCTCACCCCGATGCAGGCCTTCCCGAACGACTTCCTCGATCCCGCCTGGCTCGGCGGCGACCTCCTCCTCCAGCTGTGCGCCAACCATCCCGACACGATCCACCACGCCATTCGCGACATCACCAAGCACACGCGCAGTGGGATGCAGCTGCGCTGGAAGATGGAGGGCTACGCCTCGCCGCCGCGCCCGTCAGGGACCGGCCGGAACCTGCTGGGGTTCAAGGACGGCACCGCGAACCCAGCCGGAACGCTCGCGAGCAGTCTGGTGTGGGTCGATGACCCCGCCGAGCCGCGCTGGGCGCAGGGCGGTTCATATCACGTCGTGCGGCTGATCCGCATGCTCGTCGAGTTCTGGGACCGGGTGTCCATCAACGAGCAGCAGAACATGTTCGGCCGGCGCCGCGACAGCGGGGCACCGCTGGACGGCAACAGCGAATTCGACACTCCCGACTATGCCGCCGACCCGCACGGATACGTCATCCCGCTGAACTCGCACATCCGGCTGGCCAACCCGCGCACGAAGGAAACCGCCGACCAGCGGATCATACGTCGCTCTTACAACTACGATCTCGGCGTCGACGAGAACGGGAATCTGCAGGCGGGCCACATCTTCATCGCCTATCAGCAAGACATCAAGCGGCAGTTCGAGACCATTCAGAAGCGGCTGATCAACGAACCGCTGGTCGATTACGTGCAGCCATTCGGCGGCGGCTATTTCTTCGCCCTCCCGGGCGTGCGCGACGCCGACGACTTTTACGCTCAGGCCCTGCTCGCCTGACCGCGGCCGCAGGATTTGCGTCATACGATGGCCCAGTGCGCAGATGGCGGCCTGGCCTGCTGATTGGCACCATCGTGATGCTTGCCGTCGGCTGTTCTGCAGGCAACAGCCCCCAGGCGGGAACGAGCGGCGGCGCCGCGGGCAACTCGCCGGGTGGCGGACCCTCCACTTCCGCGAGCGGTCCGGCCGCCAGCCCTGGTTCGGCGAGCCCGGGCCAGGAACCGGTAGCGCAGTCGCCGTCCGCGCCGTCAGCATCGGGCCCGCTGCGCGTCCTGCTGCACGACGACTTCCGGGTCGCCAGCAACGACTTCCTCGGCGTGATCGCGGCCGAGGCGCCCGACGGCAGCGTCTTCGCGGCGTTCGGCTCACAGCAGTCGGGATCCCCCGCGACGACCCCCGGCGCGGCCGTCTATGTGGTCGACGGCAACCAGGCCGCAGCGGTCGCCGAGCACCCGCAGATCGCGGTCACCGCCATCGCGGCCGACGACACCTATCTCTACGTCGGCGGGGGCACGCAGATCATCGAGTACTCACGGGCCACCGGGGCGGTCACCCGGACATGGCCGCTGACCCTGCCCGTGAGGCTGATGACGGCCGCCGCGGGCCGGCTGTGGGCAGTCCTGGGCGGCACGGCGGGTCCCGGCCGGGTGGTCGAGATCAGCCCGCAGGCCGCCACCGTGGTCACCGTGGGGACCGACACGGCGAACGTACTCGACATCGCCGCCGGTCCGCTCGGGCTGTACTACGTGCCGTCCGGCGGCGCGACGATCGTGCACGTCGGCCTTACCGGCCAGCGTCAGGAAGCGCCCACCCACCAGACGGTGAACGAGCAGCTCTCTGGTCCCAGCGCGATCCAGGCGATCAGCGTCATCGGCAGCACGCTGCTGGTCATTCACGACGCTGGCCAGGGCCTGGACTCCACCGCCCAGACCTACGACGCGTCCACCCTCGCCGGGCCGCAGGCCAACGTGCCGGGAACGGCGGGTAGCAACCACGCCATCGACAGCCTCGGCGGGCCGGTCGATCTCGTTCATGCCGGCTCGCTGGCCTGCTCCGGCGACAGCTGCGTGGGTCGATACGACCCGGCGACCGGGACGGTTACCGACGCGGTGACGTTCCCTGCCAGTGCCCGGCTGGGGCTGCTCGTTGGCCCCTATCCGGCCGTCATCGTCTTCCCGCCCAGCGGGCGCGTCTACCTGGACCGGATCGGCTGACCTTGACGCCGGTTTGACGCATTGTCAACCATGTGGCACTCTTCGTAACTGAAACTGCAAGCGGATTCACCTGCTTAGGCATGTTCTGCCCCTAATGCCGGAGCCGGGCCGCCGACCCACGTCTCCCCCGAGGGCCACCAATCATGAGGTTGCGTCACCCGTCCATCCGCCTGCGGATGCTCCTGCTCGTCCTGGTCCCGCTGCTGGCCCTGATCCTGGTCTACGCCTACGCGGTCGCGGGCCAGTTCAGCACGGCCGTCGGCCTGGCCAATGCCGGCAAGATCAGCGGCACGACCATCACGCCGGTCACCGACGCGATGATGGCGCTGAACGCCGAGCGCACCGGCGCGGTCACCTACCTGGCCTCGAAGTCCGGCCAGGCGTCGGCTGCCTACCAGCAGGAAGAGGCCGCCACCGACCGGCAGTTCCGGATCGTCAGGACCGTCACGGGCTCCGGGCCGGTCACCGCGAGCGCGACCCAGCTGGACAAGAGGGACGCGGCGGCGTTCGTGCGGGATGACAGCGGCGCGCTGCAGGCCCTGCGCCAGGAAGTCGCCAGCGGCAGCATCGGCAGGACCGCCGCGATCAACGACTACAGCGCCATCATGACCGACGGCCTGCGAGTCGCCGAGCAGTCTCTCCAGGAGAGCTACGTGAGCCAGTCGCTGGCCGTCACGGCGCGGGCGGAGGCGAGCCTCTACGGGGCCGAGATGATCGGGCTCGAGGAGAACGACATCTACACCGGCGACGCGATGACCGGACAGGTCCCCGCCGCCGACCAGAAGGAGTTCGCCCAGCTCGCGGGGCTGCGGCAGTACCTGACGCAGGATGCGGAGCCGCAGCTTGACTCCGAGGCCAGCGGCCTGCTGCACCAGGAGGTGCCTGCCGCGCTGTCGGCGGCCCTGACCAGCCAGGAGAACGCGATCATCGCCGCTACCTCCACCAAGCCAGCCGTGCCGCTGAGCCAGTGGCAGCCCACGGCCGACACCTACGCCGCCCACCTCGAGGTTGTGCTGACCAAGAGCCCGGCCTGGATTCAGTCGCAGGTGAGCTCCTCGGCCCGCAAGGCGCTGACGACGCTGATCGTGGTCGCGAGCCTCGGCCTGCTGGTGGTCATCGCCTCGATCATCTTCTCGCTCCTGATGGGCCGCCGCCTGATGCGCCGGCTGAACGGCCTGCGCCAGGCCGCCCTGGAGCTCGCTCACGACCGGCTGCCGAAGGTCCTCGCCAGGCTCCGTGACGGCGAGACCGTCGACGTCGATGCCGAGGCGCCGCCGGTCGGGGACGGCGTCGATGAGATCGACCAGGTGCGCCAGGCCTTCAACACCGTCCACCGCGCCGCCGTCGCGGCTGCCGTGGACGAGACGAACCTGCGCCGCGGCATTAACCAGGTCTTCCGCAACCTGGCCCGGCGCAGCCAGCTGCTGCTGCACCGCCAGCTCGGCCTGCTCGACGGCATGGAGCGACGGGCCGAGGAGCCGGACCAGCTCGAGGACCTGTTCCGCATCGACCACCTGACCACCCGCATGCGGCGGCACGCCGAGGGCCTGATCGTGCTCGCCGGAGACTCCCCTGGCCGTGGCTGGCGCCAGCCAGTCACGTTTATCGACGTGCTCCGCGCCGCCGTGGCCGAGGTCGAGGACTACACCAGGGTCCGGGTCGAGGTCCGCACCAAGGCGGCCCTCACCGGCCCCGCGGTCGCCGACGTCGTTCACATGCTGGCCGAGCTGATCGAGAACGCCGCGGTCTACTCGCCTCCGAGCACCGTGGTCCGGGTGCAGGGCGAGCTCGTCGGCCGCGGCTTCTGCGTCGAGGTCGAGGACCGTGGCCTGGGAATGTCCCCCGAGCAGCTGGAGGACATCAACAACCGGCTCGCCGACGTTCCCGCCTTCGATCTTTCCGGCAGCGACCGGCTCGGGCTGTTCGTCGCCGGGCGGCTGGCGCACCGGCACGGCATCAGCATCGCCCTCCGCTCGTCGGTGTACGGCGGCACGACCGCGGTGGTGATCATCCCGACCAGCCTGGTGATCAGCGACGAGACCCAGGTCCCGGCCGTCTCGACCAGTCGCTACGCGCTTCGGGATGACGCCCCCGTACCCGCGCTCGCCGGCGCCAACGGCCACAGCTCGAACGGGCACAGCTCGAACGGGCACAGCTCGAACGGGCACAGCTCGAACGGGCACAGCTCG
>DAIOWC010000205.1:0-11647 GCA_036758685.1 Streptosporangiaceae bacterium | reverse complement strand
GCCTTCGCGCTGTACGCCTCGACGGCCTCCGAAAGCGGGTAGACCGCGGCGACCTGTGGGCGCAGGTGTCCCTCATCAATCAGGCGGGCTAGCTCGTTCAGCTGAGCGCGGCTGGCCTCCTGGATGAACATGACCGTCCTGATGTCGCTCCGGTCGGCGGGCAGCTGCGCGGCGGCCTTGATGGTGACCAGCGTCCCGCCGCGCCTGAGCAGAGCGGGCGAGCGGGCGAGCACGTCGCCCCCGATCGTGTCGAACACCAGGTCAGCTCGGCCGGCGAAGTCCTCGAGCCGATCGGTGTCCAGGGCGATGAACTCATCGGCGCCGAGCTCTATAGCCAGCTTCCGCGCCCTGGCGCGTCCGGTGCCGATCACGTGCGCCCCGGCCCAGCGGGCAAGCTGGACCGCGGTCGACCCGACCGCGCCGCCCGCGCCATGGATGACCACCGTCTGCCCGCTGGCCAGCCGTCCGTGGTCGAACAGCCCCTGCCACGACGTCAGCCCGGCCCGCGGCACTGCCGCGGCGTGAACATGATCGATGGTCCGCGGCTTCGGCGCCAGGTTGCGGGCTTCGATGGCGACGTACTCGGCGGCCGCTCCGTCGCGGAGCTGGTCGGTCAGCCCGAACACCTCGTCACCGACTGCCATCCCGGCGGTCCCGTAGCCGAGCGCGGTGACAACGCCGGATACCTCGTGGCCCGGAATGATCGACGTCCGCTGATGACCGGCCCGGCAGGTCCAGATGGGCCAGTCCAGCTCGTTGTGCGTGATGCCGCACGCGGCGACCTTGACCAGGACGTCGCCGAGCGTGGGCTTGGCATCGGGCACGTCTTCGTAGACAAGTCCGCTGATGCCCGTGTGTTCGTGCAGGCGGATGGCCTTCATTGCCCGTCCCGTTCGCTGGATGGTGTGTTCGTCTCAGCAAACACGACGAGCCAGGCCGCCCGGATGTCAGGTGGCACTGGTCGGCGCCCAGCCGTGAGTAACCGGGCACGGAGAGTAGTCTTCGGTCTGTGCCGAGATACGTCCTTGACCACCACAACCGAGGCGAACGCCAGCGCCTGGCCCTGATGTCTGAGCTTCTCGATCCGATGCACCGGCGGTACATCGAGTCGCTCGGCATCGGACCGGGAGCACGGACGCTCGAGGTCGGCTTCGGCAACGGCTCGGTGTCGGCGTGGCTGGCCGGGAAGGTCGCACCCGGCGGCCGGGCGGTCGCGGTGGACATCGACCTCTCCCTCGCTAACCCGGACGTGGGCGGGCTTGAGCTTCGCGAGGCGGACATCGTCGCCGGACCCGTCGAGCCTGCCGACTTTGACCTCGTCACCGGTCGCGCGGTGCTGCATCACCTCCCGGCCCCCGATGCCGCCGTTGCGAACATGGTCGCCAGCGCGCGCCCCGGCGCCGCCGTCCTGCTCATCGAGCCTGACTTCCTGCCGGTCACGATCTCCGAGCCGGCGGCGATACGCCGGTTCTGGGATGGCTGGCTCGCCTGGTCGCGCGAGGCGGGCATCGACTTCTTCATCGGCCGCAGGCTGCCCGGGCTGCTCTACGGGCTTGGCCTCACCGACGTCGCGGCGACGGCGGAGACGGCACTCTACAACGGCGGCTCGGCCTGGGCTGAGTACTGGCGGCGGACGGTCACCGAACTCCGCCCGGCGCTGGAGGAGTCGGGCAGGCTTGACGGCGCCGCCATCGAGGGGTTCCTGGCCCGGTGCGCCGATCCGAGCTGGTGGACGCAGACCATCGCCTTCACGTGCGTGCACGGCCGGGCGCCGCAGGGCTGACCGCCGGAACGCCGCCAGGCGGTCTACGGTTGCTGTCATGACTTGTCCGGCGCCCCGATCGATCGCCATCTACCGCCGCGGTCCGGCCTGGGTCGCCGGCACGCGCCTGGTGGATCAGCCCTCGCTGCTTGATCACGGCCGCTTCCTGCAGAAGCTGGAGCAGACCGGGCAGGCCGTGCATGCCGGTCCCAACCATCGTCTGGACGAGGTGCCGTCCCGCGACCCCATCGGCATGGTGTCCTTTCCCGGCGAGGTCCCCGCGACGCAGGACCTGCTCCGCGACGATCCGGGCTTGCTCAGCGGGCTCCTGATCTGCGAGGTCCTCGCCTGGCACGTCGCCGACGCGACCGACACCTCGGAGTCAGCCTGATGCCGCTGCTGATCCCGCCGACGACGCGCCTGCACGACTCCTGGCTGGACGCGCGTGACGAGTGGGGGCGCGGCGTCCACCAGGCCGGCACCGGCATGCATGACGACGATGAGTTCGACACCCCGGCCGGGTTCGCGGCGTGGGTCGAGTGGCTGCGCCGGCAGGCGGACCCGGCGATTCCGCTCGACGCTGGCCGCGTGCGCGCCACGTACTGGTGGGTCGTCGAGGGCGACACCTACCTGGGCGCGATCTCGCTGCGGCACGAGCTGAATGACTTCCTCCTGCGCGCGGGCGGGCACATCGGCTACGGCATCCGGCCGTTGGCCCGTCGGCGCGGGCTGGCGTCCTTCGCCCTGCGCTCGGTTCTCCCCGAGGCCAGGGCGCTCGGGCTGGAGAAGGTGCTCGTCACCTGCGAGGACGGGAACGTCGGCTCGGCCCGCACCATCGAGAGCTGCGGCGGCATCCTGGAGGACATCAGGGAAACCGAGCTCGGCCAGACCCGCCGTTACTGGATAGCCGTCTGACGAGTCGCCGGAGGTCACTGCAGGCCATCACCGTCCGTGATCGTAAGGTGACGGACTATGCAAGACACCTCGCGGGCGCCCGCGAAGTCGAAGGTCCAGGTCATCCAGCTGCGCCTGTCCCATCCGCGGGAAATGTTCGAGTTGCCGCAGACGGACCTGTTCTCGGAGTACCGGAACTTCCTGACCGGAATCGACTTCTGCCTGAGCGAGATGCGCGGCCGCTTCCGGTTCCGGCCGGTACGCCTTGAGATCGCCCTGCCACCGGACCAGATCGAGGACGGCGTGGCCGAGCGGCTGAGCCGGACCCTGCGGCGCTACTGCGCGCACCGGATGCGCTACAACCGCAGCGAGTCGAACTCCCAGCGGTTCGGCGGCGTGAGCGCCCTGCGGATCGGGGCACCGCTGTGCGCCATCGGGCTCGCCCTCACGGTGCTGTCCATCAGCAAGCTGTCCTCCGGCAGCCTGTCCGAGGCCCTGGCCGAGCAGCTCGGCTGGGTCCTGGTGTGGATCGGACTGTGGTTCCCGCTCGACCAGCTCCTGTTCTATCCGCTGTCTTACGACCGGGAGACGCGCGTGCTGCGCATCCTCGCCGACGCCGATATCGCAGTGTCGCCGCAGACGATGACCCCGGCTAGCCTGAGCCCGCCAGCGCGCGGGTGAGGGCCGGGCCAAGGTCGGCCAGGGTGCTGACCGGCTGGCTGAACCCGCCGCCAGCCCGCGCCAGCGCGGTCCCGGCCGCAATGGACTCCGGCGTCGGCAGCGGCATGAGCACGTGCAGGCGGTCGATGCCCGCCAGCGCACCCGCCGGATCTCCGCCGGCGGTCGCCACGCAATCCGACAGCAGGACGACCTCCCGGTCGCCGGGCGATCCGGCGAGCTGCGCGGCCGCGGCCCGCAGCGCGGCGGCCAGATCGGTCAGGCCGTGCCCGCGCAGCGCGATCAGGTCGCCGATGACATCCTGCGGGGAACGGCGCGCTCCGCGCGCTTGGAGGACTGTCACCCTGCCGCCGAATGCCAGCACGCCTGGCTGAAGTCGGCCGTCCCCGGCGAGCACGACGCCGGCCGCGGCGACCGCCGCCATGGCCAGGCCCAGTCCCGACATCGAGCCGCTGGCGTCTACCAGCAGGCAGACCGATCGCTGGCGCGCCCGCCAGTCCCTGGTCGCGATCTCGTCGCTCGCCGGCGGCCAGGAGCCGGACATCCGGCCGATGGTCTGCTCAAGATCCAGATCGCCGTCCCCGGAGCGCCCGGCCCCGAGCCGCCTGACGCCGCGGGACTTGTGCTGGCCGACCGCCGCCAGCTGGACGAACACCCGTGCCGCCAGCCGGCGGGCGGCGGCCCGCAGCTGCGCGTCCGTCGCCCGGGTGAGGTCGGCGAGCAGCCGGGCGGCGGCGTCCGGGTCCCTGGCCAGGAGCTGGGCGAGCTCGTCCTCGTCGATCGTTCCGGTCTCCGGGGATACGTCGGCGAACGACGCGTGCTGGCTGGCCAGCTCGGCGCGGCTCTTGGTCCGGCCGGGGTTGCCCGCGTGCCGGTCGCGCCGCAGGCTTGACCGGGAGGTGCCGTGGCCCGCTCCTGGCGGCGGGCCGTCAGCTTTTCCCTGGCCGTCCCGTTCGGCGGGGTCTTCGCCCGCGTCGGCCTCGAGGTCGGGGAGCTGCGGTTCGTCCGCCCCCGGCGGCCAGATCGCGGCGAGGAGCTCGTCCAGCACCGCCTCCGGCAGCCGGTCGCAGCCGTCGGCGATCCTGATCCGCCCTGAGAGCGCCGCGTGCAGCGCGTCGCGGGCGGTCTCGCGCTCGAGCCGGGCCTGGTCGCGCAGCCGGCGAAGGCCGGTCAGCAGCAGCACCAGGTCGATCGCGCCGCGCACGGACGAGCCCATCCGGACGTCCGGGTGCTCTCGGGTGGACCTGGTCAGCGTGACCGCAAGGTGCACCGCGGGCCCGTCCATGCCGGTCTGGTCCGTGGTGATGCGGCGCTCGGCCGCCGCGTCCTGATAGCCGAGGACAACCCGGCAGATCCGGTCGGCGATCGCGTGGCTCACCCTGGCGGTGCCGATGGCGTCGAACGGATTCATCGCGGCGATGAGGCGGAAGCCAGCGTCGGCCTTCACCATCCCGAGCCTGGGGACCGCGATCTCGCCCTCGGTCAGCACGGTGATGAGGACGTTGAGCGTCTCCTCCGGTACCCGGTTGAACTCCTCCAGGTAGAGCAGCGCTCCGGCCCGCATCGCCTGCAGGAGCGGCCCGTCGGTGAAGCTGGCCGCCACGTACCCCTCGGCCAGCACCTGGGCCGGGTCGTACTGGCCGATCAGGCGCGCAGGCGTGAGCTCGGCGTTCCCCTCGACGAAGACGACCTGCGTGCCGAGGTCGCGGGCGATGTGCCGGAGCAGCGTCGACTTGCCGGTGCCGGGCGGCCCTTCCAGGACCACGTGCCGCCCGGCGTCCAGCGCGACTGTGAGTACCTCACGCTCCCGCCGCAGGCCGACGACCTGCGGGGGTTCCGGACGGTCAGGCAGAACCATGCAGGATGACGCCCCGGATGTTCTTGCCGTCCCGCATGTCCTGGTAGCCCTGGTTGATCTCCGCCAGCGAGTAGGTCGTGGTGATCAGCTCGTCGAGCTTGAGGTCGCCGGACCGGTAGAGGTTCACCATCAGCGGGATGTCGTGGAACGGGTCGCCCGAGCCGAACAGGCTGCCCTGAATCCGCTTCTCCATCAGCGTGAGCATCGAGCTGTTGATCTGGATGTTGTTCGACACCAGGTCGCCGAGCCCGGTGACGACGACCGTGCCGCCCTTGCGGATGGTGTTGAACGCGTCGGTGACGACCTCGGTGGTGACCGTGCCGGTCGTGATGATCGCCTTGTCGGCCATGACGCCGCGGGTGAGTTCGTGCACCAGCAGCGCGGCCTCGCCCGCGGTGGCGCAGCTGTGCGTGGCGCCGAGCTGCTCGGCCTGCTCGCGCTTGAAGGCGACCGGGTCGACGGCCACGACGTTGCGCGCGCCCGCGAGCGCGGCGCCCTGGACCGAGTTGATGCCGATGCCGCCGATGCCGTAGATCAGGATCGTGTCGCCCGGCTCGACCTGGGCCGCGTGTACCGCGGAGCCCCAGCCGGTCGGGACGCCGCAGCCGATGAGCGCGACCTTGTCCAGCGGCAGATCGTCATCGACCTTCACGGCCGACAGCTCGGAGACCGTCGCGTACTCGGAGAACGTGCCGAGCATGCACATGCCGCCGACGTCCTCGCCGTCGGAGGTGTGGAACCGGTAGGTCCCGTCCAGCAGGCAGCCATCCAGGATCGTCGCGCCGAGGTCGCACAGGTTGGACCTGCCGGTTGAGCACCAGCGGCAGTGGCCGCAGACGGGCAGGAACGAGCAGACGATATGGTCGCCCACCTTGAGCCGGGTGACGCCCTCGCCGACGGCCTCGACGACGCCCGCGCCCTCGTGGCCGCCCACGATCGGCATGCGGGGGATGAGGTCGCCGGTGCGGATGTGCTCGTCGGAGTGGCACAGGCCAGAGGCGACGAACCGGACGAGGACCTCTCCGATCTTCGGCGGATCGAGCTCGAGCTCGGTGATCTCCCAGTCCTGACCAGCTCCGCGCATGATCGCTGCCTTGGTCTTCATCCACTCTCCCGTGAGTTTTGGCCGCGGGGCTGCCGCGTATCAGTCCTCAGGCGTGCTTTGTCGTAACACTAGAGCCGACGGGGCTCCGGGGCCAGAGGTAACCAATCGCTTGCTTGGTCAGAGGCCGAAGACCCGCCGCGCGTTGCCGCCCAGGGCCGCCGCCACGTCCTGGTCGCAGCAGCCCGCCTCGAGCAGCACCTTCTGCACAGCGCGGGCGTTGCGCTGGACGCCGGGCATGCCGGGCCAGTCGGTTCCGAAGATCATCTGGGCGCCGAGCCGGCGCAGTGACTGCCCGTAGTAGTCGGCCAGCCGGTGCGGCGGCAGCCCGGAGACCTCGAGCCATACATTCGGCCGCATCAGGGTCAGGAAGGCCGCCTGGTCGTACCACCAGCCGCGGCCGCCGTGGGCGAGCACGACGGTCAGGCCGGGGAAGTCCCGGAAGACGGGATCAAGCAGGGCGGGCTCGCCGTAGGCGTTCGCCGACCCGGAGAACGTTGACGTGCCGCAGTGCACGATGACGGGGAACCCGCGTTCCTCGGCCCAGGAGTACGCGGGATAGAGCATGCGGTCGGCGGGCTCGAAGCCGCCGTGCACCGGATGGATCTTGCACGCGACCGCGCCGAGGGCGACCTGGCGGGCGAGCTCGGCGGCCACCGGATAGTGCAGGTGGGGGTTGATGTTCGCGACGGGGCGGAACCTCGCCGGGTTGTGCTCGACGAGCGGCAGCACGTCCTCGATCGGCTGGATCCCCGTCGTCTTGGGGCTGTACTCGCTGAACAGCAGGACGTGATCGGCGCCCTCGGCGGCGAAGTGCTCGTCGATGGCCGCGGGGACGGGTGTCCCGTCAGAGGTGAAGAGCTGGTCGAGCGGAACGCCGCCCCCGTGGCCGGTCGCCCACGCCCGCCAGTCAGCCGACAGGGTGGGCAGCTTCGCCACGTGGACGTGGGCATCGACGAGCAGGTTGCCTTCAAGCATCGGGCGGGCACCTCCGGGCTCAGGGTAACCCCGGGCCGCGGAGGTGACCCGCGCCGACGTTCAGGCCTGGCCGCCGGTTCGCGGCCGGCCGCGGTTCTTAGAACCCGCGCTTGGGCCGGGGCTTCTTGGCTGGCTGCGCGTCCGGCAGCCGCTCCGGCCGGAGGCCGAAGAACATGCCGAACATGATCAGCAGGTCGAGGATGGCGATGAGTCCGCCGATGTACGGGCCCGGCCCGCCGAGCCACGCGAGGTAGGCGCAGAACGAGAGGACGATGACCAGGGCCCCGAGGGCCCGTGGGCGGCCGCTCTGCGCGAGCCGTTCGGGGATTTCGTAGGGAGCGCGGTCCACGTAGTTCGCGGTATCCGCGTTCTCCTTGGCGACCTTGAGCCAGAGGTCGTAGAGCTCAGGCGCCTGATCTCGCAGGGCGATGGCCTGCGTTATCGAGGGAATGTCTGACTGCCGACTGTCGGCCGCCTTATCGCCGGCCATGTCGCCCCCGCTCGGCCCAGACTGCGGGGCGACGAGGGGTGAGGGGGCTGCCACCTTCGACCCGTAGGCCGGGTCGGGCTGGCTCGGTATCGGGGTTCGGTTGGTATCGGTCATGCGATTAATGCCTCACCGCTTTCATCTGGCGCACGGCTGACCGCTTCTGGCTTCGCGGTCATGATCGTGCTCATCGCCGCGCTGAAGGGATCCTGGGGATCCCGCGGCGGGCTTGGCGGAAGGACTGGACGCATGGTCTTGTAGAGGTTCGCGCCGGTCAGGTCGAACATCGCCGCGATGCCCATGGCGAATGTGAGGACCCGGCGAGCTGACCTGTTCGTCGGCATACCGGTTTCGTGCCCGGTGAGTTTTCACCCAACCAAGCCGAGCCCGGTGAGATACCGGGAGTTTCCGTCGGTGCAGAGGCCCACAAAGCTCGCGTATTGGCCTCGCCGCTGTCGTCCTGGCGAGCGGGTGTGCCTGTCTGCTGTCGTTATAGCGGCAGTAGACAGGCACACCGCAGCCTTCGAAGCGAATAAATGCCCCAAACCGCCTCGCTGCAAGGCGCCCCACGGATGGCGCGCCCAAGGTCGGTCGGTTGCTTGGCGGTTTGGGACGGGCTGTTGGTGGCGGTCCCAGACCGCCAAACGTCGGCGCAGGCCTTGGCGGCTAGGCCGTTGTGCAGGTCCAGGAGATCAGGCCCGCCACCGCGGCGCCGCTTGCCTTGCCGTTCAGGTGCGCCTCGGAGTAGACGAGCTGGCCCGAGCCGTCCGGGTTGAGGAACATCTCCTCCTTGCCCGGCTTCAGCCCCTTGACCGACGAGCTGATGATGTACTTGCCGGACCTGGCGGACTTGCCGGGCATCACAATGAAGTCCGACTTGTCGCGCCGCATCACGTGCGGCTGGTAGGTGCCCGGCCCGCGGAGCCCGGTGAGCTCGATGCTGTCCTCCGGCACGGGCGAGGTCGCGGTGGGCACGCGGAAGACGGCCGAGTGCGTCCAGTCTCCCGTCTTCGCGGCGTCCGCGCAGCTGTGGATGCCGGGAACCTTCTGAACGAACGTCTTGGTCATTTGCCAGGCCTTGGGACCGTGGCTGTTCTGGCTTCTCACGTAGATGCTGCCGTGGAACGTGACGCCCGCGAACGAGCCCAGCGCCGCGTCGGCGGGGCTCGACTCGGCGCCAGCGCCGGTGCTGGAGGGCGGGCTGCCGTTCGAGCTGCAGGCCGCCAGGGCTAAGGCGGCGGCAGCGAGGACGAGGCCGCCGCGCGCGACCTGGAATACTGAGGCTGAGCTGGGAAGATTCGTCATGGGATGCGGCTCCTGCGAGATGTCGGTCGGGTGCCCTCGGGCAGGAACAGTTAACCGTAAGTGGATCAGTGATAACGCTGAGTTACCAAAACGAGCGCAGACCGACCGGCCGGTCGCGGGCAGTGCGGGCCGGCGCCAAACCCGAGCGCCCGGGCTGAGCCCACCCTCTAGACTTACGTGTCCGCGATAGTCCCGCGTGTTGCCAGAAGAGGCCCATCATGCGCTGGTCACAGCTGCACATTCCCACCTTGCGAGAGGACCCGGCCGACGCCGACGCCGCCAGCCACCGGCTGCTGCTGCGGGCCGGGTTCATCCGCCAGCTGATGGCCGGGCATTACTCTCTGCTGCCGCTGGGCAACCTCGTCCGCCTCAAGGTCACCGCCGTCATCCGCGAGGAGATGAACCGGATCGGCGCCCAGGAGTTCCTCATGCCGTCGATGCACCCGCGCCAGCTGTGGGAGCGCAGCGGCCGGGTCGCGATCATGGGCGATGAGCTGTTCCGGCTGAAGGACCGCAAGGGCGCAGATCTCGTGCTGGCGATGACGCACGAGGAGGCGGTCACGACGCTGGCCGGCGAGCTCTCGTCGTACCGGCAGCTGCCGCAGTCGTGGTACCACATCCAGATCAAGTTCCGGGATGAGCCGCGGCCGCGCAGCGGGCTGATCCGGGTCAGGGAGTTCACGATGAAGGACTCCTACAGCTTCGACCTTGATCAGGCCGGCCTGGACGCGTCCTTCGAGGCACACCGGCGCGCGTACGAGCGGATCTTCGCCCGGCTCGGCATCCCGGCGATCCCGGTCGAGGCCTCGAGCGGCACCATGGGCGGCAGCGGCTCGGTGGAGTTCATCTGCCCGTCGGACGCAGGCGAGGACCTGATCGCCCGCTGCACCGAGGGCGACTACGCAGCCAACCTGGAGAAGGCAACGTCGGCGCTGCCGCCGGTCGAGGACGGTCCGGGGACGCCCGAGCCGGTGCGGCTGGACACCCCCGGCGTGCGCACGATCGACGACCTGGCCACCCAGTACGGCCTTGCGGGCGACCGGCAGATCAAGACGCTGGTCTACATGATCCGCGGCGAACTGAGCCTGGTCCTCCTGCGCGGCGACCATCCGCTCGCCGAGCAGAAGCTGATCGACGTGCTGGGCACGCCCGATATCCGGCCCGCCCAGCCGGAGGAGATCCGCGATGCGCTCGGCGCGCTGCCGGGGAGTCTCGGCGCGGTTGGCGTAACGAAGTACCCGGTGATTGCCGATCTGGCCCTGCAGGGCCGGCGGGACATGGCGACCGGCGCCAACACCGACGACGTGCACCTAACCGGGGTGGACGTGGCCAGGGACATCTCGGTCGGCACCTGGGCCGATCTGCGCGAGGTCAGGGCCGGCGAGCCCTGCCCGCAGTGCGGCGGCACCCTGGACCTGGTCCGCGGCATCGAGGTCGGGCACATCTTCAAGCTGGGCCGCAAGTACACCGAGGCGTTCGGCGTCAGCGTGCTCGGCCCGGGCGGCGAGAAGATCACTCCCGTCATGGGCTGCTACGGCATCGGCGTCGAGCGCGCGATGGCGGCCATCGCCGAGGTGCACCACGACGACACCGGCCTGCGATGGCCGGTTCAGGTGGCACCATTCACCGTCACCGTCATCCTGCTCTCCACTCGCGACGAGGCAGCGCGGGGGACTGCCGAGACGATCTACGAGAGCCTGCGGTCGGCCGGGATCGACGCCATCATCGATGACCGGGACGAGCGGCCGGGCGTGAAATTCAAGGACGCCGAGCTGACCGGCATCCCCGTCCGGGTGAGCGTGGGCAGCCGCGACCTCGCCGACGGAGTCGTGGAGGTGGTCAGGCGGGCGACAGGCGAGAAGGAACGCGTCCCCGTTGATGAGGTGCGCAAGCACGTGCAGGAACTGCTGGCCCGGCGCGACTGACCTCGCCAGCCCCGGCCGGCTGCGCCTACGCGGCGCTGACCGCGAGGCGGTAGCCGCCCGTTCCCGGTGAAGAGCTGGCCAGCTCGCAGAGGGGATCCGCGAGCCCGACGAGCCGCTCGCGATGGCTGGCCAGCTCGGCCCACCGCGCCGGAAGCGTGCTGACGGGATTGGCATCGGCCGACCGCGGCTGATCGTCGGATGTGCCTGCAAGCCGCTCATTTCCACTGGCCAACGCTGCCCAGTCCCCGCTGATGCCCGACATCGGTGCCTCCCGTCACATGCGGGCCCGGCGATCGCCCCTGCTGGACCACCCAGCCCTCACCTGTTAGACACGTCTAAGCAGGCATTTGGTTAGCCCTTGGGTGGTCACAACTGGATAACTTCACCGACCGTGACGCCTGCGGGCCAGGCGCCACAGCCAGTAACCGGCGGTTTAGATCTTCGTCCAGGCTTCGGTGAGGACGCTGCGCAGCTTCTGCTCGATCTCCTCGAAGTGCTCAGGCCCGCAGGTCAGCGGCGGCGAGAGCTGGATGACCGGGTCGCCGCGGTCGTCCGCCCGGCAGATCAGGCCCGCGTCGAAGAGCGCGTGCGAGAGGAACCCGCGCAGCAGCCGCTCGCTCTCGTCGTCATCGAACGTCTCCTTGGTGGCCTTGTCCTT
>DAIOWC010000204.1:0-11653 GCA_036758685.1 Streptosporangiaceae bacterium | reverse complement strand
CTCGCCGAGCTGGCCGGGCCGCAGGACGGCCGTTTCCGGCGGGTGCTCCCGCGCTGGACTGACCAGGCTGGTTGACATTCAAATAACAGCGTTATTACAGTAGCGCTGTTATGTCATCTCGGCTGAGCAGGGCAGAGCAGACGGAGCGCAACCGTGCGGCGCTGCTGGCGTCCGCGCGCCGGGTTTTCCTGGAGCGCGGCTATCACGGCGCCTCGGTGGACCAGATCGCTGATGCGGCTGGCTTTTCCACGGGCGTGGTGTACTCGCAGTTCGGCGGCAAGGCGGACCTGTTCCTGGCGCTGCTGGAGGCGAGGATCGCCGAACGGGCGGCCGGTAACGCGCGGACGGTCGAGGGCCTGGCGGGGGACGCGGGCCTCTCCAGGCTGCTGGCGCATGCCGCGAGCGTGGACCGCGCCGAGCCGGAGTGGGGGCTGCTGGTCATCGAGTTCCGCGTCCACGCCGCGCGCGACCCGGAGCTCGGCCGCCGGTACGCCGCCGTCCACCAGCGCACCCTGGCCGGGATGGAACGGGCAGTCACCGGCCTTTATCAGCGCGCGGGGCAGACGCCGCCGCTGCCGCCTGCCGATCTCGCGCGCCTGCTGGTCGCGGTCGGCGCCGGCGCCAGGCTCGAGCAGGCCGCCGAGCCGGACTCGTCCCAGGCAGCTCTGCTGGTGAAGCAGCTGGGCCAGCTGATCACCGGGCGCCCGGCTCCCTCCGTGTCCGCGTCCGGCGGAAGGGAATCTCAATGACGATGACCGGCGATAACACTGTCAGTGCCCTGCGCGGCCGCTTCGGGGAGGCGCTGGCCGCGCGTCTGCCCGCCCACATCGGCAGGCTGGGCTGGGACGCCCGGCAGCTGGCCGGCCACCAGCACGATCAGCTGCGTTCGCTGCTGGCGTGCGCGCTGGAGCGGTCGCCGTTCCACGCCCGGCGCCTGGCCGGCATCGATCCGGGGCGATTCGAGCCCGGCCAGCTGGCCGAGCTGCCGGTGATGACCAAGCGGCAGATGATGGCGAGCTTCGACGAGCTGCTCACCGACCACCACGTGACGCGAGCCCGGGCCGAGCAGCACCTGGCCGCCTGCGCCGAGGAGCCGGGCCTGCTCGACGGCCAGTACGTCTGCCTGGCCTCGGGCGGCAGCTCGGGCGTCCGCGGCGTGTTCGTCCAGACGGCCGAGGAGTACACGGAATTCGCGGCGTCCGTCCTGCGGCCGGCCATGGCCCAGGTATTCGCGGCCGGCCGCCCGCCGCCTGGCCGGCCGCCGCCCGGCGGCCTGCCGGTCACCATCGTCGCGGCCGCCTCGCCGGTTCATTCCAGTGGCTTTGCCGCCGCGGTCGCCCGCGGTTACCCGGTGCGGATGACCGCCGTTCCCGCGACGCTCCCCACCGCGGAGATCGTGCGCCGGCTCAACGAGGCGCCGCCGGCGGTGCTGCTCGCCCATACCTCCACGCTGGTCGTGCTGGCCGGCGAGCAGCACGCTGGCCGCCTGCGGATCTCCCCGCGCGCGATCACCGCGATCAGCGAGCTGCTGACCGCCGAGGGCCGGGACGCGATCAGCGCTGCGTTCGGGGTACCGCCGGTCAGCTCGTTTGTCTCGACGGAAGGGCTGGTCGGTCACACCCGGCCCGGAGATGCGGTGATGCGATTCGCCACCGATATGTGCATCGTCGAGCTCGTCGACGCCCGCAACCAGCCCGTCACCGACGGCACGGCATCGGCCAAGGTCCTGGTGACCAACCTGCACAACCACACTCAGCCACTGATCCGCTATGAGCTCACCGACCGCTTCAGCCGCGTCCCCGCCGACGGCGATCCTTACCTGCATGCGGTCGTCGAGGGACGGTCCGACGAGATGTTCCGCTACGGCGCCGTTACTGTCGACCCGCTCGTCATCCGCACGGTCATGGTGAGGACGCCCGGTGTCGTCGAGTACCAGGTCCGCCAGACCGATCACGGAATCGACGCCGCGGTCGTCACCGGCGGCGAGCTAGACCATGCCGCGCTCGCGTCCGCGCTCCAGCACGCACTGCGCCGCGCAGGCCTCCGCGAGCCGCACGTGCAGGTACACCAGGTCCCCGCCATTGCCCGCCATCCCCAGACGGGCAAGACCCGCCGCTTCGTCAGCCAGTGACAGCCGCCATAACTGCCAACAAGGCCCGCGCCCGGGCGTTCTGGGCCGAGGTGTTCAACGCCCACGACCTAACCGGGATCCGCGACTTCCTCGCGCCAGGATTCATCAACCACAACGCGCAGCCCGGCACACCCGACGGCCCCGAAGGTGCCGGGCAGGTCTTCAGCCGGCTGTGGGCCGGATGCTCCGACATGCACTTCGACCTGCAGGAAGTGATCGCCGAGGGCAGCAAGGTCGTCTGCGTCGGCGTGATGACCGGCACCCACGACGGGCCGCTGCACGGCATACCCGCGACCCACCGGCCCACGGCCGCGCGGCAGATTCACGTACTGACCTTCAGCGACACCGGCATGATCACCGAGCACATTGCCGTACGCGACGACGTCACCCTGCTCAGGCAGCTCGGCGCGCTGCCCGCAGCCTCGCCGGGCGACGGCGGGACAGCATCCAGAACCGGCTGATCAGGCGGCTGACACCCGACAACACGCCCGGAGGTCGAAGCAACATGGACAGCAGGACCGACGTCGTGGTGGTGGGCGGCCGGTGCGCGGGAGCACCGACCGCCATGCTCCTGGCGCGCGCCGGGTTCTCGGTACGGCTACTGGAGCGATCTGCGTGCCTGGGCGACGTCGTTTCCGGGCATCTGATCAAGCCGGCCGGAGTTGCCCGGCTGCGCCGGTGGAAGCTGCTGGACACGGTGCTCGCCACCGGCTGCCCCCGCTCGAAGACCAGGTGCTATGACTAGACGCCCAGCCTCAGCACGCCGCGGCGCCCGAACCGGGCGCCGCCCCGATAGCACCGCGCCGGACGGTACTTGACCCGATCCTGCTGACCGCGCAGCGCAGGCAGGCGTCGAAGTCGAGATGGGAGTGTCCGTGCACGGCCTGCTACGCCAGGGCAAGCGCATCGCCGGGGTCACGACGTCGGCGGGAGAGCGGCGAGCGCGCCTGGTGATCGGTGCGGACGGCCGCAACTCCCGGATCGCAAGGCTGGTCGGGGCGACGACCTACCATGACCACCCGGCGGTCACCTTCGGCTACTACACCTACTGGCGCGGCTGCCCGGCCGAAGGCGTGCACGCCTGGCTCGAACCCGGCCGGTTCTTCGGCATCTTCCCGGTGGGGGGCGGGCTCGCGCTCGCCTTCGTGCAAGCACCCCGCGGCGAGTACCCTGCATTCCGCAGTGAGCCCCTCCCGGCCTACATCAGCGAACTGCGGTCGCGCCCGCCGCTGGCGGGACTGCTCGCAGGCGCAGTCATCGCCGAGCCGCTGCGAGGCACGGCCGCCCTGCCCACTTTCTTCCGGACGTCGTCGGGGCCGGGCTGGGCGCTGGCCGGTGACGCCGGGCACCACAAGGACCCGGTCATCGCCCGCGGGATCGCCGATGCCTTCCGCGACGCGGACCTGGTGGCATCGGCCGTCACAGACGGCTGGCATGGCGACCTTGATTCAGCGCTGGCCGAGTACGGGCGTCAGCGCGACCAGTGCGCCGTCCCGCTGAGTGACGCGAACCTGAGCATCGCCCGCCTGGACATGTCGGCCGAGGCTCTGGGCGCTGCCTGGTACCAGGCAGCCGGGCTCGAGCAGGCACTCGACGACCCAGCGGCCGTCTGCGACTAGCAAACCCCAATTTTGCGGCCATGCGGTTAGCCAACGCCCCGCTATTCGGCGTAGGTCCGCGATGTTCGCGCTGATCGAAGGCACAGTCTCGTATCTGAACATGCACCTGCTGGTGGAGTTGCCCGGGCAGCCGGGCTGGGTGGCGCTGACGCCTCGCGGCAAGTCTCACCGCGAAGCGGCGGCGAGTGCGTGTGGCGGAATCGGTGAGCCCGATGTCCCGATGTATCTTCTCGCGACTGCGACGAGGTCCGCTGGTGCGGAGCATCTGTCAATCGGCCCCGCGGATGCCGCGACTACTCTTCTGTGCGTAGTGCTCGCGCTAGGGTCTTGCTTTCCGGCCGGCTGGCGGGGTGCGGTGGCCTGGCCGGACGATGCCGTGTTCGTAGGCGTAGACAGCGACCTGCACCCGGTCCCGCAGGCCGAGCTTGGCGAGGATACGGACGATGTGGCTCTTGACGGTGGCCTCGCTGAGGTAGAGCCTGGCGGCGATTTCGGCATTCGACAGGCCCTGGGCCACGAGGCGCACGACGCCGAGTTCGCGTTCGCTGAGGCCCCCGGTAGCACTGGCAACTAGGGCGCCGGGGGCGGGGGCGTTGCAGAAGTCCTCGATCAGCCGCCGGGTGATGGCCGGGGCGAGGAGCGTCTCGCCGGCGGCTACCGCGCGCACGCCGCCGGTCAGCTGGCCGCGGCTGGCGTGCTTGAGCAGGAAGCCGCTGGCGCCTGCCTTCAGGGCGTCGTAGACGTACTCGTCCAGGTTGAAGGTGGTCAGCATCAGGATCCGGGCCCGGGAACTGGCCTGGACGAGCCGGGTGAGTGCCTCGATGCCGTTCATCTTGGGCATGCGGACGTCCATCAAGATCACGTCGGGGTCCAGGAGCCGGGCCTCGGCGAGTGCCTCGCTGCCGTCGGCGGCCTCCCCGGCGACGACCAGGTCCGGCTCGGCTTCCAGGAGCATCCGCAAGCCCTCGCGGACAAGATCCTGGTCGTCGACAATCAGGACGCTGATCAAGACGGCTCGCCGGGTGGCAGGTGGCCGCCGAGCGGCAGCCGGACGCGCACGGCGAACCCCCCGCCGGACCGCGGCCCGGCGGCCAGCTCGCCGCCGAATATCGCAGCCCGCTCGCGCATCCCGGCTAGCCCGTGGCCGCCGTCCGTCGGCCCGTCACCGGGCTGTCCGGTTCCGTCGTCGGTGACCTCGATCGTTACGGTGTCGTGCTCGCACCCGATCGTCACCTCGGCGCGGGCCGGGCCGGCGTGCTTGAGGACGTTGGTCAGCGCCTCCTGGACGATCCGGTACACCGACACGGCCGCGGCCGCGGGGATCGCGGCGAGGTTCCCGTCAATGGCCAGAGTCACCGGCAGGCCGGCGGCCCGGACGCCGGCAGCCAGCGCGTCCAGTTCGCCGGTGCCCGGCTGCGGGGCGAGCCCGGCCCCCTCGTCTGGGTCGCGCAGGACATGCAGCAGGCGGCCAGTCTCCTCCAGTGCCTGCCGCGCGCTGTTCTCGATCTTCTCCAGGACCCCGCCGGCTGGCTTTCCCGACGCACGGGCGCCGCCTGCCTGCAGCACGACCACGCTCAGGTGATGGGCGACGATGTCGTGCAGTTCCCGGGCGATCCGTGCCCGCTCAGCCGCGGCGGCCTGCTCGGCCTCACGCTGCGAGGCGGCGCTCCGCGCGGCCAGCGCGACGGCCCGCCTGCGGGCGTAGACGAACACGCCCGCCAGCCAGAATGCCAGCAGCTGGAGGAACGACAATGTCACGGCCACCGTGCCGCGCTGCCCACCCAGGGTGAAGGTCAGCGCCAGCTCGCTCCTGTCGCTGATCGCGGCCACGACCGGGGCGGTGAGGACCAGCGCGGCGGCCGCGCGGCGGAAGCTGGCGTGCGCGCCCAGCGAGTAGGCGGCAGCGAACAGCACGAACGTGAACGCCAGACCCTGCACCAGGTTGTCGGTGAGCAGGCACAGCAGTCCTATGCCAGCCCAGATCGCCAGCCACATCAGCAGAGGCGCGCGGCGGCGCAGCGTCAGCGCCCCGCCCAGCAGCAGGGGCAGTAGCGCCCGCAGCCACCAGGGCCCGGCGATCGCATCGCTGCCGACCAGCCGGGGCGAGCCCCACGCGGCGACGGTGATCAGCCCGGCCGCTGCGATCCCCACCCCGGCATCGACGATGACTCCCAGGTCGCCTCCCGCCAGCCGCCTAGCTGCCTGCATGCCAGCGAAGGTATCCGCTGGCCAGACCGTGTGCATCATCCCTGAGGCGACCTGGATTCAATCTTGCGATTGAACCGGTTCCATCCCGCGAGCGCAGACAGCCGCCCCGGCATCCAGGGACAGTAGGCGGCGGACACACCGGATCTCTCCGCGGGAGGAGATCGATGAGCGTCGTTGAGGCCAGCGGCCTGGGCAAGCGCTACGGCCGTATCGGGGCGTGGGGCGAGTGCACGCTGGAGATCCCCGCCGGGCGCGTGGCGACACTGGCCGGGCCGTCGGCGGGCGGAGTCACCGTCCGGGGCGGCTGACGGGCGGGGTCGCTCCCGCGCTTGAGGCATCGCGTTCGTGGCCCAGGACACGCCGCTGTACAAGAACCGGGCGGCCCTGTTGTTCATCCCGAGACCCACCGGAGGGGACAGTGATCAAGACACTCCTGGCCGCCGCGGCCGCGGCCGGCCTGACCATCGTGTGCGGCGGGTGCGCGCCGTCCGCCCCCGCCCGCGCCACTCCCGACCGCGCCGCTACCGCCACGGCTGGTACCGTCGCCCGGCTGCCGGCCTTGTCCGTGGACTGCCTGACGCAGGCACCGGCCTGCTACACGCCCCGGGTCTTCGACACTGCCTACGGCGTCCAGCCGCTGCTGGACCGCGGGATCGACGGCCGCGGCGTCACAGTGGTGCTGCCCGAGGAGGCCCAGACCGGGCCGGAGCAGCCCCCGGCGGGCGCCGGCACCGACATCCGGCAGGACCTGGCGGACTTCGACGGCCGGTTCGGGCTGCCCCCGGCACTTATCCAGGTCATCACCACCCTGGCCGGCCCGGGCGCCTTGCCGTGGCTGGCCGGCCAGGAGGAGGCATCGGACACACAGATGGTGCACGCCATCGCCCCCGAGGCCACCATCATCGAGCTGCTAGTCGATCCGGCGGACATAGACACCCCGGCGAATTACGCCACCACATTCTTTCCTGCGCTGGTGCGGATCGCCGTCCGCCACCACGCAGACGTGATCTCGGGCGGCGGCGGCGACGGTGAGCACCACTTCACCAGCGCGGAGGCAGCAGCCATCAACGCGGCGCTGCAGTACGCCGCCGCCCGCCACGTCACCTATGTGGCCGGCACGGGCGACACCGGCGTGATCGGCCCGCTGAATTCCGTCGTCGGCTCGTCCACGCAGGTCGTCAAGGACGTCATCCTGCCCGCGTCCGATCCGCTGGTGCTCGCGGTGGGCGGCACCAGCCTGACCGCGAACCCGGTCACCGGCGCGTACATCAGCGAGATCGCGTGGAACGCCCCGATCGTTGCCGGGGGGAAAGGTGACCATTCGTCGGCTTCGGGCGGCGGGTTCAGCCAGCTGTTCGCCCGGCTCGCATTCCAGGAAGACGTGCCCGGCATCGGCGCCATGCGGGGCGTGCCGGACGTCGCCGCGGACGCCTCCCAAGACACCAACATGGCATACGCGCGCAGCACGCCGGGCGGCACCTACGAGCTCACGCCGGACGGCGGCGTCAGTGCGGCCACCCCGTTCTGGGCCGGGCTGATCGCCCTGGCCGACCAGGAAGCAGGCCACCCGCTCGGCTTCGTCAACCCCGCGATCTACCGGATCGCCCGCGGCCCGCTGTACCACAAGGCGTTCCACGACATCACCGCCGGCAACAACACGGCGACGGACAACGGGGTCACGATCACCGGATACCAGGCCGGACCCGGCTGGGACCCGGTCACCGGCTGGGGAACCCCCGACGCTCAGGTCCTGGTCCCCCTGCTCGCCCGCTAAGCCATGCAGCTCACAAATACCCGGCCCGGGTAACTCCGCGGCTCACTTTCGCGCCCGCGGAGAGACTGACATCAAGGCCCCCGAGGCCGATGTCGCCGGCATCATCGGCTACCTGCGCGAGCACCGGGCCGCGCACACTTGGGACCACGACGCAGCGATCCTGCGCGTAGGAACCTCTCAAGCGATCACCATCGAGGCAAGGTAACCCGAGGGCTCTCATAGCGAGCCCAAGGAACGAAGTCGTTGGCCACACGGACAGCAACGGGACCGCATGCGTAACAGGTCAGCACGGATTATGTGCCGCGGAGGGTTTGGTACTCGGCCCAGGTGATCGTGACCGGGCCCTTGATGCCGGCCGACTGGTACGAGGCGACGTTCGACACGGGCGGGTGGCCGGCGGACGGCTGGACATGGCTCAGGGAGCCGTCGCAGAACAGCAGGAAGATTCCCGGCCAGTCGGTGCCTGCGGGGACCTGGTCCCTTGCGGGCATTATCAAGATCATCTCTTCATCCTCCGGTGGTGGCGCTGGCTTCGGCAGGTAGCCGGCTATCCATGTGTCGAGCTGCTCGGGGGTGCCGTGGAAGTAATCGGCGTCGACGCCGTCGACCGTGCCCCACTGCCAGAACGTCCAGTCCTTCCACGGACTGGTCTCCGATGGCGAAGGGGGCGTGGACGAGATCCAAGCCATCCAGTACGGCCAGTACGTACAAGAGGTCAGGTGCTGGCCAACGTTCTCGTTCGAGTAGACGATCACGGGGCAGTGCGGCCCGGCTAACGAGGCAGTCTCTTTACAGAAGGAGTGCGTGATCTCGTCGACGTTGTCTGTCAGGGTCTCGCTGTCGCAGACCAGCATGTCGCCGGCGTCGAGCCCAGCTTTCTTGACGGCGTCGACGAAGTAGCGGGCCTGGGAGACAGCGTTAACGTCGGGCATCAGGAACCAGTACGCGCCGCGGTGCAGCTTGGCCGCCTTGATCTCGGCCCAGTTGTGCGCGAAATTCGGGTCGGTGCCCATCGTCGTGCCGTCCCAGTTAGACACGCGGGTGTAGGCGAATGAGAGGCCCTTGAGCATCTCGGAATCAACTGGCGGCTGGTACGCGCTGTAGTCCCGGCCCTGGGCATTCGCCATTGCGTGCCCCTCTCCTCGGAGGTCATCAGGCTAGCCAGGATTGGCGTCGCGGTGTGGGCGATTCCGCTCACAATTGCTACGGTTCTTCCAAAACGGCCGAATGGGAGCAGCTCAACGAAAGGTAAACAGAACTCTACTAGAATTAGCTGATAGATGATAACTAATATCAACATAAGGCGGTCCCACCGTTTCACCCTGACCATCGGCGGCAACCGCGGGCGTGACCGCCAGCGGCACGGGCGTCACGAGCGGTGGGGGCGACTGGCCAGCGCTCGGAACTGGCTGGCGAACTGATCACGTAGTCGCTGCGTCACGACACATCGAACTTACGAACAGGCTCACCTCATCGCGGCGGGCGGGCACTCCTGCCCCGTCGATTGATGTTGGCCGCGGCTGTCAGGGGAACTGCTTCCAGCGTCCCTCGGAGACGACCTCGACGGTGCCGTCAGTCACCTTGATCGCCGTGTGGTCGTCGATGGCGTACGCTGGGCCGCCGATCTCGGTGGCCCAGCGCTCCGCCTCGGCGATGGTGTTCTCCGGGAAAACATCCAGGTGCGGGAAGATCGAGAAGTCGACGACGCCGAGGGTGCGGTCGTCGGGCGCGGACGGCCACTGTGCGAAGTGGGCGCCGATCCGGGGTGTCATCACCATGCTCCCGGCACTCACCCCCACCCAGACCGTGTCGGGCAGCGACGGCAGGAGGTCGGCCAGCCCGGACTCTTGCATCCAGTGGCACAGGTACGTCGCATCGCCGCCGTCGACCAGGAGGATGTCGGCCTCCCGGACCCAGGGCACCCAGCGCTCCGCGCCGATCGTGGGTAGCGCCGACAGCTCGAGAAGGCCCAGCGACTTCCACTCCATCGTGGTCATGCCACCCCACGGGGGCAGGCCGCTGACGAACCCCCGCGCCGAGACCGGCCCGCACATGGGGTGGCCCCACTGCGCGGTGGGGACGCAGAGTGCGGTGGCGTCGGCGGTCGACTTACCCAGGAGGTCGACCAGCGCATCGCGGATGCTCGAGTTCGTGACGCCCCCGGACGTGAGAAGAAGCTTCAAGATGCCTCCCGATTCGAGTGCGATGGATTGGTGTTGCGCACTGACGCGAGACCATCGCAGGACTCATGGCAGCTGAACGGGGCAAAACTATCGCGCCAGGCCGTTCGCTCCAGAGGTCAGCTCGAGCGCACGCAGCACCGCACGCACCGGGACCCAGATGATGATGACCTTGCGTGGCGATCCGGACCCGGCCCGATAGGCGGTACGGCGGTCTTCTGCTTGCCCGGTGCGGCGTTCCGCCGTGACGGTGGCCCAGCGGGCTCAGGTGGGCCACTGCTGCCGCATCAGTCTCTGGCTCAACGGCTCGGCAGACGGACAGGACGGTCATCACGAAAGATCGGTAGCTAACTCTTGACACCCGCGGATCAATATCTGGAAGAATCCTCGCGATTCGCCACAGGCGCGACAGCTTGGCCACTACCAGCAGCTACGCGAGCGAGGACCGCATCCATGTTCTTCATCTTTGGCAGCCGCTACTACTTCTGGACCACGAATCAGGGCACGTTCCAGTGCCCCAAATGTCAGGCCTCCCAGCCGTATCGGCACCGAAAGGGCCGCAGGTTCATTCATCTGTTCTTCATCCCGCTGATCCCGATCAGCGCGACGACAGAGCACATCAAATGCGGTGGGTGCAAGACCCGCTACAAGCCATCAGTGCTGACCCAGCCGGCGGCGGTGTAGGAAGAGTCCTCAAGGCGGGATGCCTTCGTCGAGGCAGGCAGCGCTCCTTGCCCAAGGCTGGACTGGCCGCGGCTTCTACGGCCTTCAATCGCACAGGTGCTCGGTGGGCGGCGACTCATGGAGGTCATGGCGGCGGTGGCGGCCGCTACCTGCGGCATGAGAGTGAGCCGGATCTGGCGCGCACCTCAACGATGACGGTCTCGATCTGCGGCAAGCCGAGGGTCCCCGAGTACGCGCCATGCAGCCTCACAGAGCGCCGACGGCCAGAAGCGGGCGACCCTTACCAGTGGCCGGAGAAGTTCGCTTCTAAGCCGTGTGCCAGAAGCCGCCGTAATAGTGGAGACGGCGGGTCGCATGGTGGAGGGCCGTGATCCTCATCCACGCAAAGTACTTGTGGCCGTTATGCACCTTGACGTAGTACAGCTTCACGTTGGCGTTGTATGAGTAGCACGGCGCATCAACACAGGATCCGTCGTAGAAGTGGCCGCGCCCGGTTGCGTACAGAGTCCTCCAGGCAGACCACCGGAGGTAGGCCACGGCGTAGTGTGCGCCGAAGGCAATCTCATCCGGTCGAACCTGGGGACACTGCCAGTAGCCGCCCATCCCGCATACGTAGACCACAGTGCTAGCTGTGGCAGCGGCCGCCGGGGCTTCGACTGCGGTCGCTCCACCTGCACCGACCGCAGCTATCAGTGCCGCAGAACCCAGCATCTTCCGCATCTGGTTGCCGCCTTCCGCCGTGGCGCAAGGCGGCATGCAACTGCAACTCAGCTACAGGGCGGCCCTACGTAAGGTAGCCATGATACGACGTACAGTAACCAGTTGGCTGCTGTCGTCGGAGATAGTGAACTGCTGAGGCCCTCGCATCGATGTCGTGGCGGTCACACTTACGGGCTAGCAGCCGGTGTGAACGCGCGGGAGCCCACTACTCGCGGCCAAATGATTGCGATCTCGGTGCAGCCTCGACAAGCCGGAGAGACAGATCACCTCCCTGGCGGCAGAGGCAGCCGATCGTCGTGGCCCCCGAAGCGAATCTGGACACTGGCCCAGATACCAC
>DAIOWC010000203.1:0-11712 GCA_036758685.1 Streptosporangiaceae bacterium | reverse complement strand
CTGCGGTGGAGTCGCCTAGTGGCCGAGGGCGCACGCCTCGAAAGCGTGTGAAGGGGCAACCCTTCCGTGGGTTCAAATCCCACCTCCACCGCCGTTGACCTGGGACGATGTGATCTCGCCTCGCTATGCGAGCTGCCGTCGTCTTTGCATTTGTCTCAGTTTTTGGCCACGGCACGGCTGTTGTGCCAGGTCGAGGCTGTATTTGCCGCGGCAAGATAGGGCCTTTAGCTGCGCTACTAGGCGCCGAACGTCTGTTTGCTACTCACATCTCGAAACGCATGCCGATGGGCGTGACCTCCGGGATGAGCAATGGCGAGCCGCTGGGCGAAGGGCGCCGGTGGCCCGGGTTCCCGGTGAAGATGGGCTCGTCCAGCGCCATCGAGATGGCCATCGAGCCCGGACTTGGGGCCGGACAGGCACCGGCTGGCCGCGGGCGATGACCTGGGCGGCCAAGTAAGCCAGCCGGCGTGGTGCCCGGCATCTGGCAGCTATGCACCGGTAACCACGTACACCGGCCACCGGTCTCCGAGCTCGGCCAGTTCGTAGGCGCCGACCTCGGCGAAACCGATTCCGGATCCGGTGAGAAGGTCCTTGACGGTTCGCGAGGTGAGTATCTGGCCTGGTTGCGCGAGCGTGGTGATCTGGTCGGCGATATGAACGGAGATCCCGTTGATATCGTCGCCGACGATATCAACTTCGCCGGTGTGGATCCCGGCGCGCAGCCCGACTCCACGTGCGGCAGAGTCGTCGCGAATGGCGACTGCGCATCGAATTGCTTGCCCGGGTGCGTCGAACGTGGCCAGGACGCGCGATCCCGTGCTGCTGCGAATGCGGCCGCGGTGAGACAGCACATGCTGCCCGGCTGCGCCGAGGTAGGCGAGCTGACCGGCCTGGCGCTGGTTACCGGCTCCCGCGTCGGCCGCCAGATCGCCGGTGATCTCGGCGACCAGGATCGTAGACAGCACTCGGGCTTTCTCGGGAGGCGGCGGCGAAACTGCGAGGAAGTTCTCGATCTCGGCGAACATCCCCTCAAGGTCCTCGGGTCCCGCGACCCGCAGGACGTGGTCGCCGGGCTGCTCGAAGTAGCGGGCGCCGGCGATGTGGGAGGCGAGGTAGCGACCGTAGAACGGGGGATTGATCCGGTCGCCGAGGCGCTGGATCACCAGCGTCGGCACGTGGATCGCCGGCAGCACGGCGCGGACGTCGATTTCCCGGATCATCCGGATCATGCGCAGGAACGCGCTGGGACTGATCGCCATGCGCTCAAATCGGCCGACCATCTCGCGCGCCTGCAGGGAGCTCGACCGGCTGGGGAAGAACCAGTCGATCGTCGCGCCCTGTCCCCACCGGTGAGTCGCGATCTCTTCCATGGAGGCATACACCTCCTTCGCTCCCTCACCGCACGGGTAATCAGGCGCGGGAAACCAGCGGGCAAACGCTGATCCGAGGATCAGCGAGCTCACCATCTCGGGGTAGGTCGCGGCGAACAGCATGCTCATCGGGGCACCCTCCGAGTAGCCGAACAGGACCGCCCGATCTGAGGAGACCGCGTTCATCACCGCCTGCACGTCGTCCATGCGCTCCTCCAGCGGGGAGTCGCCAGGCGCGCGGTCGGACAGTCCGGTGTCACGCTTATCGAAGAGGATCAGCCGTCCGAGCCCGGCGAGCCGGCGGTAGAACTCGGCCGTGCCAGGGTCCTCCCACGCCAGCTCGGCATGGCTCAGCACCCCCGGCACGAAAACAATGTCGCGCTCGCCGTCACCGAGCACCTGGTAGGCGATGTGGACCGCCCCGCTCTTGACATAGCGAGTCTCCGGCCGGGTGTCGTGATCGCTCTCGCTCCGCCGGGCGGCCCGGTATTCGAGCCCCGAATCTTGGCGCAGGATGCGGCTCTCGAGGTCCCGGAGCTCGGGGCCCGGCTCGATCCCGAGCTGGCCGACCAGAATCGAGCGCAGCTCCCGGAACGCGCGCAGAGCGTCGGCCTGGCGCCCGGCGCGGTACAGCGCCAGCAGGCGCTGGAACCAGAACCGCTCACGCAGCGGGTGCTCCGTGGTCAGCGCCTCAAGCTCCGCGATCGTCTCCTGGTGCCGCCCGCAGGCGAGCTGCGCATCGACCCGTGACTCGACGACGTCTAGGCGGTGCTCCTCGAGCCGCGCCTGCTCCGCGCCGACAAAGGGGAGCTCATCCAGGTCAGCCAGGGCCGGCCCCCGCCACAGAGCCAGCGACTCATCGAGCAGCCGCACGGCTGCGGTCGCCTCTCCAGCGGCCAGCGCATCACGACCCGCGGCGGCGAGCCGCTCGAAACGCAGCACGTCCAGCTCCTCGGCCGTGACTCGCAACCGATAACCCGGACGGCAGGTAGAGAGCCGATCGGCCTCGCCGGCCGACCGAAGAGTCTTACGAAGCTCCGACAGACGGACCTGCAGGTTGGCAGCGGCACGTTCCGGCGCGAGGTCCGGCCAGAGCTCGTCCGCAAGGCGGTCGGCGGATACCACGGCGTTGGCGTTGGTGAGCAGCAGTGCCAGCACTCCCCGGGTCCGCGCACCGCCGATGGCGAGCGAACGCCCGCCAGACGTCACCTCGAGAGGACCAAGGACACCGAACTCCATAGTGTTCCCCCGCAGCAGGCCCGCGGCCAGTACGCCCCGAGCGGATCCCAGGGTGGATAAGTCGACGGTAATCGACTCGTGCGTACACGGAAATGACCGGGCGCGACGCTGTTGTGCGTCCAAGTGAACTCCGAGGAGGCACGATGAGCACCATCAACCATGCCAGCACTTCCGGCGTCGCGGGTCCGCGGTCAAACGGGCCGCGGGCAACCGAGGCCGAGCGTTCGAGCGCGGCCAGCCTGCTTCGGCTGATCTGGGGGATCCATATCTCGCGCTGTGTCTATGCGGTGGCCGAGCTGGGGATCGCCGATCTACTCGCCGACGGCCCGGTGAGCACAAAGCAGCTCGCCCGGCGCACCGGCTCCGATGAGCCCTCTTTGTACCGCGTGCTTCGCCTCCTCGCAGCGCTGGACGTATTCCAGGAGCACGATGGCGGCTCGTTCAGCCTGACGGCGATCGGGGAGCGGCTGCGCTCTGACGCCACCCGGGGGATGCGATCGTGGGCCACCTTCCTCGAGGCGATCGGCGGCATCCGCCCGTTCGAGCACATCCTGCAGACCGTCAAGACCGGGACGCCCGGACTCGAATGCGAGTTTGGGACCGGCGTATTCGAGTTCCTCGCTCAGCACCCGGAGAGCGCCGCAACATTCGACCGGGCGATGTCCGAACGGACCGCTGCATACGCCCCGAGCGTCGCGCAGAACTATGACTTCTCCGACGTTCGCGGCGTGGTCGACGTCGGCGGCGGAAACGGGACCTTGCTGGTCGAGATCCTGCGAATGCACCCCCACCTGCACGGAGTGCTGTTCGAGGTCCCGGCCGTGGCCGCTCGCGCCGACGCGGTGCTGGACGCGGTCGAGGTCGGCTCTCGCTGCCAGGTCCTGGCCGGGGACTTCTTCGAACAAGTTCCGCACGGCGCCGACTGCTACGTGCTCGCGAACGTACTGCACGACTGGGACGACGCGCGATCGATCCAGATCCTGCGAAACTGCCGCCGGTCGATGGCAGGCGGCGGCAGGGTCCTGATCGTCGAGCGACTGATCCCAGAGGACGGAACGGATCCCGTCCCGACGCTCCTGAGTGACATCAACATGCTCATACTCACCGGCGGGAAGGAACGATCCAACGCCCAGTACGGCGAGCTCCTTCATGCCGCCGGGCTCAAGCTCGGCACTGTCCAGCCAGTCGCGTTCCCCTATGGCGTGATCGAAGGGTTCGCAGCGTGAACACGCCCGCCAGCACCACGAGGCCGGACCGGTGGCACGTAGTCACCCCTCGGGCGAGGCCAGGAGTCATCTTCAACCGATACATGACTGAGGGACCGAGCGCTTTGCCTGCGTGCTCGCCACCGCGGTCATCCGCCAGGCCAGCATCACCAGTAGCTAAGCCCAGGGTTCAGGGTTCGGGCCTGGGACATCCCGCGATGCCATCCGGACGAAATGGCTGTGGCTCAGTTTGTGTCTCATTCGCCCCTGTCCGCAGCCGTTCACGGGAGGACGCGACCTGTCGTCTGCCCAGGTCGCGGACGCTCGCGGGCCATGACGGACTGCCCAGCGCAGTTCTCGAAAGCGTGTGAAGGGGCAACCCTTCCGTGGGTTCAAATCCCACCTCCACCGCTGTTGGGATGTCTCAAGACATCGAGGACACCGCGAACCCGCGCCAGGGTTCGCGGTGTTTTTGGTGTCGGTCCCGTGAGAGCAGAAACACCTGGAGGTCGCGTGCAGTCTTTGGCCGCCTGGCGGGATTTATATAAGTGAGAACGAGGGCCAGCGGCGGGAGGCGGCATGGACTGGGCCAGGGACGCGGCAGCGAAGCGCCAGTTCGAGGGCTTTGCGGCTGCGGCGTCGGACGCTCTCTTACGTACTGGCTATCTGATGACCGGGGACGGCAGGGATGCCGAGGACCTGGTCCAGGAGACTTTCCTGCGGGTAGCCCGCCGGTGGAACCGGGTGCGGACGATGGATCATCCGGCGGCCTATGCCCGCCGGATCCTGATCAACCTCGTGCTTCAGAATGCTGAACGCCGGTCCCGGCAGAAGGCGGAGCTGGCGCTGCCGGACGCGGGAAGCGACGCTGCTGACCAAGGCGCGGCGCGTGCACTTCGGCACGTCGACGACCTCGCGGAGTTCCGCTGGGCGCTGGCCCAGCTGACCCCGCGACAGCGCGCTGTCCTGGTCCTTCGCTACTGGGCCGACCTGCCCGTCGGCGAGGTCGCTGACATCCTCGGCTGTTCGCCCGGGGCGGTCACTGGCACCGCATCCCGCGCAGCAGGCCGGCTGGCCGAGATCCTTACCTCGCGCGAGCGGCCTGCCACTACCCCCAGCACCCGGCAGATCATGGATGGAGAAAGCTGATGCCCACCGCCGAAGTCGAGAATGAACTCCGCCGGACCCTCGCCAGGACTGCTGCCGGCTTCGAGAGCCTGGACCAGGCCCGCCAGCGGCTGCTCCAGCGGGACTATCACCCCGGGCGGGGGACCCGGCGGCTGGCTGCCGGCATCACCGCCGGAACGGCGGGCCTGGGACTCGTCCTTGGCCTTGGCCTGTCCGGCGTCTTCGGCTCCGCGAGCCGTCAGCCCAGCCATCCCGCTCACGCCCAGCTGGCGGACTGGACGGTAGTCAAGCAGGCTGACGGCACGGTCCTGGTCAGAATCCACGAGTTCCGCGATCCGGCCGGGCTGCAGCGCAGGCTCCGCGCCGATGGCGTCCCGGCCAGCGTCGTGTTTTTCCCGGGCACACTGCGACCCGGCGAACCCCTGACCGACCTCGTCCACTTCAAGGGCAACCCGTGCCAGGAATACAGCGGCGGGGAAAGCCAGGCGCCGAAGGTGGTGACGGGCGGGAGCCCGTTCACGGTCGGGATGTTCCTCCACCCTTCGGCCGTCCCCGCCGGCGCCGGCGTCCAGTTCGTCGCCACCAGCAACGTCGGCTACCAGCAGGGCCCTCAGCACATCGGGCTTGTGGAGTGGCTGGTGCAGGCCGCCGCACAGTGCACCGGTAGCTGAGTCCTTGGCCAGCTCCGGTACCGGGCGATGGACATCTCTTAGCCTTCCTGGCGGGGTCCGACGACGATACGATTTGTCCTAAGCGACCGGATCCGTCGGAGGCGGGAGGGTCACCGACCTAAGCGGGGCGATGGGTCGTGAATCGGCGTCAATGGCGGCGAGACAGATCCCCGACGGTGCGCGGTTTCCGCATCGGCGCCACGTTAGTTATCGTGCCGCTCGTCCTGGCGGGATGCACTTCGACCTCCGAATCGCGGTCGTCGGTCGCAAGCAGTGTGACCCCGGGTTCCACCGCGAAGCTGATCCAGCCGGCGGGTCCGATCAGCGCCCACCCGGCGCTGCTGGACGAAGCGACGGCGGCCTGCCGGAGAGCGGGCGCGTCCGACATCACGTTGTGCGCGGGCACGATCGACGCCGAGGTTTGGGGCCTGCCTCTCGTCGTCCTGAGTCAGCTGCGGGACACTCTGGCCTGCTCTATCAGGGTGAACGTTCTCTATAGCGCAACGAAGCTGGATGGTCCCGACTCGACCGCGGTGCCGTATTCGAACGACGACACGCTCTACTCGACGGCGTTTCTCGACCTGCGCGCCGGACCGGAGCTCCTCAGCCTGCCTTCGGTGAGCGGACGCTACGCCAATTTCCAGCTGCTCGATATGTACACCAACACGATCGCTGACGTGGGCGTGCTTACCGACGCTGGCCATCGCGGCACCTACGCCTTCGTCGGCCCCGGCTGGCACGGCACCATCCCGAAGGGTGACGTCCGCATTGATGTTCCTACGCCCGATGCGTGGCTGCTCGGACGGACCCAGGTGAAGGGACCAGCTGACCTACTTGCGGCGGTAGGCGTGGAAGCGCAGTACTCGCTCACGGCTCTGTCCGGCCACGGCTCGGGAACGGTCGGCGGGCCAAGCACGCTCACCTGTCCGGCACCAGCGCTACCGTCATCGACGTCACTCGGGTTCCTCGGCGACCTCGAACAGGACATGGCTGCCGATCCGCCCGCTGCCGCCGACGGGCCGGTCATCCGGGCCATGGCTGCGGCCGGGATCGGTCCAGGACGAAAGCCCGTAGCCGCGAACTCGGGTAACGCGGCTCAATATCGCAAGGCTCTGGGGCTTGGGGCTCGCCTCCTGACCGGAGCGGTCGGTGGCGGCTCCACCAGGATCTGGAACGAATACATCCAGGCTGCCGTGGGCTCGTACGGAACTGACTACCTCGAGCGCGCCCTCGTGGCGAAGGAGACGCTCGGCGCGCAGGTCCCGGCCCAGGCTGTCTACCTCGGTGCGAGCCGGGCACGGTCAGGTACGACTACTACTGCGCTCGTCGGAGCCAGCAGTTACGAGATCCGGTTTCCCCGCGGGGACCTTCCGCCTCACGGAGCCGACGGCTTCTGGTCGGTCACGCTCTACAACGCCGCGGGCTACCTCGTGGCCAACCCGATCAACCGCTACTCCATCGGGAACGAAACACCTGGCCTCATGCAAGGTGCCGACGGCTCACTCACCATCATCGTGTCGGCCAGCCGTCCCGCCGAGACGGACGTGAACTGGCTGCCGGCGCCCAAGGGGGCCTTCAGCCTCGTGCTCCGCGTGTACAACCCCACGCCATCGGTACTCGACGGTTCTTGGTCCCCGCCCGCAATCCGGGCGATCAGCTGAACGCGGCGTGGTTCGGGAAATTGTCGTCCTCGTAGACCGTGCCGTAGCCGCTCGCAGGATGGCTCGTCCAACTGGTCCAGTGCATGTGCTCCAGGTCGGCGCCGTCATCGGCGCAGTACGGAGTGAACCCGGCCGGCTTCGTCACCGCCTTGCCGTTGCAGGCGATCATCACGTACCGCGGGGCCGAGCTGGACGAGGCGGAAGCAGCACTGGCGGGCATGGCCTGAGCCTCGCAAAGTTGGGTGTTAGCTGACATCACGTGAGACGACGATGCGTGCCTAATGGCTGGAGGGCTGCATGCCTGATTCGGTCGAGAGTTCAGCGTCGGCAGCCGGTTACATCGTTCTGCGCGAGGTCGAGCCCGGACACTGGCACGTGGTCGGGGAAGTCGATCGCCGGCCGGGCCTGACCGCCAGGCTGTCGCGCGTGCAGGCAATAGCCGACGTGACGAACGAAACCGCCGATCCCCGCGACCATTACGCGGTCCTGCCGCGAAGCGAATGGCGCGTCGCTCAGCAGCTCTGATGCCCTGGAAACCCCGTTGCCGGGGAGCCGGGCAACCCGCGATGCTCGCCTGGTGAAAATGCACGCGGGCCAGCTGACGGTTTCGGTCCAGACGGTGCGTGAGCTGGTGCACGAGCAGTTCCCGCAGTGGCGGGACCAGCCGGTCGCGGCCCTGGCCACCGAGGGCACCGTCAACGCCATCTTCCGCATCGGGAAGCACCTGGTGGCCAGGTTTCCGCTAGAGCCCGGGGACGTCGACGCGATGCGGTGCTGGCTCGCGAAGGAGGCCGACGCCGCCCGCGAGCTGGCGGGCCGGACGCGGTTCGCCACGCCGGAGCCGGTCGCGATCGGAGAACCCGGAGGCGGCTACCCGCTGCCGTGGTCGGTGCAGACGTGGCTGCCCGGCGTCGCGGCGACCGAGGACAGCGTCAGCGGATCGATTACCTTCGCCCGCGACCTCGGCGAGTTCATCGACGGCGTTCGCGGGATTGACACCCGGGGCCGGACGTTTCGCGGGTCGGTCCGCGGCGGCGATCTGCAGGACCACGACACGTTCGTGGCGGACCGCCTGGACCGGAGCGAGCCGCTCCTGGATGTCCCGCCGCTGCGGCGGATGTGGGCGCAGATGCGCTCGCTGCCGCGCCGTACGGCCGACGTGATGGTCCACGGTGACCTGGTCCCAGGCAACGTCCTCGCCGCCGACGGGCACCTGACCGGGGTCCTGGACGTCGGCGGCCTCAAGGCGGCGGACCCGGCGGTGGACCTCGTCTGTGCCTGGCACCTGTTCGATGCCGGCCCGCGCCAGGCGCTCCGCGAGGACCTGGACTGCGGCGACCTTGACTGGGAACGGGGCAGGGCCTGGGCGTTCCAGCAGGCGATCGGGCTGGTCTGGTACTACGCCGAAACCAACCCCGCCATGAGCAGGCTGGGCCGCAGCACGCTGGCGCGCCTCGTGGCCGACGAGTCACGCGGCTGACTGACCCGGCAGGCCGCGCGCGTCAGAGGCTGTAGTCGTCGGTCGAGGAGTCGTTCCCGGCATCGGGCTGCACCGCCGGCGTGGGCGGGTCGTCCAGGTCGAGCACCCGGACGTGCAGCACGGACCGCTGCTGCAGGGCCGCCCGTAGCGCCCGGTGCAGGCCGTCCTCCAGGTACAGGTCGCCGTGCCACCGGATGACGTGCGGGAACAGATCGCCGTAGAACGTGGAGTCGGTGGCCAGGACCGAGTTGAGGTCAAGGACCTTCTTGGTGGTGATCAGCTGGTCCAGGCGGACCGGGCGCGGCGGGATCTCCGCCCACTCGCGGCTGGTCCGGGCATGGTCGGGGTACGGTCGCCCGTCCCCGACCTGCTTGAAGACCACAGACACGAGCTTAAACGAGTAACCGGCCGCGCGCGGTCCGCCACACATCTCACTCGGCGTGCAGCGCGGTCGCCGTCCGGATGCGGGCCGCCCAGCTCGCCGGCAGGAGGGCGCCGACCACCGCGATCACGATGCCGGCCAGCGCCAGGCCGGTCAGTTCCAGGCCGCCGTACACGCTCAGGAAGCTGGCGGGCAGTACGAGGGTTGCCGCCGAGGCCATGGCCGGCAGGACGTACCGGTGCACCTCCATCCCGATCGGCACCGCGAGCACGCCGGCGACCAGGCCGGTGCCCGCGACCCAGCACACCACCATCGCGATCGTCTGCCGTGGCGTCATCCCGACGGCCTTGAAGATGCCGAGGTCGTGCACCCGCTCGCGCGTGTTCATCACGATCGTGTTCAGCACGCCGAGGCCGGCGACCACGGCCAGCATCAGCGTCAGCATGCCGATGATGGCGAGCATCAGGTCGATGACAACCGACTTGCGGTTGCTGATGCTGGTCCCGTAGTTGCTCCCCAGCCGGTTCTGGACGGCCTGGGCATAGCTCACGGCCGACACGCCGGGCTTGAGGCCGACGTCGTACTGGTCAGGCTCGGCCAGACTGGCGCCCGCGGCCGCGAGCGTCTGCGCGCTCGTGACGAGGTCCATGCCCTTGTTGCTGGAGTCAAAGATCTCGCCCACGATGCGCACGGTCAGCTGGCCGCGGCCAAGGCCAACCGTCACCGTGTCGCCGACGGACTTGCCGGTCTGGAACAGGAACCCGTAGGCGACGTCCGCCTGGCCGGGCCCGTCGTACCAGTGCCCGCTGACCATGTCGTAGCCGGTCCAGGACGCGTTGCCGGCGAAGCCGATGACCTGGATCTGCCTCGCCACGCCGGTGACGTCGCCGCTGTCATCGGCCTCGCCCACGAAGTGCGCGGTGCCCGGCTCCGAGCGCAGCGCCGTCGTTATGGCCTGCTGCCCGGCGGTGCCGATGTTGTTGCCGGAGTCGAGCGAGACCTGGACCGGCTCGGAGTGATTGTGTGACAGGCCGGCGATCACCATGCTGAGCGAGCTGCCGAGGCCGACGGCGAAGGTAACGGCGGTCGCGCCGAGCAGGATCGCGACCATCGTGGCGATCGTGCGGGCGGGCCGGGTGAAGGGCGCTGCCAGCCCGATCGTTACCGGCCGCGGCAGCCGCAGTCTCGACAGCACGCGGTGCGCCGCGTAGCCCCGTCCCTGCCTCGGCGCGCGCCCGGCAGCAATGGCCTGTACTGCGCCCATCCGGCCAGCCCGCAGCGACGGCAGGACCGCGGCGACGGCGACTAGCACCAGCATCCCGACCGGCACTGTGACGTCGACCCAGACCGGCACCATCAGGCGGCCGGCGCCAAATACCTCCGCGGTCTTGTGCAGCAGCGGTATGGCCAGCAGGTTGCCGAGGGCCGCGCCGATGAGGCAGCCGACCACCGCGGGCACGGACACCTGGCCCGTGTAGGCGGCGACCACCTGGCCGGGAGTGAAGCCGATGCTCTTGAGTACCCCGATCCGGCGGTAGCCGGCGACGACCGCGGCGCTGACGACGTTCCCGACGATCAGCACTGACATCACCAGCCCGATAACCCCGAAGGCGACGAGGAACGGGACGAACGGGCCGATGTTTCCCGTCTCGTCGGCCTTGACACTGAGATAAGACTGGACCCCTTCGACCGCACCCCCGGGCAGCGCGGCCGCGACGCCGTTCACATCGGCGGAGACCTGGGCCGCGGTCCCGGCGCTGGCGAAGCGATACAGCATCTGCTCGCTGGCGGGCAGCGAGGCCGAGACCAGTCGCCTCATCTCGGCCGGAACGACCCACCCGCCGGCGGTGCTCGTCACCGAGTTGGCGAGGCCGACGACGGTCAGCTGCGTGCTGCCGGCCTTGCCGGTCACCGAGAGCGTGGAGCCGAGCGACATCATGACGCCCTCGCCGGGAGCCGGGTCGCTGGCCAGCACGATCTGACCGGGAGCGGTGGGCCAGTGGCCGGACTGCAGAACAAGGTCGTCGACCGGACCGCCGGGGTTCGCCCGCCCGACCACGGTCAGCGGCCCGAACGGCAGCCCGCCCTGGCTCGGCGCGATCGTCACCTCGGTGAACGGCCCGGCCGCCGCGGTGACGCCCGGCAGGCTCCTGGTCGTGGTGAGCTGAGCTGCGGTGGCGCGGGCCGGGCTGGTGACGATCACAGCGTGCGCGCCGTTTTGCGCCGCGAACGCGTGGTCGAACGGCCCCCGCGAGTCGGCGATGAGGCCGAGGGCCAGCACCGACGCCGCCGTGGACGCCAGCAGTACCAGCCCGATGACTAGCGTCTGGACCCGGCGCCGCTTCAGTCCGCCGCGGACGGCGCGGCGGACCGCTGATCCATTCATGACCGCGCCCGCGCCGCGCTCGCCGCGAGCAGGCCGCCCGTGTCACTGGTGATGCGGCCATCGGTAATGCCGATCGTCCGGGTGGCGTAGGCGGCGGCCAGGCCGGGGTTGTGGGTGACGATGACGAGGGTCTGGCCGGCGGCGTTCAGTTCGCGGAGGAGCGCGCCGATTTCCTCGCCGGTCGCGGTGT
>DAIOWC010000202.1:0-11731 GCA_036758685.1 Streptosporangiaceae bacterium | reverse complement strand
CCGTCCAGGATGTAGCCGCCGTCGCGGGCCGCGTCGACGACGGCCGGGATCAGCACGTCGAGCACGATCTGGTCGGGGACGAGGTCGCCGCGGGCCTGACAGGCTGCGATCTCACGGCCGAGCGGGCTGTCGGCCCTGGCCTCGGCCCGCAGCAGATCACCGGCGCCGATGTGCCGAGCGCCCGACCAGGCAGCAAGGCGGCTGCCCTGCGTGCCCTTGCCGGCCCCTGGCGGAGCCAGAAGCAGCAGCCTCACCGGGCGCCAATGTCGGCCGGGATCACGATCTCCCGCTTCAGGATCTTGCCGGTCGGCCCCTTGGGCAGCGCGTCCAGGATCCAGAGGTGGCGCGGATACTTGTACGCCGCCACCTGGCCCTTGACGAAGGCTCGCAGTTCCTCGGCGGTGATCGCCGCGCCTGGCTTGAGAGACACCGCGGCAGCGACCTCCTCTCCCAGGGCCGGATGCGGGACGCCGATCACGGCGGCCTCGGCGACCGCGGGATGCTCATAGAGCACTTCCTCGATCTCCCGCGGGTACACGTTATAGCCGCCGCGGATGATCATGTCCTTCTTTCGGTCCACGATGAAGAAGTACCCGTCCTCGTCCACGCGGGCCAGGTCACCGCTGTGGAACCAGCCATCGCGGATCGCCTCGGCGGTCGCCTCGAGGCGATGCCAGTAGCCCTTCATGACGTTCGGACCGCGAATCACGATCTCGCCGACCTCACCCTGCGGAAGCTCGTTCCCGGAATCGTCGACGACACGCATCTGGACGTCGCGGATGGGCGTGCCGATAGAGCCAGGCTTGCGCTCGCGGCCCGGGTGGTTGAAGGAGGCCACCGGCGAGGTCTCCGAGAGGCCGTAGCCCTCCAGCACCGCGCAGCCGAACGCTTCCTCGAACCCGCGCAGGACCTCGACCGGCAGCGCCGCCCCGCCGGAGATGCACATCCGCAGCGAGGACAGGTCGTAGTCAGCGCGATCTGGCTGGTGCAGCAGCGCCACGTACATCGTCGGCACGCCTTCGAAGACAGTAACGCGGTGCCCGGTGATGATCCTCAGGGCATGCTCGGCGTCGAACCGGGGGAGCAGGGTCAGACAGGCCCCGGCCGCCACCGCGACGTTCAGCGCGACAGTCTGGCCGAAAACGTGGAAAAGCGGAAGCCCGCCGAAGATGACGTCGTCCGGCTGCGCGCGGACGATGTCGTCGCGGGCTACCTCGGTGTTGCTCCTGAGGTTGCCGTGAGTGAGCTCGGCCCCCTTCGGCTGGCCCGTCGTTCCGGAGGTGTAGAGGATCACCGCGGTCTCGTCATCGCTGGTGTCCACGACCTCAGAGTCAGCCTCAGCCGAGGCCAGCAAGTCGGGAAAGCTGACCGTGTCCACGACGATGAGACCCGCCGCGGCCTGCTCGGCCCCGCCGCGGGCCTCCTCGGCGAACGCGTGCCAGGCAAAGAGCAGACCGGCCCCGGAGTCGCTCAGGTAATAGGCGACCTCGCGGGCCTTGAGCAGCGGATTCATCGGGACGACGACGCCTCCGGCCCGAAGGATGCCGTAGTACACCACGGGCACCTCGGCGACGTTGGGCATCATGATTCCCACGCGGTCGCCGGGCCGCAGGCCTCGCTCGCGCAGGACCCCCGCGACCCTGGCACTTGCCTCGTCCAGGGCCCGGTAGGTCATCGCCGCGTTATCCACCCGCACGGCCACCCGGCCGCCGTGGATACGAGTCGTGTCCGTGAGGTTACTCGCTAGGTTCGTCATCCTGTCATTGTCGGACCGCCCGGGCAGGTGGTCGATGGCCCTCCGGCATCAACTCTGGTCCGGGGCATTGGTACCGCGACACAATCCACTGATGGACATGGACTCAGGTGGTTCCGGCGTCGCTGACCTGGTGGCCGGCGTCGCGGCCGCGGTACCCAGGCAGGCGGTCTCGGCGGACGTCTTCCAGGCGATTGTGCGGGAAATGCCGGAGCTGGAGGAGGACAAGCCGCTGCTGGCCCTGCTGACCTCCAGCGTCGACAGCAACGTGGACACGTGCCTGCAGATCATGCAGCACCGGATCGACCTGTCAGCGGTGCAGGCCCCGGCGGCGGCGGTCGAGTATGCGCGCCGCCTGGCTCAGCACGGCACGCCGCTCACCACGCTGCTGCGGGCCTACCGGCTCGGGCATGCCCGCTTCTCGGACTGGCTGCTCAGGGAGCTCGCCCGGCATGCCGATGACGCCCAGGTCATCAGCGCCGCCACGCTGAGCATCTCCAGGATCGTGGCTGCCTACATTGACCAGACCTCCGAGGAGATCGTCGCGGCCTACACCCAGGAGCGCGAGCACTGGCTCCGCAATCAGAACGCGGCGCGCGCGGCCAGGGTCAGGAGGCTGCTGGCGGGTGACCGGAGCGACGTGCGCGCCGCTGAGGCCGCCCTCGGCTACCGGCTGCGCCAGTACCACGTGGGCATGGTGTGCTGGATCGACGGGGCGGCGGGAGCCGCCGACGAGCTCACCCGGCTGGAGCGCGCAGTCGGCCAGGTCGCCGTACAGGCGGCCTGCGCCGGGGAGCCGGTGTTCCTGCCCCGCGACGAGTCGAGCGCGTGGGCGTGGCTGCCGCTGGGCATCCGGGACCGATTCGACTCCGCGGAAGCCAGCACGGCCGGCGTGAGCGCCGACGTTCGCTTTGCGTTCGGCGACCCGGCCCGCGGTGCGGGCGGCTTCTGCCTTACCTACCTCCAGGCCATGGCGGCCGAGGCAGTCGCGCTCGCGGCCGGATCGCGCCCGCGCCGGGTGGTGACCTTCGCCGAGGTGGCGCCCGTCGCGATGATGCTGGGCTCCGGCGACCTGCTGCGCCCCTGGGTCCGCAGCACGCTCGCGGGCCTGGCCAGCGATGACGAGCATCACGCGCGGCTGCGCGAGACGCTGCTGGTCTTCCTGCGCAGCGGCAGCAGCTACAAGGCCACGGCGGAGCGCCTTGTCCTGCATAAGAACACCGTCCAGTACCGGATCCGCAAGGCCGAGGAGAGCCTCGGCCACGCCGTCGCCGACAACCGCCAGGACGTGGAACTCGCGCTTCTGGCCAGCCACTGGCTGGGCGCGGCCGTTTTGCAGCCAGGCGCGGCGCCGCCTGGCCAGAATGCCCGGCTCGCGGCCTCCGAGTAGCTCGCCTGCCGGGGACATCGCGCAACTCACCCCCAGTTTCGTTCGCCCAAATCGTCAGATAGTGCCCGGATGAGCGAACGAAACTGGGGGCAAGTTGGCGGGCAGCCCAACTCCGTTCCGGTTCGAGTCAGGTTCGCGAGGGTTTTAGCCGGTTTTGTGCCCACGAAAGCGGAACATAGATGAGCTGCGCCGCCTGGACTGCTGTCTGGGGTGCAGGCGGGGGGGCGGCGTGGGTCGGCCGGCTACTTGCTGAGGCTGACCGGGCGCAGCCCGTCGAGGGCAGCCTGCAGGATCGGCGCGAGGTAGTCGGAGTCGCCGTGGATGGTGGCGATCGCGATGACCATGTCGAGGACCTGCTCCAGGGTGAGGTCGGCACGGACCTCGTTCGCGTTCTGGGCAGCGGCGAGGAGCGGCTCGCCGACGGCGAGCACGCGCTCGCGATTGGCGCTGAAGAACGGGCTGTTGTCGGGCGCCTGCTTGAGCAGCTCGGAGCCGACGTGACGCTTGCTGGTGTAGAACGCGAAGAACCGGTGGAGCCAGGCCACGAGCAGGGCTCCAGGGGTGTCCGCCGTAAGGTTCTCCGCCGCTTCGCAAACCGCGTTGACCTCGTCGATGTAGAGGGCCTCGAGGAGCTCGCGCTTGCCAGGGAAGTTGCGGTAGAGGGTCGCCATGCCGACGCCGGCCCGGCGCGAGACCTCGGCCATCGAGATCTCGGCCCCGGGGTCAGCGAAAGCGGCCCGGGCAGCCGCGAGGATCTTGTCGCGGTTGCGCTCGGCGTCGGCACGTCTCGATGGCGCTGGCAGGTGGTCCGGGGCCATGTGACTCTTCCATGCTGGCAGGAGCGGACAGGCTGTCCGTTTCAGTAGCAAGGGTATCCGATCGGCCTGGCGGACGACAGATCGAGCCACCGACGAGCCGAACAAGCCCGCGGCGCCCGAGCCAGCGGGCGTTTCGGGCGCGCGGTTTCAGGCGGGCGGCCGTCTGCCGGACGTCAGTCCCTGGCGGTGCAGGTCGCGCGGCCAACCTTCACGGTGATCAGTACGCCGGGCGGCGGGCCGTTGAGGTAAATCAGCGCATACCCGGAACCGTTGGTCGTATACGAATGGGAGTAGCCGTCGGCGCTCGCGGTCGCTATCGCGAGCGGCTGGTTGGAGTGGACGTAGACGTTGTTCTCGTCGTACCGGGCGTTATAGACGCTCGCGGTTGCCGTGCACCGGGCACCCTTGGCCTTCTTCTTCTGGTACGGCGTGCCCCGGCTGTAGTCACGGGCGAGCGTCGCGCTGACCGCGGCCACGATGGCCCGGCTGCGGCTCAGGATGCCGAGTTCGCGGTTGTAGTCGAGGCTCGCGACGGAGAAGTTCTGCGATCCGATCAGCACGCGCTGGCCGGCGCGGCCGGCGTCGGCGACGATGACCTTGGCGTGGATGTACAGGGTGCCGCTGGTGTCGGCGTACAGGCGGACGTGCACACCGGCGCTCGTCAGCTCGCTGAACGCGTGGTCCCACTTGGAGTCCGCCGTCATGATGATCCTGACGCTCACGCCGCGGCGGGCGGCGGCCGCCAGCGCGCTCGTGACGGCCGGGTCATCCATTTCCTCGTCTTCCACCGCGAGGGTGTGGGTCGCGTGCCTGATGACCGACAGGACCGAGGCCTGGGCGTTCGTGGGTGACCACACCAGGTCGGCGCCGTTCGGCGGCCGGATGGAGCGCCCGGCGAAATCGGCGTTGAAGGTCGCGACGATCGCGGCGACGTCGGCCCGGCTGGTGTCGATCACGGCGAAATCCCGCGTGCCGGGATAATCCCTCGCGACGAGGTTGAGCGTCATGATCACCGACGTCGCGCGGTCAACCGTGAGGGTCTTCTGGTGGAAGGTCGTGCCGGCGGGTCCCCACCGGACGTGCACGCCGCGGGCGGACAGGTAGTCGTAGGCGGCGCGGTTGGCGGACTTCTCCAGGTGGCGGTCGAGGATCACCCGGACGTCCACGCCCCGGCGGGCGTCGGCGGCCAGATCCGCTTCGGCGGCGGGATCGGCCAGCTCGTACATGGTGAGGTCGACCGACGACCGGGCCCCGGTGATGAGCCGGTAGATCGGCGCGATCCCGGCCTGCGGTTCGACCAGCAGCCGGACAGCGGCGCGGGCGGCGGCGGCCGGCTTGCTCTTCGCCGGTGCCGCCGCGCTGGCCGCGGCACTAGCGCCGGCGAGCAGCACAGCCGTGATCAGGGTAATGATGATCTTTCGGTTGATGTCCGCTGGCATTGCCGGGGCCCTCATCTCACTCACTCCTCATGACTGACTGGTGAGACGACGCCCGAGGTCACCGGGCGGTTGTCAGGCTGGCCGGGCGGTGAAGCGAAGCGGCAGGCGGTGCATGCTGTAGATGCCGGCCGGCGTGCCGAAGGAAGGCTCTCCGTCGGGCCTCAGGTCGCGCATGCGGGGGGCCAGGAAAGTCAGCGCCTCGATGATCTCGGCCCTGGCCAGGTGCGAGCCGGCGCAGAAGTGCGCGCCGAAGCCGAAGGTGACCACCTGCGCGCCGCCCCGGTCGGCCGTGATGTCGAACCGGCCGGGATCGGTGTACGTCTGCGGGTCTCGGTTCGCGGTGGCCGCGCAGACGAAGAGTACGGTCCCGGCGGGGAAGACGATCCCCTCGACTTCCAGCTCCTCCCGCACCAGCCTCGCCGTGAACGGCACGATCGGCTCGAAGCGCAGCACTTCCTGGCAGGCCTGCTCGGCCAGGGCCGGGTCGTTCCCGAGCAGATCCCACTGCTCGGGGTGGTCGGCAAACAGCCGCAGCCCATGGGCGAGCTGCGACTCGGTGGTGTCGGTGCCGCCGGAGATGATCGACGCCGCCAGCGTGTAGATCTCGTCGTCAGTGAGCCGGTCGCCGTCCCGCTCGTAGTGGACCAGCGCCGACATGAGGTCATCGCCCGGCTGCTCCCGGCGCCTGGCCACGAGGTCGGCCGTGTAGTCCCTGACCTCCTCGTAGGCGGCCTCGATCTCGGCTCGCCGGGCGTCCATGTCCATGTCGAACACTGCCTGCAGGCTGGCCGACCAGCGGGCCAGAAGCGCCGCGTCGCCGGGCACGCCGAGCAGCTCGGCGATGGCCATCGAGGGCAGCGGCCGGGCCAGGGCGGTGACGGCATCGCACCGGCCGGCCGGTGCGATGTCCTGCCACAGCCCCTCCAGGTATTCACGCAGCCGGGGGCGCAGCCGCTCGACCTGGCGGGGCGTGAAGGCGCCGGTGACCAGCCGGCGCAGGCGGGCGTGGGGAGGGCCGGACTGGGTCATGAGGCCCTTGACCGTGCGCTCGTGGATGATCCCGTCGGTCAGGCCCTGGAGCTCAAGCAGCTCAACCGCGGGGAACGAGAGCCGCCGGTCCTTGAGCAGCGCCATTCCCTGCTCCCGGCCGAGTACCAGGTAGCCCAGGTCGGAGCGGACGAGCCAGGTGCGTCGGGCCAGGTCTTCCACGACGTCGTGGAACCGCTCGCTCGCGAAGTCCGGGTCATCGTGGGCAAGGAACGGCAGGTCCGCGTCCTCGGCAAGCATCGCGGCGACCCCTCTCAGTCCAGTTCGCGGCGGCGGCGATCTGTCATGGTATGCCGGCTGTGCTCGCAGAACTATGACGGAGGGGCGGATTCGTGATCAGCGACCGATGTACGCAATGCCGCCCGGGGCCTACGTTATTGCCCACTGCCTCAGTTGATCGACGACGAAAGGGCGCTACTCATGTTCAAGTCTGGATCGACGGTCTTCGTTCTGCGCGGCGTTCTGGCAGTCATCGTCGGGATCCTGGCCATCTCCTGGCCGGGCATTACGGTTCTCGCTCTGGTCGTGCTCTTCGCGATCTACGCGTTTATCGACGCCGGGGTCCAGACCATGCGGGCCTTCAGCAGCCGGGGCGCGGGGCCGGTCATCTGGCATCTGCTGCTCGCGGTGGTCGGGTTCCTGGCCGGCGTCATCGCGCTGTCCTGGCCCGCACCTACCGTGTTCGTGCTCGTTATCGTCGTGGCGGCCTGGGCGCTGGTCGGCGGTTTCGCGGAGTTCTTTGCCGGGTTCCGCAGCGGGGAGAGCGCCGGCACCCGGGCCTTGTTCATCCTGGCCGGGCTGGTGTCCGTTGTGTTCGGTCTCCTGCTCTTCTCCCGGCCGGGAGTTGGCGCGCTCACGCTCGCCCTCTTGTTCGGCCTTTACAGCCTGGTCTACGGCTTCTCGCAGATCATGGCCGGCGCCCACGACCGCATCCCCGCAGGCAAGGCCTAAGTTCCGCACCTCCGGCGCCTGATCGGTTAGTTGATCTCCGAGGTGTCGATGCGCGACACGATGCGGTCTGCGCTCATGCCGAGGCGCCGGAGCTGCTCAGCCGACAGGACATCGACGACGAGCGAGCGCACGTGGGCGACGTGGGCAGGCGCGGCTTCGGCGAGCGTCTCGAAGCCTTTGCCGGTCAGGATCCCGTTGGTGAAACGGCCGTCGGCCGCATCGGGCTCGCGACGAACCAGTCCGCGGGCCTCAAGCCGTTTGAACAGGTGGGACAGCCGTGACAGCGACGAGTTGGTTTGGTCCGCCAGAGAGCTGAGGCGCATTGTTCGCGCCGGGCTCTCGGACAGCATGGCGAGGACCTGATACTCGATCATGCTGAGGCCGGAGTCGCGCTGCAGCTGCTGGTCGATGGACCAGGGAAGCCACGTCATCAACCGGACGACGGAGAGCCAGGACTTCAGCTCCGCGTCGCTTAGCCACCTGACCGGCTGCTCCTCGCCCCGGCGGCGGGCTCCGTCCGTCACGGGCTCAGGATACTGAGCGCTTCCTGCCTGGTTACGACGCGGCCGAGACCGCCCAGCTCGTGGAGGTCCCCGAACGCCTCGATCCGGATGGACTGGTCCAGGCCCCCGATACTGACTGGCTCGTAGCCGTCGGCGCGGATCAGCTCCGCCGCCAGGTCCCCGGCCGCGGTGTCGTCGGCGGCGTAGAACTGCACGGCCCGCTCGGGCTCGCGCCTGGCCGCCGCGGCTAGCGTGGGCGCCGACAGCGTGCCGAGCGCCTTGACGAGCTGTGCTCCCGGTGGCAGCAGGCCGGCCAGGATCTGGCCTGACGACTCCGTCTCACCGATGGTCTTCTTGAAGCCGCCGTTGCCATCCGGCCCGATCGGGTTGGTCGGGTCGATAATCACCTTCCCGGCGAGCTGGTCGCCGTAGTGGGCGATGAGGTCCTTGAAGGAGTCGAGCCAGACGGCGAAGACGAGGACGTCGGCCCGCTCGACCGCCTCGTCCACGCTCACCGCCCGGGCGTGGCCGCCGAGGTCGGCGGCGAGCTTGCCCGCGGCCTCCTGGTCACGGCCGGCCAGCAGGAAGTCCTGGCCCCCGGCGGCGAGATTTGCCGCGAGCGTACTGCCGATGGTGCCCGTGCCGATGATGGCAACCGTGCTGTCGCTGATGGTCATGGTGGGTCTCCTTTTCACGATGGGCTCAGGCCGGCGTGCATCTCCCAGATCAGGACCTCGCTCGGCTCAGCCGCGGTCAGGCGGCGTTCGCCGGCTGCCGTCAGGCGGGCAGCGTCGCCAGGATCCAGCGCACCGCTTGCCTCGAGGTCGATGCGGCCGCGGGCGATGTAGACGTGCGCAAACGGAGCATCCGGAATCGTGATGCTGTCGCCGGCCTCGAGTCGCCCGACGTGGAGGGCGGCGTAGCGGTTGCGGATGCGGATCGCGGCCTGGTTGCGGTGCCGCGGCATCCCGGACGCGACCACTGCCAGCTGGCCCTGCAGGTCGGCCGGGTCCAGTTCCAGTTGCTCATAGCCCGGCGTCACCTCGGGCTCGTCCGGGACGACCCACATCTGGATCAGGTCAAGCGCCTGCTCGGCGCCGTGAGAGACGGCCGGCCGGTCGTTCTTCTCCGAATGCCGGATGCCAGTACCGGCCGTCATGCGCTGCGCGAGATCGGGATAGATGACGCCGGCGTGTCCCTCGGAGTCCTGGTGGACCAGGGTGCCGTTCAGGACCCAGGTCACGATCTCCATGTTCCGGTGCGGATGAGTCTCGAAGCCCGACCGGGGCGCGATCGTGTCGTGGTTGCTGACCACGAGGACGCCGTGGTGCGTGTCCGCGCCCAGCGGGTCGATGCCCGTATCGAACGAGTGGCGACCGTGCAGCCACCCGATCCGGGTCTGATGCCGGTCTGCCGCGCGGCGAATGCTCACCCGCGACTGCCCCACCGATGAAGCGCGCATGGACGCTCCTAGCTCGCATAACTTGAACTATCAAGTAACTTGACGCTAGTACGGCCAGGCCATGGTGTCAAGATGTGTTAGAAAGCGCCCGAGCGGCCCAAGGCTAAGCTTGATGTGTCAAGTTATCTAGGCGGTCAGGTTGACTCGCTGGGCGGGGATGTAGACCTGGCGTCCGGCGGAGGTGTTCCCGGCCGGGCCCTCGAAGAGCAGGGCACCAGCCGTATTGAGCACCAGCCGGAGTGTCTGATTGGCCGTGGTGTCGAACGCGATCAGGCTCGCGTTGTGGGCGGGGCTGTACGGGACGGCGGCCATCTCCTGGCCTCCCGAGTATCCGGCCGGCACCACGACCATGCCGACAATCTCGAGCTCGGTCCCGCGAAGCTGGTACTGCCACTGTCCCTGACCCGACGCCTGCGCCCAGCCGTTGGTGCCAGTGAAGGCCTGCGCCGGGCCATCGCCGACGAGGGTCGTATCCGACGCCGGACTCAGCAGCGAGATCGCCTGCGACCCGGACTGCGGGTTGATGATCACCGCACCGGCCGAGCCGTGCACGTTGACCTGGATGGCGGTGGCGGTGTCGACGGCGCACGGAGCCACAATGGTGGTGTTCGTGCAGCCTGCGTCGATCTCGATGTCGGACGGGTTGCCCGCACCCAGCGTGATTCCGGCGCCCTCGCGGACGTAGTTGCGGATTACCGTCTGCTGGCTGCCCGGGCCGTCGGGATAGGTGCCGACATAGATGAGGGAGTTAACGCCAGGCTTGTGCGTCTGGGCGCCGCTCGGGGCCAGGTTGCCGCAGCCGATCTGATCGAGCACGAGCCCGGAGCACGACAGCACGCGAATGGCTCCGCCCAGGCAGGAATTGAAGTCGCACTGGGTCATGAAGAACCGGTCCATCGAGGCGCCCTTGTCACCGCCACCCTGGGTGCAGGCGATCTCGAAGAAGTACTGCGTGTTATCGACCGGGCCGCCGCCGGCAGTCGGAGACGCGTTGAAGCTGGAGCACTGGCTGAAGTGGACGACATCGACGAATTTGTCGCCGGCGCAGTACAGATTCCATGCGGGCGCGGAGCGCAGGCCCGTGGCCGGGTCGCAGTAGGCGTAGCTGGTAATCCGGTCGAAATGAGTTGTAGACAGGCCGACGCCCGATGTGGCAGTCCCTGTGTCCCAGATCGAGAACTCCGGGCTGCGCTGGACTAACAGCAGGTCGCTGAAGCAGGAGCGGTGGACGTTGGCGTTCTCGAAAACGTGGCCGCCAGTCGCGTCGAGCGTCAGGTGGTCGATCGCCAGGCCGTAGAGGCCGATGTTGCCGAAGTCGATGATCCCGCCAGAGGTGCTGAAGATCCGCGAGCCGGATCCGTCGCCCGCCAGCCGGACCGGGGCCGGGAACGTCAGCGGCTGCGAGACCAGGTAGTCACCGCAGGGGACGTACACCATCGAGGTGATCGTGATCCCCGGCGGCTGGACGAGGCCCGAGGTAGCGTCGCTGATCGCAGTGCTGATGGCCTGGTACGAGTCGGTCTCGCCGGTCGGGTCGGCACCGTAGTTGAGGATGTTGTAGTCCGCCGGCTCGGCTGACTGCGCGCGAGCAGCCGGGGCCTTGGCCACGGCGGCGCCGACGACGCCGAGCGAAACAGCCGCCGTACCGGCTGCGCGACCCAGGAACCTCCGCCTGCTCGCGCCGGCCTGATCTCCGTCGACGGGCAGCACCTGATCTGAAGCTTCCATCCCGGTCTGACCCTTCTTCCTGGACGATCGCGCCGATGAGCCGCAGAGTTCCGTAGCCGGGCTGCCCGAAGGGCCGCGCGGGAGTTACCCGGCGCGGCCCTTTTCGATCAGCCCGAGAGCGTGAGGCCAGACAGCAGCGGCTACTCGGGCCTGGTGTGGATGAGCTTCTTGTTCACGAACTCATCGATGCCGAGCGGCCCGAGTTCCCGGCCCACGCCGGAGCGCTTCGTCCCGCCGAACGGCAACTCGGCGCCGCCGCCCTCGGTCCGGTTGATCCAGACCATGCCGACCTCGAGCTCGTCGGCCACCTTGGCGGCCAGATCTTCATCCGTCGTCCAGACCGAGCCGCCGAGCCCGAAGGCGCTGCCATTGGCGAGCGCCACGGCTTCGTCGGCATCCTTCACCCGGTACACCACCGCGGCCGGGCCGAACAGCTCCTCGCTGAACGCCCGCATCTCCGGGGTGACTCCCGACAGCACCGTGGCCTCGACGAACGCGCCCGGCCGGTCGAGGCGGTGCCCGCCGGTGTGCACGGTCGCGCCCTTGGTGATGGCGTCGTCGATCTGGCTCATCAGGTTGACGGCGGCCTGCTCGGAGGACAGCGGCCCGTAGGTGATGCCCGGGTCGGTCGGGTCGCCGG
>DAIOWC010000201.1:0-11765 GCA_036758685.1 Streptosporangiaceae bacterium | reverse complement strand
CTAGAACTATGTTGCTAGTTTCTGATTTCATGCGTACGCTGATAGCAGACCCGGACAGTCAGCAGCCGACGGCCGCTACAAGGCCGGGTCATTCAGCGAGATGCCCGGCCAGGTTTGCGGGGCCCGCTCTCACTGGCGAAGGAAGCACCGCCATGACCGAGCAGCCGGCGCCTCAGGGCCCGACGATCACCGTGCCGCCGCAGTCCGCCAACGGCAACTCCCCGCAGCTGCCGCCCGCGCCTGCGCCTGCGTCGGGGCGGACGCGCACCCGGATCAGCGGCATGCGGACTGGCCTGATCGCCGGCTTCGCCCTGCTGATCCTGGTGATGATCTTCATCATCCAGAACGCGCACGCGGTGAGCATCAGCTTCCTCGGCGCGCACCTGCGCCTGTCGCTGGCCGTGGCGCTGATCCTGGCCGTCATCGCCGGCGCCCTGATCATGGCCGCCGCCGGTACCGCCCGGATCACCCAGCTGCGGCGGATCATGCGCCGCGACCGCGCCAGGCCGCACGCCAGCTGACGCTGTTACCAGAAGACCAGAAACCATCCGGACGGCGTGCGCTACGCGCACCGCTGACCGCGCCCGATCCTGCGGGTCCGCCCCCTTGGCTACCGGCACAACTCCTGAAAGGACGTAACGCCATGACAGAACCAATGGCACCGGACCGCGCAACCAGCACACTGCCGGTCATGACGACGCCGAGAAGCGAAATGGAATCGAAGCCCGAGCCCAGCGGAACGGTGGCGCACGAGCCCCCGGCGGCGGGAAGCATGATGCGGGCCATCGTTCAGGACGCCTACGGCTCCGCCGACGTGCTGCGCCTGGCCAGCATCAGCCCGCCCGAGATCGGCGCGAGAGAAGTGCTCCTGCGAGTGCAAGCGGCCGGGCTGGACCGGGGCGCCTGGCATCTGATGACCGGGACGCCCTATCTGCTGCGCGTCGTCTTCGGGATCCGCAAGCCGCGGAACCCGGTGCTCGGTCGCGAGGTCGCCGGCACGGTCGTCGCGGTAGGACCGCAGGTAACGAGGTTCTCCGCCGGTGACGAGGTGTACGGGGTCGGCCGTGGTACTTTTGCCGACTACGCCGCCGCCAGGGAAGACAAACTCGCCCGTAAGCCCGCGAACGCGACCTTCGAGCAGGCCGCAGTGGCCCCGGTGTCCGGCCTTACCGCCCTGCAGGCCCTGACCGCCGGCCGGGTCAAGCCGGGAGACCAGGTCCTGATCATTGGCGCGTCCGGCGGCGTCGGCACCCACGCCGTCCAGCTGGCCAAGGCGTCCGGCGCGGAAGTGACCGCCGTGTGCCGCTATTCCAAGCTCAAACTGGTGCAATCCCTGGGCGCTGACCACGTGATCGACTACACCAGCGACAGTTTCGGCGGCGGCCACGGCTACAACCTGATCCTCGACATAGCGGGCAACTCGGCCCCGTCACGGCTGCGCCGCGCGCTCAAATCCACGGGCACCGCTGTCCTTGTCGGCGGCGAGGGAGGCGGCAAGCTGACCGGGGGCATGGGCCGCCAGCTGCGAGCGCGCGCCCTATCCTTGTTCGGGCGCCAGCGGCTGACCAGCGTCATCTGCAAAGAGCGCGCCGCCGATCTGGAACGGCTCACCGAGCTCATCGAGACCGGAAAGCTCATGCCCAGCGTCGACCGGACCTACCCGCTGGACCAGGTACCGGAGGCCATGAGCTACCTCGCCGCCGGGAAGGCACGCGGCAAGGTTGCCATCACGATCTGACCGAGGCCCACCGCGGCGGAGTGCACTCCGCCGCACACTTGAGAAACAGCCGCCAACGAGGAGAGATCATGGCCGACGTAAACCACTACAACATCGCTGAGCAACTGGTCGGCGAGTCCATGGAGGGCGCCGGGACCATGTCCGGCCGGGAGGTCGCGAAGGCGCAAGTGCATGCCTCGCTCGCCCTGGCAGAGATCTTGCGCGGTATCTCCGCTGAGCTAACCATGCTCCGCGAAGCGGTCCAGTTCACGTCTGCCGCTGCCCAGCCTGGCCATACTGGGTAGTCGCAGCCCTGCATCACCCCCGGGCCGTCCTGCAGTCTGCCGCAAGGCAAGCGCGACAACAAGCGGGAATATGCCCTGAGCCGCCGACGCGAGCCGCTCGACCATGCCGAGGTCACCCCCGTCAGCCCGCGCTGCGATCAGGACCCAGCATGACAACCCGGCGAAGAGCAAGGTCACCGTCGCGCAGCCGTAGACACTGAGGATCCACGACTGAACCGGTGCGCGCCGGGCGACAAATACGGGCCAGACCGCGGTCGTGACGACGCAGCCCACCGCGAAGGCGAGGTGGCGTGGCGTCGGGCCCGCCGCCGGCTCCGGAGTAGCAGCGATGCCGAGCGTAGAAAGGCCAGTCACGGTCAGCAGGATGCGGGCCGGCCTGCCGACGGCAGTCAGGCCCGCGCCCGTCGCGATCTGACAGCTGCCCACCAGCACCAGGGCCGCCGTCATGACCCACCGGTCGGTTCCTGAGTATCCAGCCAGCACGCTCATCGTCTGCCGCATCGGGCTGTAGGAGGTCGGCTGCAGCGCGTCCGCAATCAGCCAGCCCCCCACGAGGAGGACAGGCGTCAGCAAGGCTGTGCTCACTGCCCAGCCAGGCACTGGCCGGGCCGCCGGCATGGGCCCTGAGCGATCGGCCGGCGATGGTTCAGCGGCAGCCGCACGCAGGCCAGGGCGCGGGCGATCTCGTCCTGATCCACTGCGCGCGGGGTCTGGACGCGCAAGCTGGGTCATGGCTCCCCCATCAGCCACATCGAGTCGGGCTCCGGAAGACAACGCCTCAAAGATCCGATATGTAGTGCCTTGCGGCCTCCCTCGGACAACAAACCGGCTTTCCGGAAAGCACGACCTGGGTCCGGACTATTCCGCGTGCCGACAACTCATTGGCCTCGGGCAGTCAGGGTGCTGATGGCGTCTGCGAGGTAAGCGCGCCGCGCGGCCCTGCTCGCAGGCAGGACGCCTGGCGTCGACCGGGCGAGCTGAGCGTGCCCGAGATAGGTGCTGTAGATCAGCAGGGAACGCCGGCGCGCCTCCGCCGGCGAGAATCCGAGGCGGCGGAGCACCGTGGCGATCAGGTCGAGCCGCGCGGCGGTGACGCGCTGCAGGGCCGGCGCGACTACGGGATGGGCGGCGCTGGCGAGTAGCGCCGGGCCCACCCGGTCCTGCTCGGCCCGTTCGACCACGCCGGTGACCAGGCGCCGGAACTGGCTGGCCGGCGCGTCGCGAGCGGCCGTGATCTCCTCGGCCACGTCGGTGGTCGTCTCCTTTTCCCAGCGCCTGATCGCGGCATCGACCAGGGCGTCCCGGTTATCGAAGTGCCAGTAGAAGCTGCCCTTGGTGGCACCCAGGCCGGCGGCGAGCGGCTCGACCGCCACTGCTGCCAGCCCGCCGTCTGCGACCGCGGCCAGGGCGGCGGTGATCCAGTCCTCGCGGCTGAGCCGGTGCTGACCGCTTGCCTTCCGATCCGCCATGACCGTACGCTACCGTACGGATGCTCCATACGGCAGCGTATGGAGCGGCACGGTAAGGAGGCGGCGATGGGTGCGGGCCGGTACGACGTGATCGTGGTCGGAGCGCGGATCGCCGGTGCGGCGACCGCGATGCTGCTCGCCCGGCAGGGGATGCGCGTGCTTGCGGTGGACCGGGTCTGTTTCCTCAGCGATACGGTGTCGTCGCATCAGCTCCAGGTCCCTGGTGTCGCCGGGCTGCACCAGTGGGGTCTGCTAGGCAAGCTGACGGCCGCGGGCACGCCGCCGGTGCGCCGGGTGCACCTGGATGCGGGCGGTGGCCTGATCGTGGACGGCCAGTTCCCCGCCTGTGGCGGCGCGCCGTCCTCCGCGCAGACGTCGCCGCAGACAAAGGCGGCCGGCTGGCTGAAGGGCGGCTGCCGATGAGGAAAATAACGGCCAGCGCCGGAACCGCGGTGTTCCTCGTGATCGCACCGGGAGCAGTTGCCGGGCTGGCGCCCTGGTGGCTGACCGGATGGCAGCCGGGCGCCGCTTATCCGGCCGGCGCGCGGATCCTCGGCGTGGTTCTTATCGTCGCGGGTGCGGCGGCACTCCTCGCCGGATTCGCGCAGTTCGCGATCCAGGGCCGCGGCACGCCGACGCCACCCGCGCCCACCGAGCACCTGGTGGTTCGCGGGCTCTACCGGTACGTGCGCAACCCCATGTATCTTGCCGTGCTCGCCATCATCGCCGGGCAGGCCCTGCTCCTGAGCCGTCCGGTCCTGCTCGGCTACGCCGCGTGCGTGGCTGTCGCCTTCGTCGCGTTCGTATCCGGGTATGAACAGCCCACGCTGGCCCGGCGCTACGGCGCTCAGTATCAGGCCTACCGGCAGGCGGTACCCGGATGGTGGCCCCGCCTGCGACCGCCCCGCGACACGGCGCGGCGTAGCCGATTAAGTTGACACGCCGCAGGCGACGCGGTGAGCTAGACGGGCCCGGTCCAATCCCCCCCAGATCGGCTTCCTGTCTTGGTCATTCTCGTCGCGATCGTCGTCGGCCTGTTGGTGTGGCACGCCACCCGCGCCAATCAGGCCCGGCTGGGCATCCGGTCCCGCCGCGGGCAGATCAAGGCCATGTCGCGCGAGATCCGGAAGTTTGCGCTGCGCGGCATCGTCGTGCTGGTCGTATTCATCCTCTTGCTGCGCGTGGGCCTCAAGTACTGACCGGCCAGCCCTCGCCCACGACGGCCCGTGGGGCCGGCGTGCTCGGCGTGGAACGGGCTCCGGACGGGGTATGGCATTCCGCACGGCTGGTGCCCTCGAGTGCCGCCGCGACTCGCGCCTTCCTTGATCAGAGAGGAATCACAGATGGCGCATAACGGGGGAAAGAACCGCGTGGTGATCGTGGGCGCCGGCTTCGCCGGGTTCAATGCCGCGCGCGAGCTGGTCCGGCTTGCGGGAGCCACCACCGACATCGTGGTGATCAATTCCAACGACTACTTCTTGTACCTGCCGCTGATGCCGCAGGTGGCGGGCGGCCTCATCGAACCCCGGCACATCTGCACATCACTACCGCGCCGGCTGCGGCAGCTCCGGTACGTGGTCGGCACGGTGCAGCACGTTGACCCGCGGCAGAAAGTGGTGACCTGGGTTGGCCCCGAAGGCGGCTCGGGCGAGTTCAGCTACGACCGGCTGATCCTCACCGCGGGGAGCGTGAACAAGCTGTTGCCGATCCCGGGCCTGGCGGAGCACGCGCACGGATTCCGCAGCATCGCCGAGGCTGGCTACCTGCGCGACCACATCATCAGGCAGCTCGAGCTGGCGGCGGTGGCTACCGACGCGGCCGAGCGCGATGCCCTCTGCACATTCGTGGTGGTCGGCGCGGGTTACACGGGCACGGAGGTCACGGCCCAGGGCCAGTTGCTGACCGCCCGGCTGCTGCGCCGAATGCCGGGCCTGGCTGGGCAGCGGGTCAGGTGGCTGCTGCTGGACACCGCGCCGCGGCTGCTGCCCGAACTTGACCCGCGGCTTTCGAGGACCGCCGACCGGGTGCTTCGCGGCCGCGGCGTCGAGGTACGCACCCGCCAGTCCGTGACCGAGGCCCTCGCGGACTCCGTCCAGCTTTCCACCGGCGAGAAGGTGCCCACACGCTCGCTGATCTGGTGCGTCGGAGTCCGCGCCGTCCCATTGGTGGACGGCATTGACCTGGAGACCCTCAAGGGACGGCTGGTGGTCGATGAATACATGACCGTGCCCACCGCCCCCGAGATCTACGCCTGCGGTGACTGCGCTGCAGTGCCCGACATCACCCGGCCAGGCGAGATCTGCGGGATGACAGCGCAGCACGCCACGCGGCAGGGCCGGCAGGTTGCCAGGAACGTCGCCGCCTCGCTCGGTACCGGGCAGGCTGCGCCGTACAAGCACCGCGACCTCGGATTCCTGGTCGACCTAGGCGGGTTCGCCGCAGCCATCAACCCGCTGCATATCCCGTTGTCCGGGCCCCCTGCCAGCCTCATCACCCGCGCCTACCACCTCTACAGCATGTCCGGGAACCGGCTGCGAGTCTTCACAGACTGGGTCCTGAACGGCACCACGCCAGCCGAAGTCACTGCTCTCGGGCTGATCAGAGCCGAGTCCGTCCCGCTCGACGTGGAGCACCCCAGCGCGTGACCTAGTGCCGGGCACCTACGTGGCGGGACCCGACACTTGGTAGTGGGCGATCCGCCAGCCGTCGGCACTCCGGCGGATGATCACACTCAGGTAGACGGTGAGGGTGGCACGGTCGGTGAAGCCGAAGTCGACGCTGAGATAGCCGAGCACCAGGCCATCGCTCAGCGCGCGGGTCTCGCGGAGCGTGTAGCGGGCGGTCATGCCCGCGGGCTGGGCGGCGTAGTACTCGGCAACGCCCGCCTGCCCGACGGTGTAGGGGTGCAGGCCCTGAAAGATCGCATCCGTGGTGAACAACGCGGCGACCTCCTCCGGCTGGTGGGCATCGACCGCCGCTTTCCACCGGGTGAGGACCGCGTCCAGCAGGCCGGCCTCGCTGGCTGAGTCCTGACTGGTCGTGACGTCGCCGCTGGCCGGGTCGCTGGGGTGCGGTGTCAGCGGCGTCACCGTGTCGCGCCGCCAGACGCGCAGTGGCATCGACGACAGCACGCTCTCCAGTTCGGTCGCGTCGGCGGCCTGGAACAGGCCCCACGTACGCCACTCGCCGGCTTTCAGCGGCGGGCGCCACAGCCGCAGCAGATGCCCTTGCGCGGCCAGCTCCCGGGATCGGGCGGCCTCCCGGGCCCGGATCGCGTCGACCTCCGCGCTGGCTGTGCCATCCGGCACCGTGGTCACCATATCGACCAGGAATTCCATCATGATCTCCGTCCGTCATAGGGCGGCCCGTACCCGGCTTGGCACGGGTCCGAGGTCGTGCCGCAGCCGTGCCGCACCACGAGCGCATGCGGCTGCCCCGGTCGCCGCAACCGGGGCAGCCACGGCGGGCCGGCGACCGGTCACGCGGGCAAGTCCGTGCCGGACTGCTCGGCGGTCATGTAGGCGGCGTACCAGGCGGGCCAGTTCTCGTCCTGGCCTGACCGGCGCAGGAGGTGCGACCGCCCGGTGCTGTTCTGGTGGGCGGCGTGGGCGGCCTCGGCGCGCTGCAGGGCGCTTGCGAGGTCCGCCGCCGAGGCGTAGGCCGTGTCCGCGTCCATCCGGCCTGGCCGCCGCGTGGTTACCTCCTGTACCAGCCAGGTGTTGCCGTCGGGATCGCTGAAAGAGCAGAACGACCCGTAGCTGGTGCGCTCCGGATCCGGACCGGGCTGCCGCGCCTCGACGGGAAACGGCGGGCCGTGCCAGATGTCGCTGGCGTCGATGCCACGGCCGACGAGTTCGTCATAGGCCGCAACGATGTCGGACACGATCAGCCCGCCCCCGGCCGAGCCCGGGGCCGCCGTCGTGAGTCCGAGGCCGAAGGTGACCGAGGCCGCGGAGCCAGGGGGCGTGAACTGAACGATGCGCAGGCCGTCCAGCGGTGCGACATCGTCGTCGAGCCGCCAGCCCAGGCGGCTGTAGAACTCCTTGGACCGATCGACATCAGACACGGGAATGATCTGGACTTCCAGGTGCATGTCGACCGTCCCGACGGACGGATCGCGGGTCGCGCTGTGTATTTCGGTGGCGCTCATGGCTTGTCTCCTTGGCGAGGGAAGACCTCAGCTGGTCTTCACATTGCTGATGTCATCGAGCCTGGTCTGCGCGCCCGCCCGTCGCGCCCGTGAGGAACCCTGGTGCAGGCCCCCAGGGTGCCGGGTCCCGTGCCGGCGGGCGCTGCGCGAAGGCGGCGTAATCTTGCCAAGAAGATCATCGGTAACCGGTATACGAAAAACCGCACGTACGGGATGAAAGGAGGAAGGGGAACAGGCCCTCCGGGGAACTGCGCCCCTGACTGCCAGTGGCGATGTCGGCTCCCGTTTCAGCGCGGCGGCTGCTTGGCCGGCGAAGCGAGTGCGCGGCCCTGGATCAGCTGGTAGCGAGTGTCCGCGCGGGTCCGAGCCGCGCGCTGGTCCTTCGCGGGGACGCCGGCGTCGGCAAGAGCGCGCTGCTGGAGTATCTGGTGCAGCACGCGTCCGGGTGCGGCATAGCCAGGGCGGCAGGCGTCGAGTCGGAGATGGAGCTTGCTTACGCAGGTTTGCAGCAGCTGTGCGCGCCGTTCCTGGATCGCCTGGAGCGCCTCCCCTGGCCGCAGCGTGATGCGCTTGGCATTGCGTTCGGTTTGCGCGCCGGCGACGCGCCGGACCGGTTCCTCGTCGGCCTCGCAGTGCTGAGCCTGCTCTCCGACATAGCGGAGCAGCGGCCGCTGGTCTGCGTCGTGGACGACGCGCAGTGGCTGGACGCGGCGTCCGCGCAGGCGCTGGCGTTCGTCGCTCGCCGCCTGGGCGCGGAGTCGGTGGGGCTGGTGTTCGCCCTGCGCGAGACCGAGGGCGAACAGCGCCTTCAGGGCCTGCCGGTCATCAACGTGGGCGGGCTCGACGACCGTACGGCGCGAGAGCTGCTCGCGACCGTGGTGACCGGTCCGCTCGATGACCGGGTGCGCGATCGGATCGTGGCCGAGACGCGCGGCAACCCGCTCGCGCTGCTTGAGCTGCCCCGCGGCCGGACGCCGGCCGAGCTCGCGGGCGGGTTCGGGCTGTCCGGCGGCCCGGCGGTGCCAGGGCGGATCGAGCAGAGCTTCCGGGAGCGGCTGGCGCCGCTCCCGCTGTCCACGCGGCTGCTGCTTCTCGTGGCGGCGGCTGACCCGACCGGGGATCCGGTGCTGGTATGGCGCGCGGCCGCCGCCCTCGGGATTGGTCCGGACGCGGCCGCGCCGGCGGTCGGCGCGGGCCTGGCCGAGTTCGGCGCGCAGGTGCGTTTCGGTCATCCGCTCGTGCGCTCGGCGGTGTACGGCGCGACGTCCCCGGAGGAGCGCCAGCGCGCGCACCGCGCGCTCGCCGACGCCACCGATGCCGGCGCCGATCCGGATCGCCGCGCCTGGCATCGCGCTCAGGCGACAGCCGGGCTCGACGAGGACGTCGCCACCGACCTGGAACGCTCGGCCGGGCGAGCGCGGGCGCGCGGCGGCCTGGCGGCGGACGCGGCATTCCACGAGCGCGCCGCCGAGCTGACGCCCGATCCGAGGCGCCGCGCGCAGCGTGCGCTCGTCGCCGCGCAATGCAAGCACCAGGCGGGCGCGCCCGGTGCGGCGCTCCGGCTGCTGGCGATCGCACAGGCCGGGCCGCTCGACGAGAACGAGCGAGCCCGCGCCCAGCTGCTGCACGCGCAGATCACGTTCGCGACAACGCGCGGCCGCGACGCCCCTCCCCTGCTGCTCAAGGCGGCCAGGCGGCTCGAGCCGCTCGATGCGGCACTCGCCCGCGAGACCTACCTCGAGGCGTTCGCCGCCGCGCTCTCCGCCGACCGCCTGGTACAGGCAGGCGATGCCGCTGAAATCGCGGCGGCCGTCCTCGCCGCCGACTGGGAGCAGTCGGCGCACGCCAGCGACCTGCTGCTGGACGGGCTCGCCCGTCTCACCCGCGAAGGCTACGTCGCGGGGACGCCAGCGCTGAAGGTCGCGCTGCGCGCGTTCCGGAGCGAGCCGCTGCCGGAGGAGGACCAGCTGCGCTGGCTGTGGCTCGGCTGCCGCGTCGCCAGAGCGCTGGCCGACGATGAAGCGTGGGACGAGCTCTCCGCGCGCCATCTGGAGCTCGCGCGCCGCGCCGGAGCGTTCTCCGCGCTGCCCGTCGCGCTCACCGACCGCGTGCTCGTTGAGCTGTTCTCCGGCCGGATCGGGATCGCCATGTCGCTGGCCGCCGAGTCGGACGCCGTCGTCGAAGCCACCGGCAGTCACCTGACGCTGCGGACCTCGATCGTGCTGGCGAACTGGCGGGGACGGGACGCCGAGGCGGTCACTCTCATCGAGGAGCGCCGGCAGGACGCGCTGCGTCGCGGCGAGGGGCTATGGCTCGCCGCGAACGACTGGGGCAGCGCAATCCGCTATAACGGACTCGGCCGGTATGAGGACGCCCTGGCCGCGGCCGAGCAGGCCGCCGAGGCCGCGCGGGGCCTCGGACCGTCGATCCTGCTGCTGGCGGAGCTGATCGAGGCGGCCGCGCGCACCGGCCGGCCCGAGCGTGCGACCGGCCCGCTCGCCCGGCTCGCTGAGATCGCGCATGCCGCCGGCACGGACTGGGCGCTCGGGACCCACGCGCGCGCGGCGGCGATGATTGCCGAGGGAGAGGCCGCCGAGAGACTCTACCGAGAGGCGATCGAACGGCTGTCCCACATCAGAACCCGCGCGACACTGGCCCGCGCGCACCTGCTGTACGGCGAATGGCTGCGGCGCGAGCACCGTCGTGTCGATGCCCGCGAGCAGCTGCGGGTCGCGTACACAATGCTCTCGGACATGGGCATGGAGGCATTCGCCGAGCGCGCCCACCGCGAGCTCCTGGCCACCGGCGAGACGGTGCGCAAGCGGTCCGTCGCGACGCTCGACGAGCTGACCCCTCAGGAGGCGCAGGTCGCGCGCCTCGCCGGCAGCGGGCAGACGAACCCGGAGATCGCCGCTCAGCTCTTTCTGAGCCCCCGCACTGTGGAGTGGCATCTGCGCAAAGTATTCGGAAAGCTCGGAGTTAGGTCCCGCAGGGAGCTCCGCGCGGCGCTGTCCGACGTCGGAGAGCCGCCGAGCGGCCGGAGTCCGGAGTTGCCGCGGACCGACTAGGAACCAGTCAGGCCTGCCCGGCACGCTGCCGCGCCTCGGTGATCGCCCAGGCGGCGTTGACCAGGCCAACATGACTGAACGCCTGCGGAAAGTTGCCGATCATCTCTGCGTTGCGGGGATCGACCTCCTCGGCGAGCAGGCCGATGTCGTTGATGGCGGCCACGGCCCGCTCGAAGGTCGCGGTGGCGGCCTCGACGTCTCCGGCGAGTGCCTGCGCCTGCGCGAGCCAGAACGTGCAGAGCACGAACGTGCCCTCCTGACCCGTCAGGCCGTCATGGGCCAGGTACCGGTACACCAGGCCGCGCTCGTCGGTCAGCCGCCGCGCGGTCGCGTCGATAGTTGCCTTCATCCGCGGGTCGTCCGCGGGCAAGAACCCGGTGATGGCCAGCATCAGGCTCGACGCGTCCAGGTCCTCGCTGCCGAACGCCTGCGTGAACGCACCAGCCTGCTCATTCCAGCCGCGGGCAAGGATGGCCGCCCGGATCTCGGCCCTGGTGGTCTCCCAGTCGGCCACGCGGTCTTCGGCCCCGAGGTGGCTGGCCAGGGCGATCGCGCAGTCCACTGCCACCCAGCACATCAGCTTCGAATACAGGAAGTCCTGGGGCTCGCCGCGGATCTCCCAGATCCCCTGGTCCTTCTCCTCCCAGCGGGCAGCGGCGGTATCCGCGGCGGCGACCAGGAACCGCCTGGTCACCGGGTCGAGCTCGCCTAGCTGGTCGACCAGCCGCTGCGCGGCGACGAGCAGCTCACCGTAGACGTCGAGCTGCCGCTGGAGCCACGCAGCGTTTCCGACCCGGACCGGACGGCTGCCCCGCCACCCCGCCAGATGCGGCAGCTCCCGCTCGGACAGGTCCCGCTCGCCGCCGACGCCGAACATGATCTGCAAGTCCGCGCCGCGCTGCAGACCGGATGCGGCCGCCTCGGCCAGGAAGGCGAAGAACTTGTTCGCCTCGTCCGGGCAGGCCGCCACCCACAGGGCCTGCATGGTCAGGCTGGCGTCGCGCACCCAGGTGTAGCGGTAGTCCCAGTTCCGCTCGCCGCCGACAGTCTCCGGCA
>DAIOWC010000200.1:0-11786 GCA_036758685.1 Streptosporangiaceae bacterium | reverse complement strand
CCTCGCCGCAGCCGAGGTCGCCGACCCGCCGGGCGCCGGCCGCGCGGACGGCGGCCATGACGGCTCCTCGCCGCAGTTCGTGCAAGGGGACCGGCTTGTCCGGGGCGTCGAGGTCAAGCGCGCCCTCGGTGGCGTTGTCGAAGTCCTGCTCCTCCGCGTCGTCGACCTCGGCCAGCCGGGCCATCGCGGACCGGGCGAGCTCGCGCCGGTGCGACAGGTACCGGCGGGTGATCAGGTCCTTCTCGGGATGGCCGGCGAGCCAGCCGGTGCCCGCCCGGATCAGCTTGTCCACTTCGTCGTTGCTCACCCAGTAGTGCTTCGCGTCGTCCAGCACGGGGAGCAGCACGTACAGGTGATTGAGCGCCTCGGCGAGCCTGACCTCGCCGGCCAGCGTGACGTCCAGGTAACGGGAGTCGCCCCACTCGGGGATCTGCGGGTCGAGCGGGCAGACCGCGGCGCCGACGCGCCAGCCGAGCGGCTCGAAGACCCGCCTCAGCAGGTCGCTGCCGCCGCGGCAGGGTAGCGCCGGGATGCGGATTTCGAGCGGGAACGCGGCCAGCGCCAGGTCGGGCCGGGCATCGCAGCGCCCGGCCAGCGCCGTGCGGAACACGTCCTTCAGCGCCATCGCGAGCATGCTGGACGCGGCGTAGGGCCGGTCGTTCACGTACTGGCCGAGCGTGAAGCCCTCGGCGGGCGCCGGTCCGGTCTTGCGGCCCCTGACCAGGGCGACCGGATCCACCTCGAGCAGCAGCGCGGCCGTGCAGCGCTCCGGCGTCGCCTCGGGGTAGAACACGTGCGCCCGCCCGACCGACTGATCGAAATGCTGAACCCGCTCGGGATGCTTGTGCAGCAGGAAGCCGAGGTCGGTCGCCGGGGCGCGGGTCGTGGTGATGGTCAGCAGCACGCCGCCAGAGTATTCCGGTGCCGGGCGGGTGGCCGCGGGTGCGGCCACCCGCCCCTCCTAGCTGGCCGTGCTAGCAGCCGTCATAGGGCGCCCAGTTGGACTCGCCGCCGGCGGCAAGCGCGTTGGCGAACACCTGGTTCTGCTCGGCGACGCTGGCATTGCCGAAGTCAGCGGGGTTGCCGCCGTAGGCGGCCCACGTTCCGGCGCTGAACTGATAGAGCCCGTAGTGGCCGGTGCCGTTCATGATCTGCGCGTTGCCGCCGGATTCACGGGCGATCACGCATGCGCCGAACGAGCCGCCGGGCGCACCGCCGGTGTAGGCGGCTGCCGGCGTCGCGGCCTGAACCACGCCCGGCGCTGGCTGCGCTTCCTGGGCGGGGGCCGTGGCCGGCGCGGGCACGGGCGGGGCCAGGGCCGCCGGCGCGGACGGGGTGCGGCCCGCACGCGGCGGGATGGTGAGCACCTGGCCGGCGTCGAGGTAGTCCGCCCACCGGATGCTGGCGCGGTTGTGCCAGTAGATCACCGGCCACGCGTCCGCGTCGCCGTAGAAATGCTGAGCGATCGAGGACAGCGAGTCACCGGGCCTGACCCGGTATCTAACGGCCGCGGCCTTGCGAAGCGCGGCCGGGGCCGGATTGCCGGCCGCGGCGGTTAGTACCGCGGCCTGCGGGCCGGCGGCCACCGCGGGTGCGGCGACGGCCGACGGGGCAATGCAGAAAGCCGCGGCGACGCTGGCCAGCGTCGGCGCGGCGAGGGCTGCTCCCTGAGTGATACGGGAGGGTTTGCTGTGGCGGCCCAAAGGGCTCCTTTCCGCGAACGGCGCGCTCTTCGGGGGTACCTCAGCTCGCCGATCGCGTGCCATCCCCCAGTGGAGCGCCTGACCGAAGCACCTTAGGCAGATCCCCGCCGGGCCGTTTCGTGAATCGGCAAAATCGGTCAGACAGGCCATCTGAGTGCTAAAGTCCGCCTCGGCCGACGATGTGACAGCCGATACATGGGCCGCGCCGGATCGTGACGATACGATGCGGATAAGCGGTCCGGTACGGCCGTGCCGGGTTCGCGGACCGGGAGCGGGGATGCCTGAGCCAGCGGTGAAGCTGAAGGATGTGGCACGCAAGGCAGGCGTGCACCCCGCCACCGCGTCCAGGGCGCTGAACCCGGAGACCCGGCTGCTGGTCAGCGAGGAGACCGCGAACCGCGTGCTGGCCGCCGCGGCCGAACTCGGGTACCGGCCGAACGCCGTCGCCCGGAGCCTGCGCACGCGCCGCTCGCACACGATCGGCGTCCTGATCCCCGACCTCAACAACCCGCTGTTCCCGCCGATGATCCGCGGCCTGGAGGACCGGCTGGCCGCCCACGGCTACGTCGCCCTGATCGGCAACACCGACGGCGACGCCGCCCGCGAGCGCCGGGTCTTCGAGCAGATGCTCGCGCGGCACGTGGACGGGTACGTGCTGGCCACCGCCCACCTGCGCAACCCGCTGCTGGACGAGGCGGTGCGGGCCGACGTCCCGGTGGTGCTGATGAACCGGATCGCCGAGGACTACAGCTTCCCGTCGGTGACGGTGGACAACGAGCGGGGGCTGCGGATGGCGATCAGCCACCTGGTCTCGCTCGGGCACCGGGACATCGCGTGCATCGCCGGGCCGCAGGACGTCTCGACCGGCCTCGCCCGGTACCGCGGCTTCCAGAGCGGCATGGCCGCCGCGGGCCTGGAGGCGCCGCCGGAGCGGGTCGCGTTCGCCAGCGCCTTCTCGATCGAGGAAGGCCACCGCTGCGCCGGCGAGATCCTGGCTGCTGGCGGCGGCTGCACCGCCGTCACCTGCGGCAACGACATGCTGGCCGTCGGCTGCTACCAGGCGCTGGATCAGGCCGGGCTCGGCTGCCCGAGCGACATCTCGGTGGTCGGGTTCAACGACATGCCGTTCATCGACATGCTCAGGCCGCCGCTGACCACGGTCGCGTTCCCGCACTATCAGGTCGGCACCGAGGCCGCGCAGCTGCTCATCGAGCGCCTGAACGGCGACACCGGCCGGGTCAAGGTCCTTTACCTGGCGCCGGAGCTGATCGTTCGCGGGTCAACCGCCACGCATACCTGATTGCGTTATATCCCCCATTGACAACGTATTCATGATGCGCCAGTCTGCTGTGCATCCCTTAGGGTGCAAACGATTGTGGCAACTGTTTGCTGGCACTGTTCCGCCGAGCGGCCTGTGAGGCAGGAATGAGCGATCACCCAAGCAGCGAGGTCGGCTGGCTGGGGGCAGGCCGGATGGGCTCTGTCCTTATCCGCCGCCTGCTCGCGGCGGGGATGGACGTGCTGGTCTACAACCGGACGAAGGCGAAGGCCGAGCCGCTGGCAGCGGATGGCGCGAAGATCGTTGACCGCGCCGCTGACCTGGCGCGGGCGCCCGTGGTCTTCGTCATGGTGGGCACGTCGCAGGATCTGCTCGACGCCCTCCTGGGGCCGGCCGGGCTGATGGCGGGCGAACTCGCCCCGGCGGTCGTGGTCGACCTGTCGACGGTCTCGGTCGAGGCGTCGCGCCAGGTACGGGAGGAGCTTGCCGCGCGGGGCACCGAGTTCGTTGCCGCCCCGGTCATGGGCAATCCGCGCGTAGCGGCCGCGGGCATGCTCACATTCGCGCTGTCCGGGTCGCCGGAGGCGGCCGACCAGATCCGCCCGTATCTGGATGTACTCGGAGCCGGCTCGAGCTACGTCGGTCCTGGCGAGATCGCCAGGACAGTCAAGCTGTGCCACAACCTGTTCCTCGGCGTGGTGATCCAGTCGCTGGCCGAGGTGACCGTGCTCGCGGAGAAGGCCGGGGTGAGCAGGCAGGCGTTTCTCGCCTGCATTAACAACAGCGTCATGGGCTCGACCTTCACCCGGTACAAGTCGCCGGCGCTGGTGAACCTCGACTTCCACGCGACCTTCACGTCCGTGCTGCTGCGTAAGGACTTCGACCTGGGCCTGGCTGCCGCCAGGGAGCACGAGGTCCCGATGCCGGTCGCCGCTCTCGTCCATCAGATCGTCCAGAGCCTGGTCGGCCACGGGTTCGGCGAGCAGGACTTCGCGACGGTGATCGAACTGCAGGCCGAGGCCTCCGGGCTGGATCTCGTCAGCGAGAACGCCGAGATATCCGACGGACTGGACGTCGGCAGCTCAGCACACACATAACGCGGTATTGCAAACACCGGTGACGCCGCTGGCGTCACTACCCAAACAACGGGCCGGGTCTGACCCGGCAGGCCATAACAGTCGGGCTTTTCCCGAATGGAAGGAGCACCGGGGATGAGATCGCACCCGCATCGCGCCCGGTATCTAGCCCTTGGCACAACTGCACTGCTGGCCGCGGCATTAATTGCCGGCTGCAGTAGCGGTGGCGGCTCGAAGCCGTCATCGTCTGGTCCCATCATCATCGGCACGTCGCTGTCGCTGACGGGTGACTTCAGCACGGACGGCATCGCGTTTGAGAAGGGATACGAGCTCTGGGTCCATGACATCAACGCCCACGGCGGGATCATGGGACGCAAGGTCCAGCTCGACATCCTGAACGACAACAGCAGCCAGACCCAGGTCGTGACCAACTACACCGACCTGATCAATGTGAAGCACGTGGACCTGACCTTCGGGCCGTTCTCGTCGCTGCTCACGGCGCCGGCGGCGGAGGTGGCGCACCGGTACAACTTCGCGTTCATCGAGGGCGCGGGCGGCTCGCCGCTGGTGTTCGGCGAGAAGCTTCCCGACGTCTTCGACGTGGCCCTGCCGGTCGCCAACGAGCTGGATCCGTTCGTCAACTGGATCAAGTCGCTGCCGGCCAGCCAGCGTCCCACCACGGCGGCGTACCCGATGGCCAATGACCCGTTCGCGACGCCGCAGGTCCAGCTGGCTCAGAGCGAGCTCCAGCCCCTCGGCATCAAGACGCTCTACAGCAAGATCTTCCCCGAGGAGGAACCCGACTACCTGCCCAACGCGGACATCGTCGCGGGCAAGAAGCCGCAGGCGGTCATACTCGGCTCAGTCGACGTGCCGACCGTGGCGGCGTTCATGAAGGGCTTCGAGGAGCAGCACTACAACCCCAAGGTGTTCGTCGCGGCCGCCGGGCCCGACCAGGGCTCGGCCTTCGAATCGGCGGTCGGCGGGCCAGGCAACGCGAACGGGATGATGGTGCCCGACGCGTGGTATCCGGGTTACCCCAGCGCCACGAGCCAGGCGATGGTCAACGAGTACGTCGCCAAGTACGGCGGCACGGCCTCCGGGGTCAACGCCGACGTCGCCGAGGCTTACTCGGTCGGCGAGGTCACCGCGCAGGCGGTCGAGGCGACCCACAGCCTGTCGGGCCCGAAGCTCATCGCCTACCTGCACAGCGGCGTGACGCTGACCAGCGTCGAGGGCCCGGTCTCGTTCAACAGCATCGGCGAGAACGTGAAGGCGATTGCCTTCATCTTCCAGTGGCAGAACGGGAAGTTCGTGCAGGTACTGCCGACCACCGCCACCGGCTCGGTGCCGATCCTGTATCCGAAGACCAACTGGTCGAGCTGAGGGTCACCGCAGATGGCACGGAGCTGAGATGGGGACCGAGATCGCGCACGCGATCGCTGACGGGATACTGGGCGGCGGCGTTTACGCGCTGATGGCGGCCGGGCTCACGCTGGTATTCGGCGTGCTCGACATCATCAACGTCGCCCAGGGCATCCTGGTCGTACTCGGGGCCTACCTCAGCTACGTGCTGTCTGTGCATCTGCATATTGATCTGCTCGTCGGGCTGCTCATCACCGTGCCCGCGATGTTCGTCATCGGCGTCGGCATCTACTGGCTCTTCATCAGGACCCTGCGCGGCGCCGAGCGGACCTCGATGACGCTGCTCGCGTGCTTCGCGGTCGCGCTGATCATCGAGGGCGTGCTGTACCGGGAGTTCGGCTCGAACTACGTCTCACTCAACGCGTGGTACGTCAACCAGAGCGTGCACATATTCGGCTTCTACCTGGCCGATATCTACCTGATCGGGTTCGGCCTGGCGGTCGCCGCGGTGGTCGTCCTCTACCTGATTCTCTACCGGACGACCTTCGGCCGCGCCGTGCGCGCGACGATGCAGAACCAGACCGCGGCCCGGCTCATCGGGATTGACGTCAACCGGGTCGCTGCGCTCACGTTCGGCATCGGGGTCGCGGTAACCGCGATCGGCGGCATGGTGTACGGGTCGATCACCTCATTCACGCCGAACAGCGGCTACGACCTGATCTCCCGGCTCCTGGCGATCGTCATCCTGGCCGGGATGGGCAGCATCGGCGGCGCGCTCGCCGCGGCCGTCTTCATGACCACCATCGAGGCGCTCGTCGACATCTGGCAGCCGGACTGGTCGATCGTCGTGTTCTACCTGGCGATGGTCATCGTGCTCACGTTCCGCCCGCAGGGGCTGTTCGGGCGGCACGCGGTGAGGGCGCAGTGACGAAGCAGACCGTCGCGCAGGGGAGCGGGCTGCTGCTCCTGCTGGCCGTGGCGGCAGTGTTCCCGCTGGTGTTCACGAACCCGACCGCCACCAACTTCGCCGTGGTGACGCTCGTCTTCGTCGCGGTCGCCTCGGCGTGGAACATCTTCTCCGGCTTCTCCGGTTACCTGTCGCTCGGGCACGCCGTGTTCTACGGCACCGGCGCCTACTTCCTGACGGTAGCGGCCAACGACTGGAAGCTCTCGGCCGGCGCGATCTTCTGGCTGGTGCCGCTCGCGGGGCTGGCCGCGGCCGTGATCGCGGTGCCGCTCGGACTGGTCGCCCTCCGCGTGCGGCGGCACACGTTCGTGGTCATCACGATCGCGTTCTTCTTCATCGCCCAGCTCTCGGCCTCGAACCTCTCCGTGACCGGCGGATCGAGCGGAATGCTCGTGCCGCAGCCGAACTGGGCGGGCGCGACCTTCAACAACCCGTTCTATTACGTCGCCCTGGTGATCGCGGTGGCGACCATCGTCCTGGCGTGGCTCGTGCGCCGGTCGCGGTTCGGCCTTCAGCTGCGCGCGATCCGGGACGACGAGGACCGCGCCGCCGGCCTCGGCGTGCGGGCCATGCCGGTGAAGCTGGCCGCGCTCGTGCTGTCCGCGTTCATTACCGGGATGGCCGGCGCCGTGTGGGTGTACTTCACCGGCGAGGCGGTCCCGCAGTTCGTCTTCGACCCGCTGTTTGACCTCGCGATCGTGCTGATGGCCTTCTTCGGCGGCCTCGGCACCGTCGCCGGGCCGGTCCTCGGCGCCCTCGTGCTCCAGCCGGCTCAGCTCTGGCTGAATCTGGAGGAGACCAACAGCTACTCCTCGGAGATCCTCTTCGGCGCCCTCTTCCTCGTGGTGATCCTCTTCCTGCCCCGCGGCGTGCTGCCGACCGGCGCGGAGTACCTGAGCAAGGCGCAGGCCTGGATCCGCCGCCGCCGCGCGGCTCCGGGCGAGACGGCCAGGGAGCCAGCCGCCGGAGCCGATGACGCGATCACCCCGACCTCGGCGCCTGGCGGCGCGGCATGACGGCGACGCTGCGAACCGAGGGCATCAGCAAGTCGTTCGGCGGCGTGCAGGCCCTCGACGACTGCTCGCTAACCGCGCCCGCCGGGAAGATCTCCGCGCTGATCGGCCCGAACGGCTCGGGCAAGACAACGCTGTTCAACGTGATGACGGGCTACGAGAAGGCCGACAGCGGCCAGGTCTTCCTCGGGGACGGCCGGATCACCGGGGCGCCGCCGCCGCGCGTCTACGCCCTCGGCGTCGGCCGCACCTTTCAGCTGACCCGCATCTTTCCGCGGCTGACGGTGCTGGAGAACATGCTCGTGCCCGCCCAGCGGGGCCGGTCCGCGCGCCAGCACCGCGAGCACGCGATGGACCTGCTGGCATTCACCGGGATCGCGGGCCACGCGGCCGCACTGGCCGGAACGCTGTCCTACGGCCAGCGCAAGCTGCTCGAGCTGTCGTACGTGCTTGTCGCCGACCCGGCCGTCGTGCTGCTCGACGAGCCGGCCGGCGGCGTCAACCCGACGCTCGTGCAGCACATCGCCGAGCGGATCGGCGAGCTGAACAAGGCCGGCCGGACGTTCCTCATCGTCGAGCACAACATGGACTTCGTGATGAGCCTGTGCCACCAGGTCACCGTGCTCGACTCGGGCACCGTGGTGGCATCCGGCCCGCCCGAGCAGGTGCGGAGCGATCCGCGCGTGCTCGATGCGTACCTCGGCGTCGGGACCGATGGCGATGACTGATGCCGCGCTGGTCGTCGACGGCGTCACCGCCGGGTACGGGGGCGGGGACGTCCTGCATGAGGTCTCCTTCAGCGCGCCCGAGGGCGAAATCACCTGCATCGTCGGGCCGAACGGCGCCGGCAAGTCGACGTTGCTCGCCGTCATCAGCGGGATCCTCAGGCCCCGGACCGGCAGCATCACGCACCGCGGCGAGCGGCTGACCGGCAAGAACCCGAGGGACATCCTCCGGGCCGGCGTGGTGCAGGTACCGCAGAATCACTCCCTCTTCCCGGACATGACGGTCGCGGAGAACATCGAGCTCGGCGGCTACATGCTCGGCAGCAAGTCGCGGGTCGCGAGCCGGCGCGACGCGGTGGAGGATCTGTTCCCCGACGTCGCCGCGTGGCGGAAGCGGAAGGCTGGCAGCTTGTCCGGCGGCCAGCAGCGGCTCGTGGAGTTCGCCCGCTGCCTGATGCTCGAGCCGCAGCTGATCATCCTCGACGAGCCGTCGATGGGCCTCGCGCCGAAGATCATGCGCGTCGTCTTCGGCGCCGTCCGGGAGATGAACGCGCGCGGCACCACGGTCCTGCTGGTAGAGCAGAACGCGCGCGCCGGGCTGGCGATGGCCGGGCACGGCGTCGTGCTCGAGAACGGCAGGGTCCGGCTGACCGGCACTGGCGCCGAGGTGCTCGAGCATCCGGAGATCGGCTCCCTGTACCTCGGCGGTGGCGCTGGCGGTGCCAGCGGTGCTAGCCCGGCTGGACGGCCCGGGCCAGCGGCGTGATTCTCGACTCGCACTGCCACATCATCCCGGCCGCGATGATGACCTCCGCAGTCCCTGACGACTGGCGACCCTCGCTGTCCAGGGCTGACGGGCGCCGCGAAGTCTCGTTCCGGGGCAAGACGATCAGCTCGGTCACCGGAGAGTTTGCCGACGCCGGGGTCATGCTGGCCGAGGCGGAGGCGGCGGGCGTCACCGACCTGCTGCTGTCGCCGTGGATCCTGCTGGTGCCGGCGCAGGCCGAGCCGGAGGAGGCCGCGCGCATCTGCCGGGTGCAGAACGAGAGCCTCGCCGAGTCGGCGCGCGGTCAGGCGGGCCGGGTGCACGCGCTCGGGGCCGTGCCGTTGCAGGATCCCCGGCGCGCAGTGGCGGAGCTTGAGTACCTGATGACGCTGCCGGGCCTGCACGGGGTCGAGGTGCCGGCCAGCGTCGGCGGCTGCTATGTCGGCGAGGACCGGTTCGCGCCGTTCTGGGAGGCGGCCGCCGGCCTCGGCGCGGTCGTGTTCATCCACCCGACGACGACCGGGCTCGGGCTGCCCGCGCTCGACGGCCATTACCTCTGGAACTCGGTCGGCAATCCGGTCGAGACGGCGATCGCCGCCGCTCAGCTGGTCGCCGGCGGCGTGATCGAGCGCTGCCCCGGCCTGGTCGTGCTGCTCGCGCACGGCGGCGGCGCGCTGCTGACGCTGCGCGGCCGGCTCCGCCGGGCGTTCGCGGTCCGGCCGGAGGCGCGCGCGGACACCGCGGCCGCGCCGGACGACCTGCTGCGGCGGCTGTACTTCGACAGCCTGACCCACGACCAGGACGTCCTGTCCGACCTCGTCGCGTTCGCCGGTGCCGATCACGTGCTGCTCGGCTCGGACCGGCCGTTCGACATGGGCAGCGACCGGCCGGCGGAGGACATCGCCGCCCTCCGCCTGAGCGATGCCGACGAGCAGCTGATCCTCGGCGGCAACGCCGAGCGCCTACTGCGGATTGCGAGGTAACCGACGATGGCGATTCATACCTACGGCGCCAACGCCGTCGACTGGGAACAGCGCGTGAACCTGGACCGGCTCCGCGAGGAGCGGCTGGCCCGGCTCAACGCCAAGCTGGAGGCGTCGTCGCTGGGCGCGCTGCTGAGCTTCGACTTCGGCAACATCCGCTACATGACCGCCACGCACATCGGCACGTGGGGCATGGACAAGCTGATCCGGTTCGCGCTCCTGCCGCGCGGCGGCAAGCCGGTGGTGTGGGACTTCGGATCGGCCGCCCGCCATCACCAGATCTACAACCCGTGGCTCGACCACACCCCCGGGCCGCCGACCCCCGAGGGCGCGCGGGCGACCGGCGCGCGGGCCGGCATCTCCACGCTGCGCGGGGCGTTCCATCCCGACGCCGGGATCGGCCGCGGCGTGGCCGCCGAGGTAGCCGGCGTGCTGCACGAATACGGCCTGGCGGGCGAGCCGGTCGGGATCGACGTCGTCGAGATGCCCGTGCTGGCGGCACTGCGCGAGGCAGGGATCGAGACCGTCGACGGGCAGCAGGTGTTCCTGGAGGCCAGGCGGACCAAGACGCGGGACGAGATCTCGCTGCTGAGCCAGGCGTGCGCGATGGTCGACGGCGCCTATGAGCAGCTCTATGAGTTCCTGCGGCCGGGCGTGCGGGAGAACGAGTGCGTCGGCCTGGTCTCGAAGGTCCTGTATGACCTCGGCAGCGAGTTTGTCGAGGGCGTCAACGCCATTTCCGGGGAACGCTGCTCCCCGCATCCGCACGTCTACTCCGACCGGCTGATCCGGCCGGGCGATCCGGCATTCTTCGACATCCTGCACAGCCATCTGGGCTACCGCACCTGTTATTACCGGACGTTCGCCGTCGGCAGCGCGTCGGTCGCCCAGCGGGACGCCTACACGCGCTGCCGCGAGTACATGGACCAGGCGATCGCGATGGTGAAGCCGGGCGTCACGACCGGCGACATCGTGTCGCTGTGGCCGCGGGCCGAGGAGTTCGGCTTCCCGGACGAGATGGCGGCCTTCGCGCTCCAGTACGGCCACGGCGTCGGGCTGTCGATCTGGGAGAAACCGATCTTCAGCCGCCTCGTGTCGCTCGAGCATCCCGAACCGCTGGAGGAGGGCATGGTGTTCGCGCTGGAGACCTACTGGCCGGCCGCCGACGGCTGGTCGGCGGCGCGGATCGAGGAAGAGGTGGTGGTGACCGCCGACGGCTGCGAGGTGATCACGAAGTTCCCGGCCGAGGAACTGCTGGTCGCTGGCCGCAAGTACTGGACCGCCGGGGGAGCGCTCAACACGCTCCGCGAAAGCCAGTCGAACCTCAACACGGCTGCTGGCCGGGGCGAGTCGAAGCCGGCGGGTGCCCCATGATCCAGGTCGACGGGTTCACGCTGCTCGGCCTGTACGAGCAGATGGCGGTGATCCGCGGCACCGAGAAGGCCGCGCACGACCTGTTCCTGGCCGGGCTGGTCAAGGGCACCACGCACCTGGCCGCCGGCCACGAGGCGGTCGCGGTCGGCGCGAGCGCGGCGCTGGAGCCCGACGACTACGTATTCGCCACCTATCGCGGCCACCATCACGCGATGGCCCGCGGCGCGTCGCCGGCCGAGTGCCTGGCCGAGCTCATGAGCAAGGCGACCGGGGTGTGCAAGGCCAAGGGCGGCTCCATGCACCTGACCAAGGCCTCGGCCGGCATGCTCGGCTCCTACGCGATCGTCGGCGCGCACCTGCCCATCGCCGCCGGCGCCGCCTGGTCGGCCCAGCTGCGCGGCACGAGCCAGGTCGCGGTGGCGTTCTTCGGCGATGGCGCGACGAACATCGGCGCCTTCCACGAGGCGCTGAACCTGGCCTCGGTGTGGTCGCTGCCGGTGCTGTTCATCTGCGAGAACAACCTCTACATGGAGTA
>DAIOWC010000199.1:0-11862 GCA_036758685.1 Streptosporangiaceae bacterium | reverse complement strand
GGCGGCTACAGCGTGCTGGAGGGCAGGCCCAGCTACCAGAAGGCGATCAAGGGGATCGGGACGTTCCACGCGATCAGGTACCTGACGCCGATTGACCCCAGGAAGTTCGGCAGGGTCAAGGTGCCGAGCAAGTGGACCGTCTGGGACGCCAAGAGCAATACCGCGGCCGCGCCCAAGCCGGTCGCCGGGTCGGCCAAGAACGGTCGCGTGGTCCCGGACATCTCGGCCGACGCTGACCCGTACACCGGTTATCTGCTGTACTGCACTCTCTACGGTGGCAGCCATCTGGTGCACGGCTGGGGCGGCACGAGCTTCGTGGCGCCGCAGCTGAACGGCGCCGCGGCGGTGATCAACTCCTACCTGCACCGCCGGGTCGGATTCTGGAACCCGCTCATCTACAAGTACGCCGTGTCGCGAACCCTGACGCCGTTCCACCCGCTGGACACGACCGGCTCGAGTAACGACAACCTCTACTACACCGGCACCAAGGGGCGCGTGTACAACCCTGGCACCGGCCTCGGCACGCCGAACCTGGGCAAGCTTGCGACTGACTTCCGCAAGCACCCGCACGGCTGACCGATAGCGCACCGGGGTCCGGGGCCGGCGATGGCCGGCCCCGGATCCCTACTGGACAGACAGGAAATAGCATCACAATCGGGTTACTGCTCACAAGCGCCGCTCAGACCTCATATGGCCGCTGGCGTACCAGCTGACCAGCGTGTTTGCCTCCCCGAGATGTCACTTACAGTTCGCCACGCAGTCATGGTGCATCTGGTGTTCCAGGTAGCCCAATGCCTACCGTGTGAGCGTGCGAATTGCGTATGTCACCGAGTCCTTCCCGCCCGATGTCAACGGCGTCGCGCACACCGCAGTGCGCGTTGCAGAGCACCTGGTGAGCCGGGGCCATGAGCCGCTGATCATCGCACCTGAGCCGCCTCCGGGCGTCGCTCGGCCCGACCGCAGCTTCAACTTCCCGGTTGTCCGGGTGCGGTCATTCGGCTTGCCCTTCTACCCTGGCTTCCGCGTCGGCATCCCCGGCAAGGCGGTCCAGGAGGCCATCGCCGGTCACGGCACCGACCTGGTGCATGTGCACGGCCCGTTCGTGCTCGGCGCCGGCGGGGTGACGGCCGCGGGCCGGCTCGACATCCCGGTCGTCGCCGTTTACGCGACCGACCTGCCGTATTACGCGCGCTCGTATCACACCGGCCGCATCGGCGAGGCGATCGCCTGGCACCGCCTGCGCAAGATCCACAACGCGGCGGCGCGCAACCTGTCGCCGTGTACCGACACCGCCGCCGACATGTGCAAGAACGGCCTCGAGCGCGTCTGGGTCTGGGCTCGGGGTGTCGACAGCGTCCGGTTCGACCCGGCCAAGCGCAGCGAGGCACTGCGGGCCGAACTCGCCCCGAACGGCGAGATGATCGCCGGGTACGTCGGCCGGCTGGCCGCCGAGAAGCGCGTCGAACTGCTCGCGCAGGTGTCGCGGCTGCCCGGTGTCCGCCTGGTGATCGTCGGCAGCGGCCCGGCCGAGGCGGCGATCAGGCGTGCCGTCCCGGACGCGGTGTACCTGGGGCAGCGGGGCGGCGAGGATCTGGCGACGATCTACGCCAGCCTCGACGTCTTCGTGCACAGCGGGTCGCATGACACGTTCGGTCAGACCATCCAGGAGGCCTCGGCAAGCGGCCTGCCGGTGATCGCGCCCGCGGCGGGTGGCCCGCTCGACCTGGTGAAGGACGGGCAGACCGGGTTCCTGGTCTCCCCGGACAACGCCGCCGCGCTGGCCGAGGCGGTGGCCAGGCTGGCGGCCGACCCCGCCCTTCGCGCCGCTCAGGGCCTCGCCGGGCGGGAGCTGGTGGTCGGCAAAAGCTGGCCCGTGCTGTGTGACGAGCTGCTCGGCCACTACGCCGAGGTACTGACGGACGCGAAGCGAGCGCGGGATGGTCGCACTGCTCATCTGCAGACTCAGGCCCCGCAACTGGAGTCCGGCGTCACAAACCAGGAGAATGAGGGAAAGCATCGGGAGGAGGTAGCAGCGTGACAACGTTTGTTGCGCTGGGGGACTCGATCACGCTGGGAGTTGGCGACCCGATCCGGCTCATCGACCCCGACGGCGGCCGAGGCCGGCGGGCGTGGCGCGGGTGGGCGGCCCTGCTGGCCGATGGCCTCACCGATCCGGCACTGCACATCGTGGCCGGCAACGGCGCCTGCTCCTATGACGTCGAGCTGGAGCAGCTGCCGCGGGCCCTGGAGCTGCGCCCCGATATCGCCAGCGTCGTCGTCGGCGTCAATGACACGCTGCGGCCGAACTTCGACGCCGAGCGCATCGGCACCGCCGCCTCACACACGATCGGGGCACTGCGCGCGTCCGGCGCCGAGGTGCTGACCATGCGGCTGCCCGATCCCGGCAAGATGCTCGGGATGCCGGGCGTGCTCGCCCGGCCGCTGGCCAGGCGCGCCCACCAGATCAACGCCGTGATGGACGAGATCGCCGAGCGGTTCGGCACCCTGCACTTCGACGCGGCGAACGACGAGGAGACCTACGACCCGCGCATGTGGGCCGTCGACCGGCTGCACCCGAGCGAGCGCGGTCACCGGCTCATCGCGCGCCGGTTCCACGCCATGCTGGAGGCGGCCGGACACCCGGTGGCGGCCCCCCCGGACCCCGAGCCCGGCAACCCGCCGCCCACCAGAGTCGCCGAGTTCGCCTGGCTCGCCACCAAGGGCACGGCCTGGATCGTCAAGCGCTCTACGTCGCTGGTGCCGAGCCTGCTGGCGATGGCATTCGCCGAATGGCGCGCGGGCGAGCCCGAGCCCGAGTGCGTGCCCATGGATCTGGCGGAAGCACAGGAAACGGCGGTGTTACGCGCGGGCTCGTAGCGACGGGCCCGCGAATTTTTGGACGGGAACGGCCCTGTCGGGGGGCCGGTCCGGTGGGTTAGCTTTTGTCCTCATGACGTGGCAACCCGAACTGGACGAACTGCGGCGCCGTCAGGAGCTCGCCGAGCGCATGGGCGGACCGGAGAAGATCCGGCGGCAGCATGATGCCGGCCGCCTCACCGTCCGGGAACGGATCGCCGCGCTTCTGGACGAGGGCTCGTTCCGCGAGATCGGCGCGCTGGCCGGGAGCGCGTCCTACGACGAGGCGGGCGGGCTCGCCGGCTTCACGCCGGCGAACTTCGTCACCGGGACCGGCCGGCTCGACGGTCGCAAGGTCGTCGTCGGCGGGGACGACTTCACCGTTCGCGGCGGGGCCGCCGACGCGGGCATCATCGCCAAGCAGATCTACGCGGAGCAGCTCGCCAGCGAGCTCCGGCTGCCGATCATCCGGCTCGTCGAGGGGACCGGCGGCGGCGGCAGCGTCAAGACGCTCGAGCAGAGCGGTCACACCTACGTCCCGGTCAATCCCGGCTGGAACTACGTGGTCGACAACCTGTCCACCGTGCCCGTGATCGCGGCTGGCCTCGGTCCCGTCGCCGGGCTCGGCGCGGCCAGGCTCTGCGCCGCTCACCTGTCAATCCTGGTCGAAGGAACCGCGCAGCTGTTCGTCGCCGGGCCGCCCGTGGTGAAGTCCGGGGTGGGCGAGGACGTCGACAAGGAGCAGCTCGGCGGGTCGCGCGTGCACGCCCGGAACGCCGCCGTGGACCTGATCGCGGGCTCGGAAGCCGAGGCGCTCGCGCTGATCAGGAAGTTCCTGTCGTACCTGCCGCAGAGCGTGTATGACCTGCCGCCGGTCGCGGCTGCGGATGACCCCGCCGACCGGCGCGCGCCCGAGCTGCTGGCGGCGATCCCGCGCGACCGGCGCCAGCCGTACCGGATCCGGCCGATCCTGGCGGCGGTCTTCGACGCCGGCTCGGTGCTCGAAGTCCAGCGCTACGGCGGCTCCATCGTGACCGCGCTGGCCCGGCTGGACGGCCATCCCGTCGGCGTGGTCGCGGGAGACCCGTACGTAGCCGGCGGCTGCCTGACGGTCGAGGGCGCCGAGGCCGTGATCCGGCTGGCGGACCTGTGCTCGGCGTTCCACCTGCCGATCGTCACCTTCACTGACCAGCCGGGCCTGCTGATCGGGACGAGGGCCGAGCAGCGGGCGACGATCCGCTACGGCGTCCGCGCGATCAGCGCGGTCTATCAGGCCGCCGTGCCGGGTGCCGAGATCATCGTGCGCCGGGTGTTCGGCGTCGGCGGGGCGGGCCTGGTCAACCGGCACCGCCTGACGCGCCGGTGGGCGTGGCCCTCGGCGGACTGGGGCTCGCTGCCGGTCGAGGGCGGGATCGAGGCCGCCTACCGGGCCGACCTGGAGCGCTCCGACGATCCGGTCGCGCTGCTGGCCGAGATCCGCGGCAAGCTGGACGCGGTGCGCAATCCGATGCGGACGGCCGAGCGCTTCGGGGTCGAGGAGATCATCGATCCGCGGGAGAGCCGCCCGCTGCTGTGCGACTGGGTCAAGGACGCGTACGCGGTTCTCCGCGGCACGAGCCCGGGCCGGCCGTCCTTCGGGGTCAGGCCGTAACGGGCTGAGCGGCGAGGTCGTCGTCCGGCGCGGGCGGAATGTCCTCGGTGTCGCGCATCCGCAGCAGGGGCGAGGCGATCACCCAGAGCGGTGCGAGAGCCGAGCCGATGGCGCCGACCCAGAGCGCGTTGCGGACGCCGAGCCAGCTTGCCAGCGCGCCGCCGAGGAGCCCGCCGAGCGGCAGCGTCCCCCAGACGATGAACCGGATGGTCGCGTTCATGCGGCCGAGCAGCCGCGGCGGGCAGAGCATCTGGCGGAATGACGCCTGGTGCACGTTGTAGACGATCGCGCCGAAGCTCGACATGAACATGCCGGCCCCGTACAGGATCACGCCGGGCCCGGGGAACGTCAGGGGGATCAGCAGCGCGAACGGCGCGGTGACCGTCATGGAGAGCCAGATCAGCCGGGCCGAGCCGATCCGCCGGCGGAGCACGCCGCAGGTGAACGCGCCGACCGTGCCGCCAATCGCGGCGAGCGAGGTCAGCAGGCCGATGGCGCTCGCGTCCAGGTGGATGTCCCGGACCAGGAACACGACGCTGATCGCCACCATGGCCGAGGAGAACAGGTTCGCCGTCGAGGTACAGCCGGCGATCATCCGGAGGATCGGCTGGCGCACCACGAACCGCAGGCCCTCGGCCATCTCGGCGCGCAGGTTGCCGCGGCCCGCGGTCGCCTCGGGGGCGGGCTCGCGCTCCCTGATCGCGAGCAGCGACAGCACCGAGACGACGTAGGTGGCCGCGTTGGTCACGAACGCCACCGGCGCGCTGAGCAGTCCGATCAGGAAGCCGCTCGCCGACGGGCCGCTGACCTGGGCGAGCGAGACGGTTGCCTGGAGCTTGGCGTTGGCCTCCACAATGTGGTCGCGGCCGACCAGGCCGGGCACGTAGGACATGTACGCGACGTCGAAGAACACCGTGGCGATGCCCTGGATGAAGGTCACCCCGTACAGCTGGCCCAGGGTGAGGACGCCGAGGCCGTAGGCGATGGGGATCGAGGCCAGCACCGCCGTCCGGACGATGTCGGCGGTGATCATGATGGGCCTGCGGCGCAGCCGGTCCACCCAGACGCCCGCGGGCAGGCCGACGAGCAGGAAGGCGGCGTAGCCGGTCGTGGTCAGCAGGCCGACCTGGAACGCGGACGCGTGGAGCACCAGCACGGCCGCCAGCGGCATGGCGAGCGTCGTGACCTGACTGCCGAACTCGCTGACCGACTGGCCGAACCACAGCCGCTGGAATCCCCGGTGCGCGATGAGCTTGCTGCTGCGCTTGCGGTGGGTCCCGCGGGGGTGCGGGGGTGCCTGGGCTGCGGTCACCGGTTGAGTGTTGTCAAATGGTTGAGAGTTGTCAACTGGTATCGTTGAGGCCATGCCAGACCCAGCCGCGGCCCGAGCCGAGCCGCCCGAGCCGGCCGGCGGCGGCGCCGCCTGCGGGAAGCACCCGGCGACCCTGCAGGAAATCAGGGCCCTCGCGCACCCGCTGCGCCTGCGGGTCCTGCGGCTCTGCCTGGACAAGGCCCGGACGAACTCCGAACTGGCCGGGTTGCTCGGGCAAAAGCCGGCCACCATGCTGTATCACGTCCGCACGCTCCTGCGAACCGGGTTTCTCGCCGAGGAGCCGTCGCGCCCCGGCCCGCGCGGCACGGTGGAGAAGCCGTACCTCGCTACCGGCAAGTCGTGGCACCTCGATGACAGTGCGGCCGACGAGAGCGTGATGCTCCGGGTGATGTTCGAGGCCGTGGCGGCCGAGGTCGACGAGGCCGGGCCGGACGCGATCCTGGAGAGCGCGCGGATGGCCCTGCGGCTGCGGCCCGACCAGCTGGCCGACTTCCGGACTCAGATCAGGGCGCTGATCAGGCAGTTCCCCAGTGCGATGGAGTACTTCCGGGCCGACGCTCCCGGCACCGACCCTTATGCGCTGATGCTGGTCCTGCACCGGCGGCACGTCCCGGAAGACGTCACGAGCTAGGCGGTGCTGGCCCGGGGGGACGACCCCCCTGGACCCCCCGCGGATACGATCCGGACGACGTCCTCGCGGCGCTGGCCGAGATACCAGTCGCCGCAGTCGCCGGTGTCGATGACCACCCGCAGCAGGCCCGGCTGGGCGGGCGGCAGCTCGCCGAGTACCTCGCCGCGCGGCGAGATCACCGCGCTCGGGCAGTGCTGGCGCGGGTCGGCCACATTCGCGGCGACGACGAACCGCTGGCTGGCCGCCGCGTGGCTCACCAGGTGACTGCGCCACACGCCCGCGGGCACCGTTGGGTTCGCCGCGTAGGTCGGATAGACGAACAACTGCGCCCCGGCGCCGGCCAGGTACCGCCACTGCTCGGGGAACAGGATCTCCCGGCAGAGCTGGACGCCGGCGCCCACCGGCCCGCCGGGCAGCTGGACGGGGAACACCGGCAGCGCGGAGCCGGCCGCGAGCCGCCCGCGCTCGTGCGTGGCCAGGTTGACCTTGCGGTAGATCTGCCGCGAGCCGTCCGGCCCGAGGTACAGCGCCGCGTTCAACCAGGTCCCGTTCTCGGGCAGCAGCGATCCGCAGAACAGGTGGATCTGCCGCTCGCAGGCCTGCTCGGCGACGCGGTCGATGGCGGCGGTGATCACGTCGGGATCGAGCCGGCCCAGGCCGGACAGCTGATCGTCATACCCGGACACGGCGGCCTCGGGGAGGACGACGACCTCGCCGGAGCGCGTCCCGGCCAGGGCGGCAGCGATGGCGGCCAGGTTGCGCTGGAGATCCCAGCTCACTCGCGTCTGCGCCGCCACAACCGTTAGCTTCATTGTCCCTTCCGTCGCCAACCGTACTCCGCCCCTGCGGGCTCGTCCGGGACTGCCGGGCCCGCCGTTGATCTTTCGGCGTGTTCGTGGCGTCATCGGCCATGTGATGAAGCAGCGCAATATCAGGCCAGTCCATTCGGCCAGGAGCAGGCTCAGGCCGTGCCGCTGGCGACGCCGCAGCAGCCTATATCGTGGCAGTTGCGCAGCATCATGTCCTGACGCGGTCAGGCGGCCTTGCGGACGGCGGCCTCCAGCGCCGACACGGATAGCCATCCGTCGTGGTGCCAGGCGATCTTGCCGGACGCGGTAGTGAGGACGAACCACGGCTGGTCCTGGACGCCGTACCCGTCAGCGATCCGCCCGGTCGTGTCCAGGGCGACCGGGTAGTCCAGCGGCACGCCAAGCTGCCGCAAGAACGCGGCGGCCGAATCCGGCGATGGCTCGGTGACTGCTTCGTCGATCGCGGTCAGGGGCGGCAGGCCGCCGGTGCTAGCCGCCTTGGCGTAGGCGTCGAGCGCGGTCATCTGGGCCCGCAAGTCCGAGGTCTCCGTCAGCCAGGTCGCGAAGAACAGGACCAGGCGCGACCGGCCTGGCCCCAGCGGCGCCGTTCCGGACGGGACCGTCGGCAGCGTCGTCCGCGTCCCCGGGCCAATGCCGCTGATGTAGGCCAGCGACTCCTGACTGGCCAGTCTGGGATGGCTGGGCAGCAGACTCGCCACCTCGCTGGCGAGTACCTCACCCTCCTGGCTGCCGTTGGCGTACGCCATCGTGGTCAGGTAGACCTTCTGTTCGCGGCCCTCCGGATCGATCACGAACAGGGCCGGAGTGTGATCGACCTGGCCGGCCTCGATCTGCACGTAAACGTGATAGGCCTGCCAGGCCGCTCTCAGTTGCCCGATCGACCCGGTCAGGAAGTCCCACTGGTTCACCATGCCGTGCACCCGGGAGTAAGCCATCACGTCTGCCGTCGATGTGGCTGCCGGGTTCGCGTCGATCCCGACGAGCTGTACCTTGTCCCCGGCGGCACCGAGCAACTGGCGGGCCTGAAGCATGCTCGCCGTCGTGAGCGGGCAGATGGTGGTGCACTGCGAGTCGACGAAAGCCAGGATTACTACCTTGCCGCGGAACTGGCTCAGCGATACCGGCTCACCGAACTGATTGGTCAGCCGGAAATCCGGCGCCGGGCGGGCGCCCAGGGATGTGCCGGGATCCAGGTCGGGGTTGGCTGCCTCGGCCCGGGCCTGGCTCTGGCTGTCGCTGGAGCCGGCAGCGGGGCTGCCGCAGGCCGCAGCGAGGATTCCCGCCGCGAGAATGCCGGTCAGCCCGAGGGCCCGCATGGCCGGCCGACGCCGGCTGCCCGTGTCACCTCTGTGCACGCCTCGCTCCTCCGATCAAGTGAGGCAAGGCTAAGCTGAGCGGTCCAGCGAGCCGGGTCGTAAGGCGAACTTGAGAGCAAAGTCTCAGCTGCCGGCCCGGCCCGAGCGACATGTCGGCAGCCTGCCCTCAAAGGTACGGTTGCCGATGTGACCCTGGATGAGCTGACGGCGCGGGTGCGGGAGTTCGCTTCCGCACGCGACTGGGAGCAATTCCACACGCCGAAGAACCTGGCCATGGCCCTCGCCGGCGAGGTCGGCGAACTTCTCGCGGAGCTGCAGTGGCTCACACCCGAGGAGTCGGCGCGGGTGATGGCCGACGCGGAGTCCGCGGCCCGGATGCGATCGGAGTTGGCGGACGTCACTATCTACCTAACCCGGCTGGCCGACGTTCTGGAAGTCGACCTCATTGAGGCGGCCCGGACGAAATTGGCCGAGAGCGAGCGCCGTTATGACGTGCGGGAGTACCGCGGTTCCGCCCGCAAAGCCCCGCCATTGTCCTGAACCGTAGGTAGGTGGACGCCATGGATCACCACGAACTCCGCGAGCGCTTCGACTCGCTCACCACCGCTCACCTAGCCGACGGCTGTATCCGGGCCCAGGTTCCGGTGCGGTGCGCCGCGCTTGTGCGGAGCGTCGTTCCCGAAAGTCGCGTAGCTGGGCGCGTATGTCCGGCCCGGCATGCCGGCAGCGTCGATGTCTTCCTGGAGGCGTTCGAAACGGCGGCCGCCGGGGACGTGCTGGTGGTCGACAACGCCGGGCGCATCGATGAGGCCTGCGTCGGCGATCTCGTTGCGCTGGAGGCGCAGGCGGCCGGGCTGTCCGGCATGGTGATCTGGGGACTGCACCGCGACACGGCCGACATCCGCGCAATCGGCCTGCCCGTATTCAGCCTTGGCGCAATTCCCACCGGCCCGCTGCGCCTCGACCCCCGCCCGCCGCACGCGCTGGAGTCCGCTGACGTCGGGGAGTGGACGGTGACAGCGGAGGACCTGGCCTTCGGCGACGACGATGGCGTGCTGTTCGTGCCCGCTGCCCAGGCCGGTGAGGTCCTCGCGGCGGCCGAGGCGATCCGCGATACCGAGCGGCGGCAGGCCGAGCGGATCCGGGCAGGCGCGTCGCTGCGGGCGCAAACCCAGTTCACCGCCTACCTCGCGGAGCGGGAGAAGCGGCCCGACCTGAGCTTCAGGGATCACCTGCGCGCGGTGGGCGGTGCAATCGAGGTGTGACGGGGCTGGGGTCAGCTGGCTTTGGACTGGCTGATCTCGACGAGATGGCCATCTGGGTCTCGCAGGAAACAGCGGATCTCCGAGCCCCAGTCATGCGGCGGCGTGAGGAACGCGGCGCCCCGGGACCGCAGTGCCTCATAGGCTGCCTGGCAGTCAGCTACGCGCAGCGTCATCGCGTGGCTGACCAGGTCGGCGTCCCCGGGCGGCTGGAAGGTGACGGTGGGCTTGTCCGCAGTCGGGCCGCCCCCGCTGACCAGCAGCAGCCAGGTGCCGGCGAATCGCAGCACAACGCTGGTCCCGCCGTACTCGCGGTAGAGCTCGGCGCCCATGACGTCGATCCAGAAATCTCGCGACCGCGCCGGATCGGCGACCACCAGGATGTGAGTGACCGCCACGTCCGGCCCGAGCGGGCCCGGCGACTGCTCGTTCGCCATAATCCTCCCGGCACCTAACCGGCCTGATCGACCGCCGCGACCTGCGGATCTGTCGACTCCCCCCACAGCTGCCGCAGAAGATGACCGCGACGTCGGGCGCAGCGCAGCAGAATCAGCGTCTGCCCTCTGGGTCGATTTCGACGGTCATCAGGCTGTCACCGTGTCGATGGACTACCTTCCAGAAGCCGTCCTCTCGCCGGTAGATAGACGTCGCTCTCAGCCTCATTTCCTCCGTCTCACCGTGCACATGCCGAGTGAGCCGCTCAAGCTCGACTGTGAAACCGAACGTATCGTCGAAGCCGGTGACGAGGTTCTCGGCGCTCCAGGTCTCGTAGTTGAGCGTCTTGGCTGCTGCGGTCAGGAGCGCGCTCACATCGTCAATACCGACCTGGTGACCGCCGACCCCTCCCATGAGCGATACGTCGTCAGCGTGTGACCATAGCTCAAGATAGGGCCGCGGGTTGCCGCCGGTGTGCTGCCTGAGGGCGCCATGACACCGCTCGACGAACTCCAGGAACTCGGCACCATCTGCATCCGATGTACCGGTCGTAGGATCCACAACTTCTCCTTCTGTTGCAGAAATTCGGTCGGTTTACGATCCGTTGTGCTCGCGCCCCTCGTTGCCGGTCGCTGGCTGTCTACCACCAGGAAGGGTTGCGGCGGGCACCGGTAGCGTCGAACGGCGGGCTTACCCGCAGGCAGCCGTGAATTTCAGGTTGTCTTGAGGTGGGCGCCGTCGATGAGGGACTCGGAGCTTACAAGCCCTGCTCGTCGAGCCAGGCCAGGCACTGGTCGGCAACGGCGCGCCAGCCTGAGTCAATGGTCAGGGAGTGTCCGCGGTCCGGAAACTCGGTCAGCTCGGTGGTTGCACGGGAGTGCCGGTACAGCTTGAGGGTCGCTTTGGTGATGGCCTCGGGCACCGTGTGGTCGCGGCCGCCCATGACGAGCAGGAGCGGCCCGCGATTCTCGTTGCGGGTGTCGACCTTGTCTGGAGAGTGCAGCTCGAAGTTGGCGGCCGCGGCCTCGAAGAGGGGGCGTCCGGGCGCGGGTATGGCCCACCGCTGGTAGAGCCCGTTAGATTCCTCCTCGCTGATGGCGTTGCCGAAGCTGTAGCGGAACTGCTCGGCCGTTAGCATGACGGCCCTGTGCTTGTTGGCTGGATTCTTGAAAACCGGCAGCGTTGAGTGCAGCGACGACAGCGGCAACGGCAGCACCCCCTTGATCTGGGCGGCATCGATGGCGATGGCGCCAGTCCCGTAGCCCTCGCCAAGCAGCTTTTCGGCGATCATGCCGCCGAAGGAGTGCCCGACGAGAATGGGCCGCGCGGGCAGCTGTTCGATGATCTTCGCGTAATGGTCGGTGACTTCGCTGATGCCGTGGTCGGCCAGTGCCTCAGGGTTGGCACGGGCTGCTTCGACGGTGTCAGGGTCGCCGGGCCATCCGGGGGCGATCGGCTCGTAGCCAGCATCGCCGAACAGCGAGGCCCACGTTGCCCACGAGGTGGCGTGGAGCCACAGTCCGTGGATAAAGACGACGGGCGTGCGGT
>DAIOWC010000198.1:0-11900 GCA_036758685.1 Streptosporangiaceae bacterium | reverse complement strand
CGGGTACGTGTTCGCGATCGCGCACCTGCTCGCGCACGGGTTCTTCAAGGCCGGGATGTTCCTCGGTGCCGGGTCGGTCAAGCACGAGATGGACGACGAGGTCGACATGCGCCGCTTCGGCGGGCTGGCCAGCGTCATGCCGATCACGTTCGTGACCTTCACGCTGGGCTACCTGGCGATCATCGGCGTCCCGCCGCTATCCGGGTTCTTCACCAAGGACCCGATCATCGACGCCGCGTTCGACAAGGGCGGCACCTCCGGCGCGCTGCTCGGCACGGCCGCCCTGATCGGGGCCGGCATCACGGCGTTCTACATGACCCGGGTGATGTTCATGACGTTCACCGGCGAGCGGCGCTGGGACGACCACGTGCACCCGCACGAGGCGCCGCCGGTGATGACCTCGCCGATGATCATCCTGGCCATCGGCTCGGTCGCGGCCGGCGGCTTTCTGATCCTGGGCAACCGGCTGCTGAACTTCCTCGGCCCGGTGACCGGCGTCCCGCCGACGATGCACGGCATCTGGACCAAGTGGGGTGTGGTCACGCTCGTGCTGGTCGTGATCGGAGCGGCTATCGCCTGGGCCCTCTACGGACGGCGCCAGGTCCCGGTCACCGCACCCGCGGGCAGCGTGATCACGGTCGCGGCCCGCAAGGACCTGTACGGCGACGCCGTCAACGAGGGCCTGCTGATGCGCCCTGGCCAGTGGCTGACCCGGCTGTCGGTGTACTTCGACAACCGGGGCGTCGACGGCCTGGTGAACACGCTGGCGGCGGCGTTCGGCGGGTCGTCGGGGCGGCTGCGGAAGGTGCAGAGCGGCTTCGTCCGCTCCTATGCGCTGTCGATGCTGGTGGGAGCCGTGCTGCTGGTGGGCGCGCTGCTGCTGGTGAAGCTCTAGACCGGGTGAGGCTGCAGATCTGATGAGCAATTTCCCCTGGCTGACCGTAGCGGGCGCGATCCCGCTGGCCGGCGCGGTCGCGATCATGCTGACCCCCGGCCGGTCCGCGCCCGGCGGCGATGCTGACCGCAGCGCCCGCGACCTGCTGGTCAAGCAGATCGCCCTCGTCACCACACTGGCCACGCTCGCGGTCACGATCGCGATGGCCGTGCAGTTCAAGACCGGCGGGCCGCGCTTCCAGTTCGCGCAGACCTATCAGTGGATCCCCCAGTTCGGCGTCCATTACGCGGTCGGTGTCGACGGCATCGCGCTGGTGCTGATCCTCATGACGGTCGTGCTGATGCCGGTCGTCTTGCTGGCTTCCTGGAACGACGTGGAAGGGCCGCCTGAAGCGCAGGCTGCCGGGGAGCCGGCGCGGCCCCGGTCCCGCGGCAGCGTCAAGTCCTACTTCGCGCTGATGCTGGTGCTCGAGACGATGATGATCGGCGTCTTCGCGGCCACCGACGTGTTCCTGTTCTATGTGTTCTTCGAGGCCATGCTGATCCCGATGTACTTCATGATCGGCAGCTACGGCGTCGGTCAGCGGCAGTACGCGGCGGTCAAGTTCCTTCTCTACAGTCTTCTCGGCGGCCTGCTCATGCTGGTCGCGGTCATCGCGCTGTACGTGCAGTCCACCCACACCGGTCCCGGCACGTTCCTGTTCGCGCCGCTGACCCACCTGGTGCTCAGCGCGACCACGCAGAAGTGGCTGTTCCTCGGCTTCTTCATCGCCTTCGCGATCAAGGCGCCGCTGTGGCCGTTCCACACCTGGCTGCCCGACGCGGCCACCTCGGCCCAGCCCGGCGCGGCGGTCATTCTCGTCGGCGTCCTGGACAAGGTCGGCACGTTCGGCATGATCAGGTACTGCCTGGAGCTGTTCCCGTCGGCGGCGCATTACTTCACCCCGCTCATCATCGTGCTGTCGGTGATCGGCGTCCTGTACGGGGCGATCGTGGCCATCGGCCAGGCGGACATGAAGCGCCTGATCGCCTACACGTCGGTGTCCCACATGGGCCTGATCACGCTCGGCATCTTCGCCATGACCAGCCAGGGCCAGACCGGCGCGACGCTGTACATGGTCAACCACGGCTTCGCCACCGGCGCGCTGTTCATCATCGCCGGGTTCCTGATCGCCCGGCGCCGCTCGAACCTGATCTCCGACTACGGCGGCGTGCAGAAGGTGGCGCCGATCCTGGCCGGCACGTTCCTCATCGCGGGCCTGGCGGGCCTGTCGCTGCCGGGCCTGTCGACCTTCGTCAGCGAGTTCCTCGTGCTGGTCGGCACCTTCACCAGGTACGAGGCGGCGGCGGTGCTCGCAACCCTGGGCATCATCCTGGCCGCGATCTACATCCTGTGGATGTACCAGCGCACGATGACCGGGCCCGTCCGGCCGGAACTGGCGGCGATGCCTGACCTCAAGGGCCGCGAGCTGTGGGCGGTCGGTCCGCTGATCGCCCTGATCATCGTCCTCGGCGTCTACCCCAAGCCGGTGATTGACATCATCAACCCGGCGGTGAATGCGACGCAGACGCAGCTGAACTCGCCGGATCCGGCGCCAACGCATCCAGCCACGGCGACCGGCACGTCGACCACTAGCGACGTGCGTCACCGGATGCGCGCGATCCACCATGTCCCCGCTCAGGCTGCAGCGAAGTCACGCATCAGCGCGAGTACCAAGAACTCCAGGCAAGGGAGCTCGACGTGACCGGGATTCTCGCGGCCACCACGTCAACGATCGCCGCCCCGCACATCGAGTGGAGCCTGCTGTCGCCGGTGGTGCTGGTCTTCGCCGTGGCCACGGCCGGCGTCCTCGTCGAGGCGTTCGCGCCGCGCGCGCTGCGGCGGCCCCTGCACATCGCCCTCGCCCTGGGCGGTCTCGCGGGCGCGTTCGTCCTGACGGTCGTGCTGGCGGCCACGAGCTCGATCTTCAACGGCGGCCGGCCGGGCGCCGTCGTCGCGGTCGGCACCGTCGCGGTGGACCGGCCGACGCTGTTCATCCAGGGCACGATCCTGGTGCTCGCGTTCGTGAGCGTGCTGCTGATCGCCGAGTCCTCGCACGAGGTCAGCGCGTTCACGCCGCAGGCGGCGGCGGTCCCCGGCAGCCCCGAGGAGCGCGAGGGACTACTCGCCGGCCTGTCGCATACCGAGGTCTATCCGCTGACGCTGTTCGCGATCGGCGGCATGCTGCTCTTCCCCGCGGCGAACGATCTGCTGACGATGTTCATCGCGCTTGAGGTGCTGTCCCTGCCGCTGTACCTGCTGTGCGGCCTGGCCCGCAGGCGCAGGCTGCTGTCGCAGGAAGCGGCGATGAAGTACTTCCTGCTCGGCGCCTTCTCCTCGGCCTTCTTCCTGTTCGGCGTCGCGATGCTGTACGGCTACTCCGGCTCGGTGCAGCTGGCTTCGATCGCGACGACCGCATCGTCGGGCGGGGCCTCGAGCACGCTGCTGTACGCCGGCGTGGCGCTCCTCGGCATCGGGCTGCTCTTCAAGATCGGCGCGGTGCCGTTCCAGGCCTGGAAGCCGGACGTCTACCAGGGCTCGCCGACTCCCATCACCGCGCTGATGGCCTCGTGCACGCTGGTATCGGCTTTCGGCGCCCTGCTGCGCGTGTTCTACGTCGCCTTCGGGCAGCTGACCTGGGCCTGGCGGCCGGCCATGTGGGGCGTGGCGATCGTGACGATGCTCGTCGGCTCGATCATCGCGATCACGCAGCAGGACGTGAAGCGCCTGCTCGCTTACTCTTCGATCGCCCAGGCTGGCTACATCCTGACCGGCGTCATCGCCGCGAACGTGGCGGGCCTGTCCGGCAGCCTGTTCTACCTGGCCGCGTACGGATTCGCCACCATCGGTGCCTTCGCCATCGTCACGCTTGTCCGTGATCACGGTGGCGAGGCGTCGCACCTGTCCAGCTGGGCCGGCCTCGGCAAGCGTGCCCCCTGGGTGGCCGGGGCCTTCGCGCTGTACCTGATCGCGTTCGCGGGCATCCCGCTGACGAGCGGATTCAGCGGCAAGTTCGCCGTGTTCAAGGCCGCTATTCAGGGTGGCGCACTGCCACTTGTGGTTGTGGGCGTGATCAGCAGCGCGATCCTTGCGTTCCCCTACGTCCGGGTCATCGTCTTGATGTTCTTCAGCGAGCCGGCCACCGACGGCCCCGTCGTCGTGAAGCCGAGCGCGTACACGGGTCTCGCGGTCGCGGTCGGCGCGGCGGCCACCGTGGTGCTCGGCATCATCCCGGAGCCGCTGCTCAGCCTGGCCAATCACGCTGCCAGCCAGCTCTTCGTGCGTTAAGGGGATCGGCTTTACCGGAGCATATGCATATCGTGGGAAAGGCTAGGCGATAGCCTCAAGCTGGTGCTGGCTCGGGGGGACGACCCCCGAACCGCCCCGCGGACATGAGAAGTGGCTGGCCGGACCGTCGGCTGGCCAATGAGGGGATCGACGTGATTGCCACTGTTCCGGTGGAGCTTACCGACGCCGCGCTCGCATCGGACGTCGTCGACGGCCTTGCGCGCGTCGAGGATGGCCTGCGGGAGGCGGCGCGCTCGGAGCACGAAGTGCTCGCGGTCGCTGCCACGCATCTGATCGATGCTGGCGGCAAGCGCCTGCGGCCGATGCTCGTGCTGCTCGCGGCCCAGTTCGGCAACCCCAGGGATCCGCGGGTGATCCAGGCCGCCGTCGCGCTCGAGCTGACGCATCTCGCCACCCTGTATCACGATGACGTGATGGATGAGGCGGATGTTCGCCGCGGAAGCGTCAGCGCCAACTCGCGATGGGGCAACTCGGTCGCGATCCTGACCGGTGACTTCCTGTTCTCGCGGGCGTCGGAGATCCTCGCCGACCTTGGCCCGGAGGCGATCCGGATTCAGGCCGAGACGTTCAGCAGGCTGGTGACCGGCCAGATCTCGGAGACCGTCGGCTGCCAGCCCGGCGAGGATCCGCTCAAGCACTACCTGGGCGTTGTCACCGAGAAGACCGCGTCGCTGTTTGCTACCTCCGGGCGATTCGGGGCAATGTTCTCCGGCGCGCCCGACCCGGTGATCGCGCGGATTACGCCGGCCTGCCGGGCGCTGGGCGTGGCGTTCCAGCTCGCTGACGACATCCTCGATGTTGCCAGCGCCTCGGAGCAGTCCGGCAAGACGCCGGGTACCGACCTGCGCGAGGGGGTGCGGACGCTGCCGATGCTGCACGCGCTGCGCTCGGCCGGTCCGGCCGACGCCCGCCTGGTTGAGCTGCTGAGCCTGCCCGATCTCGCCGACCCCGCGCTGCACGCCGAGGCCCTGCGGCTGCTGCGGGCCCATCCGGCGATGGACATGGCCAAGGCCGACACCAGGAGCTGGGCCGAGCTTGCCCGGACGGAGATTCTCGGCTTGCCCGACGTACCCGCCCGCTCCGCCTTCGAGGACCTGTGCGAGTTCGTGGTGGAACGAACTGGGTAAACCGAGCCTGATAGTCAAGGCATCGGGGGTTCGGGGCAATGAGGTTCCAGGTCACGCTGCTCGCGTCCGGGCTCGCCGGGTGCGGCGCGATCATGCTGTGCAGCTGCGGCAGCAGCAGCCCGCCTAAAGAGCCGAGCGCCGCGCAGCTGCAGAGCTCCATGCAGGCAGCGATACAGCAGGCGAACAGCGTTCACGTCAACGGCACGGCGACGGGCAGCAAGGCTCCGGTCGGGATCAACATCGGCCTGAACCGGGCCGGAGACCTGGCCGGCACGGTCACCGAGAGTGGCGCGACCCTGCAGCTGACCAGCGTCGACCGCAAGGTGTACGTCAAGGCCAACCAGGCGTTCCTCCACCAGTACAACGTGCCGGCGAGCGCCTGCAGCACCTTCTGCGGTCACTGGATCGAGCTGCCCGCGAGTTCGGCGAGCCAGTTCAACCAGGTGAGCATGAAGAACCTCACCGGGCTGCCGAGCAACGTGAAGCTCACCAAGGCGGGCAGCACCACCGTGAACGGCCAGTCGGCGTGGGTGCTGAAGGCGCCCGACGGCACCGTCGTCGACGTGGCGTCCACCGGGACGCCGTACCCGCTCCGGGTCAAGAGCGCTACCCAGCAGGGCATGCTGAACTACTCCCAGTGGAACTCGGTTCCGAAGCCCACGGCGCCGCCGGCCAATCAGGTCATCAACCTGAGCGGTCTGAAGTAACCGCGGACGGCCCTGTCCGGTCCTGCCCGGTCAGGGGCGATTGTGATGAGAATGGAACGCATTGCGGAAAGTGGGCCGCATCGCACTGCTACTGTGCTCTGGCGGCGCACGCCCAGGGATGGCGTGCGCGTTCGGAGGCAGGAATGGCCAGCTGGTTTCTGCACAGGGCGGCCGTGGCCGCCGCTGTGCTCACGGTCGGTGCGCTCGCCGGGTGCGGGAGTTCGGCGCCATCGAGCAGCGAGTCTGCCGGGCAGGTCATGTCCGCTTTGCACGCGTCCGTGAAGACCGCCACCAGCGTTCACATGACGGGGGCGGTGACGCAGGGCGCGGAGAAGCTGTCGCTGGACATCAGCTTCGAGGGCGCTAACCTTTACGGCACGATCGGGGAGAACGGCGAGAGCTTCGTCGTGCTCGCACTGAACGGCAAGACGTACATCAAGCTTGACGCCGCGTTCCTCAAGCTTTCTGGCGCTCCCGCCTCTACCTGCACGGCCATCTGCGGTAAGTACGTTCAGCTTCCGGCTTCGGACGCGAGCCAGATCACCGGGCAGTTCACCCTGCCGAACATGGCCAACGCCATGTTCAGCAGCTCGGTCGCGGCCAAGGCCAAGAAGAGCGGCGATAAGTTCACTCCCGCCACAGTGGACGGCCAGCAGGTCCTGCAGTTCCGCCAGGGGAACAATGCTCTCGATGTCGCCAATATCGGCGGGACTATGTACCCCGTGCTGTTCATCGGCCCAGACGGGGACCGCATCACGTTCAGCAACTGGAACTCGGTGACGCTGCCCGGCGCGCCGCCTGCTTCCGAGGTCGTGAATCTCAGCAAGCTGTAGCCTGGCGGCACCCTGGACCCTGGGGGAATCCCCTTAACCGGCTCGTGGTTGGCTTGAAGGGCGAGCTTGAGGAGGGTCCGTGGGCATATTCGGGACGCACAAGACGCAGATGGTGTCGGCCGAGGATGCGCTGCCTGGCAGGTCAGCGGAGATGCCGGTGCCCGCGCGGCACGAGGTGCTCGGCACGCCCCTGCGACCGCCGTACCCGGCCGGTACGCAGGTAGCCGAGTTCGCCCTCGGCTGCTTCTGGGGTGCCGAGAAGACGTTCTGGCAGACACCAGGGGTCGTATCGACGTCGGTCGGCTACGAAGGCGGTTTCACGCCAAACCCGACGTATGAGGAGGTCTGCTCCGGGCGGACTGGTCATGCCGAGAGCGTGCGGGTCGTATTCGATCCGGCCAAGATCTCGTACCCGGAGCTGCTGAAGATCTTCTGGGAGTCACACGATCCCACTCAGGGCATGCGGCAGGGCAACGACCTGGGCTCCCAGTACCGGTCGATCATCTTCTATAACTCGCCGGAGCAGAAGGCCGCCGCGGAGGAGTCTGTGGCCAGCTATCAGAAGCGGCTCACGGACGCTGGGTACGGGGAGATCACAACGCAGATCGTGCCCGCGTCGGACTTCTACTTCGCTGAGGACTACCACCAGCAGTACCTGTCGGACGCCAAGAACCCGTACGGGTACTGCCCGGACCACGGCACCGGCGTGTCCTGCCCGATCGGCGTGGTCACCGCGAGCGGCCCGGTTGAGGGCGTGCGGCGGGAGCAGTAGCCGTGACGACGGGCAGCCGGCGCGACGCTCACCGGGACAGCCGCGTGAACCAGTTGTACCAGTTTGGCTTCCAGGTGAGCCCGTCGTCGTACGAGAATGCCTGATTCCACTTCGGGCAGTCGGTGGTGGTGTCCGTCCACTCGAACCGGACCTTGACCGGTTTGCCGTCGATCTCATCGTCGGCGTAGAAGAGCCCGACGCCATCGGCGAAGCGTCCCACGACCGGCGGCTCGAGCCGACCGGGGAAACGCGACGACGTCCACCAGATCCTCCATGCCCGCTCATCGGGGTCGAACAGCCGAAGCGTCATGCCTTCGAACGGCCGGCCGTCCGGCGGCAACGAGGCGACCAGCATCCGGTCGGTGTTGCCGAGTCCGTAGAGCCGGATGTCGCCGGCCGCGACCGACTCGAACTCCACCCATTCGTCGCAGGCCGGATCGAGTACGTCGACCAGTTTGCGATGGTGCATGAGCCACACGCCGGCCACAAAGTCGAAGTCGTGCCGGCCGTCGTCCTCGGACATCCGTCCTCCCGTGTTGTGTCGCTGACGGTAAAGACAGCCTGGCCGACATCCCCTGACATCCTCTGTCAGTGATATCCGCGGTCGTCCTAGAAATGTGGCCACAGCTAGTCGCGTCCGGCCGGGCCGTGCTCGCCCGTCGGCCGGGCTACCGGCCCCGCATGCGACCAGGAGACGGTACCGATGTTCTCGCCAGAACGTTGGCCGAGATGCGGGAAGAGGAACGCTAGTGAGCCTGTATTACGCCGATACCTCGGCGGTGATCAAGCTCCTAGCCGAGGCGACGGATTCAAAGGCGTTCGCAGCCTTCTACGACGGTCACGATGATGCCGAGTGGGTGAGTTCGGCACTGCTTCGCATTGAGGTGGCTCGTGTTGTTCTCCGGGCCGTCCCGGCTTTACTGCCGGACGCCCGCGATCTTCTGCTGGCCTTCTCTTACATAGCGATCGACGACGACATCGTGGACGGAGCGATGAGCGAGCCTGATCGTGGCCTCAGGTCCCTCGATGCGATCCACCTCGCGACCGCGCGAGTATTGGTGCCAGAGCTTGACGGCCTGGTCACATACGACGAGCGGCTCCGCAAGGCCGCGACTGACGCAGGCTTGCCCGTTATCTCGCCTCGAGACTGAGATTCGGAGCCGCGGGAGCCCGGACCTGCCGGGGCGGAACGCGGCGGAACGAGGTGGACCGCCCCAAGAGTGTGGTGCGATGTGGCCAGGCTGAGCGGATGCCGGCGGGCGAGGGGTGGAGGGGTCGCAATGAGGACAGTGCTGAAGTCAGGATCTTTTGCGGCGGTGCTTGCCGGAGTGGTGCTGACAATGAGCCTGTCGGCTCCCGGAGTCCAGGCCGCCGGGAAGCCCACGCCGGCCACGGGGCCGTTCCCGGGCCGCGCCCTTCCCGCCGGAACCGCCGCGTTGTCCGGCTTCAGCATCCTGTACGGCGTGTTCTGCCCTTCGGCGAAGGACTGCTGGGCGGTGGGCCAGCGCAGTCGCGGCGGCCAGCTGGCGAACCTCGTCCTGCACTGGAACGGCAAATCCTGGAGCGAGTCCTCGGCGCCGAACCCAAGCCAGGCCGACGACGAGCTATTCAACGTCCGATGCCTGAGCACAAAGGACTGCTGGGCCGTCGGCCAGTACCTCAAGGGCAATGCCTGGCTCGCGGAGGCGCTGCACTGGACCGGCAGGAAGTGGATCAGCACCAAGGTCCCGGCCTACGGGGGCACCGGCAACAACGATGTCACTGAGCTGTTCGACAGCACCTGCACCGCTTCCGACAGCTGCTGGGCGGTCGGCAACTTCGGCATCGGCGAAACCCCGCCGAAGAAGCTGCTGAACCTGATCCTGCACTGGAACGGGAAGACGTGGTCCAAGGCGCGCACGCCTAACCCTGCCGGCACCAAGCTGAGCGATCAGAACTGGCTCGATGCCGTCCGCTGCGTCGCCCCCAGCGACTGCAACGCGGCTGGTGCCTACGGGAGCGTCTACACCGCCAAGAACATCGACTTGAATCAGGTTCTGCACTGGAACGGCAAGCTCTGGTCGTGGATCCATGTCCCGAACCCGGCTGGCACTGGCAAGAACAAGGACAACGAGGTGGACGCGCTGGCCTGCGGGGCCAAGACGAGCTGCTGGGGCGCGGGCCTGGCCGGTACGAGCCGTCCGACGGAGACGTACGCGAACCAGATACTGCACTGGAACGGCGCGAAGTGGACCGAGGCCGTCGTTCCCAACCCAGGTGGCACCAAGATGGGAGACACCAACTTCCTCTTCGGGGCCACCTGCGATGGGTCCGCCAACTGCTGGGCGGTGGGGCAGTACCGGAACTCGCACAACGCGACCGTGAACGAGGCCCTGCACTGGAACGGCAGGCGCTGGTACTACGTCAGCACGCCGAATCCGGCCGGCTCGGACGCCCTCGACAACAACCAGCTGTACCAGGTCCGCTGTGTCTCGAGCACGGATTGCTGGGCCGTGGGCTCACAAGAGCCGTATCCCAGCGAGACGAACATGGCCGAGATCCTGCACTGGAACGGAAAGAAGTGGACGGTCTCGCCGAGCTAGTTCGGGTCCATGACGTCACGTCGGTGATTTGCCGCGACCCGATTCCCGGAGGCCGCCGACGATCAGCATAATGATCGCTGAGAGTACAGCTGCTCCTATCGCGCCGATAATCGCGCCCTCCAGCACGACCTCCGCATGCTCGATGAAGCCTGATCCTAAGTCAAACGCTTCCCGCAGATGAACGAACGGGAATGCGGTTGTGGTGCAGACCGTGGTCCTGCTCGACAGGGACAGCGAGATGTATCCGGCCTGGCATTTGCACGGCAAGGCGACAAGCGCCCCGACAACCGCGCCGGCCAGCGCGGGCAAGCCGAAGCCTTGGATCACATTCCAGACAAAGGATGCCGCGACCACAGCAATGAAGACCACGGTTCCCAGCAGTGCGTAGAGCGTGGCGGCCCCCTTGCTCGGCAATACGGTTTCCGGCGCATGGGCCTTGCCATGGCGCTCGCGTGCGGTTTCGCCAATGGTCCCATGGCCAATCTTGCCGCGCTAGAGAGAGTAATCCGCAGAATGCGCACCGGCGCGTAAACCAGGTCAAAGCCGGAGCGATCACTCCGGTTATCCGGCGGGCGGGCGAGCCGCTTTCTGGTCAGTGCGGGCTTCCACCGGCGCAGCGCCGGGAATGAAGAGCGGCCGGGGGGCCGGCACCTCCAGGCGAACACGCCAGCGCAGAAGGGAAACGACCATATGTCATACACACGACGGATATCGGCCACCGACGCCGTCGATGCCGGCTACCCGGGCTACCAGGTTGAAATGGTGGCCAGCCCTGAGAGCGCGACCGTGCTGGCTGGCTTTCTCGGCACCGGCGGGCACCCGCCGCTGCACACGCACGAGGAGGACCTGTTCTTCGTGGTACTTGAGGGCAGTACGACGCTGCGGCTGGGACACGACAGCCATCAGGCCAAGGCCGGCGAGGTGATCTACGTTCCCGCCGGGCTGCCGCACGGCAGCGACAACCAGAGCGGCGCGGCCGAACTCCACCTCGAGATCCTGATACCTGGCGTACCCCCTGGACGGCCCTTCCTCAAGCCGGTCGGGAATCTCGATGAGGTTCAGATGCCGGCGGCCGCGCCACACGTCGCCAGCACCTCAGGTCCGGCGACCGAGACGACCGGCCACGAAACACGGATCAAGCTCACCGGTGAGTCGACTGGTGGCCGCACTGCTCAGCTCACAGCAGTGGAGCGGACCGGACCAGAGGGCCCGGCCACGGCCGCGAGCCGGGACGATGACCGCCTCATTGTTGTGACCGAGGGCGAGCTGACTGCGGAGATAGCAGCGCGGCCGACGGCCATTCCGGCCCAGGCGGTGGTCGTCATCCCGGCGGGCGTGCCGCACCGCATCTGGAACTCATCAACGACCCCGGTTCGCTATCTCGACGCCGACGTCCCGGCGCCGGAGGCATACACGAAACTAGCCGCGGCTCGGTAACGCCTGTTTACCGTGTGATGCCACGGGAACGGCGGCAGGAGCGGCGGCCAACCAGCGACCTGCGGTTCAAGCAGAGTCGGGGACAGTGATCACGCACACCGGGTGGTCTCGAAGGAGCCACCTGGATTTCGGGGGAGGAAATATGACATCGCTGGCTGAGCGCACGCGCGACAGAACCCAGCAAATGGCACAAGGCACC
>DAIOWC010000197.1:0-11958 GCA_036758685.1 Streptosporangiaceae bacterium | reverse complement strand
AGCTTGTAGAGCCGCTTCTCGATCTTCCAGATATTGGTGTAGGTCGGGAGTTCCAGGGCTGCCTCCTTCCGTCTGCTGCGAGCCTGGCCTGCGGACAGGTGAGCTAGTGCACGCCAAGCGCGTTCGCGATGCCGGAGGCAATCGTCTGGACGATGCTCGGTGTGTAGAACACGACCGCGATCGCAATCGCCAGGACGATGAACTGCACGAAGCGGATGATCTCGCGAGTGAACAGGAAGAAGATGGCGACGATCCCGACAATCCCGAGAAACAGCGGCCCGAACAGGCCCTGCAGATAGCTGACAAGGCCCTTCGTGCTCAAGGCCGCCGTATGGCCAGCGCCAATCAGGTGGGCCGCAAAAACCAGATGAGCCGACATCATTTCTCCGGGGGTGAGTGAGCGCGGCTGGCGGGGGATCGCAGTAGCGGGCGCGGGCGCATCTAGGGCGGTCCTGGCGCTTGAGGCTGGGTCAGGGCACCGATTGCCGCCACGTCCCAGCTCGTGCCCTCACGGATCACGGAGAGCTGATAGGCCATCTGGAGCGTGGCCGGAGCGGATCCGACTGCTGACGTCCCGCCGAGCGGGGTGAACTGCCAGGTCACGGTGACCGTCACCGACCTGGTCGTACCGCCGGCGGGCGCGAACACCGAGTCGATGCCGTCGAACGCGACGGCGCCGCCGAGGCTCTGGATGTGGGCGCCGGGCGCGGTGAACCGTGCGAGCGTGGTCCGGTCACCGCTTGCGTACGCCTGGAAGAACGCTGGCAGCTGGCGTTGCAGAGTCGCTGCCGTGGCCTGATCGGAGCTGGCCGAGCGGGCGGGCGGAACGGCTCGGCCAGGGCCGGCCAGCAACGACGGCCCGCCGGAGATGGACAGCCCGCCGCCGGCGGCATAGACCGGCACGCCGAGCTCGATCTCGCGGCCGCCGGCGAGGCTTGCCAGCAGCGTTACGACCGCCGTGTGCGGGCTCGTCACCGTCACGCCGGCCACCTGCTCGGAGAGCAGGCGCTGGGTACCCTCCCCGTCCCAGCCGAGCTGGTGATCGGTACCGGGGGGCAGGAAGCGCGAGAGCGCCTGGGCCCGCGCCGCCGCCTCGGCCGGGCTGAAGTTCAGGTACGCCGAGCCGAACTGCAGGACGTACGCCTCGGCGACCGACACCGGAAAACCGCCGGGGCCAGCTGCGGAGCTGACCGGCGCCGCGGCTGTCTTCGTTCCCTCCCCGGTAACGATGGCGAGCACGCCGCGGTATCCGACGACGAGCACGACTGCCCACACGATCGCCCGCCCGGCCCAGACAAGCCATCGGCCGCCAGCGCCCGGCCATGGCCGGCCGCGCTGCGGGAAGGGATCAGCGGGCATGTCACTGGGGGGCAGTGCCTGATCCTCGGGGGCTAGCGCTTCGCCGTGATCAAGGATTGCCCTGCGAACCATCACACCTCCGCCCGTTCTCCCGCGCTCGCGCTGCAAGGAGGTACGGCGCGACCTTGTTCCTGACGGAGACCATTCTGCGGCAAAACGCCCAGCCAACCCCGGCATTGACACGGCCGGCGCGCCGTCGAGATGCCGGATCGGGGACCGATCTGCCCGCTCGGCCGGAATGTCGGCACTGCGAACTGCGGCACCGTTCGAGCTCACATCGTCAAATAGCCAGTCGGCGCCGTTGAATTGCCGCAGCGGCGGCCCGGCATCGGGAAATCGCGGCCGCCGAGACGCCGGCTGGCCCGGAGCGGGGAAGGCGCGAGAATCATCCAGGGGCGGCCCCCCGAGGTGGCGTCGATTATCGCGCTCTCGCATCGCCATTCCTGATTCGCGACTCGCCGGGCCAGCCGGCCCCAGCAGGCAGCAGCTAACGGGAACGGGTGTGACGTTTGCGTGACACCAGACGCCCACGCCGCTGACCTGCGCAATTACTGCTGGCCAGCCTGGGTTAGCCGCCGCAGCCGGGTGCGAACCACGCTCGCCTCGGGTGCACCGAGCTCAGTAAACAGCGCGGCCGCCGCGCGCCAGTGGTCTCCGGCGCCGCCGTCGTCCCCGGCGGCATGGCACCCGGAGGCGAGTCCGTCGTGCGCACGGGCCTGTTCGTACTTCTCGCCGATCTGGTCGGCGAGTCCGAGCGCCGCGGTGTGCCGGGCGCGGGCCCGGTCGTGGTCGCCGAGGGCAAGCTGCAGATCGCCGAGGCCGTTGAGCGCGTTGGCCTCGTAGGCCCGGTTGCCGGTCCGCCGCGCCAGCGCCACCGCCAGCTCGTAATCGTCGGCCGCCTGCCGGAACCGGCGCTCGCTGAGATCGAGGTCGCCGAGATTGCACAGCACGTAGGTCTCGCCGTTCGGGTCGCGCAGCTCGCGGACTATCGCCAGGGCGTGCTGCAGGCGTTCGGCCGCCTCGGGGGCGCGGCCCTGCCTGAACATGACGGCGCCGAGGTTGGCGTTGACGTGCCCGATCGTCGTCTGCTGGCCGAGATTGAGCGCGCGGGCCAGAGCCCGGTTCAGGTAGCCCTCGGCCAGCCCGTACCGGCCGAGGCGCAGCTCGATCAGGCCGAGATTGTTCAGCGTCCTGGCCTCCCCCGCCCGGTCGCCGACGCTGCGGTACAGGTCGAGAGCCTGCCGCTGATACCTGACCGACTGCTGGTACCGGCCCTGCAGAAGCGCCATGATGCCGAGGTTGCCGAGAACCTTCGTCTGGCCGGGCAGGTGGTCCCGTTCGCGGTAGAGCTCGAGCGCGCACCCGAGCCGGCTGACGGCCTGCTCGTACCGGCCCTGGCGCATGTCGACGACCGTGATGTTGTTCAGCGCCTCGGCCTGGCCGATGACGTCTCCGGCCAGCTGCGCCGCCCGCTGCGCATGGTCGTAGATGGCCAGGAGTTCCTCGTGATACCCGCCGCTTTCGAGGTAGCGGAAGACGGTCGCCGCCAGGCTCGTCGCGTCGCCGAACTTTCCGCAGTCGGTGGCGTCGGCAATGACGGGAACGAGCGTGACGCGGTGCTGGTCGAGCCACTGCCTGGCCGCGGCGGAGTCGGCGAACGACGGCACCGGGGTTCGCGGTCGTCGTGCCCGCGGGCGCAGCGGGCGGCCGGCGGGCAGGAACGCGTCCATAGCGGCGGCCGCCGCGAAGCGGTAGTAGCTGACAAGCCGGGACGTGGCGGCATCGACGTCGGCGGTATTCGCGCTGGCGAGCTCGCGGGCGTAGGCACCGAGCAGGTCGTGCATTCCGTACCGGCCGAGCGCGGCCGGCTGAACGAGATGCGCGCGCGTGAGCTCGTCGAGCGTCGCCGCGGCCCGCTCCAGGGTCGTGTCGATGAGCGCGGCGGCCGCGTGGCTGTCGAGATCGGGACCTGGGTGCAGGCCAAGCAGCCCGAACGCCCGCACTGCGGCCGCGTCCAGGTTGCGGCACGACCAGGAGAACACGGCGCGGATCGAGGTCCGGGCATCACCGCCCGCATCGAGTAGCTCCAGTCGCTGCTCGCCGGCAAGCTCGGTGACCAGGTCGGCGAGCGGCACCGCGGGGCGGGCGACCGCGAGCTCGGCCGCCACCCGCAGCGCCAGCGGCAGGCATGAGCACTGCCGGGCAAGCACCGCCGCGGACTGCGGGTCGCCGTCGACGCGCCCGCCGATCAGCGCGCGCAGTATCTGGACAGCGTCCTCGACCGGCAGCCGGTCCAGCTCGAGCCGTTCCGCGCCGTCGCGGGCCACGAGGCCCGGCAGCGAATCCCGGCTGGTCACCACCGCGTGGCTGCCGGGCGTGCCGGGCAGCAGCGGCCGGACCTGCTCGGCCGAGCTGGCGTTGTCCAGCACGACCAGGACCCGGCGGCCCGCGAGCAGGCTCCGGTAGATGGCGGCCCGCTGGTCAAGATCGGCGGGAATGTCTGCCCCGGCGGTGCCGAGCGACCGCAGGAAGCCGCCGAGGGCGTCGGCCGGCGTCATCGGATCGGCCGGGTCGTAGCCGCGCAGGTTCACGTAGAGCTGCCCGTCGGGAAACTCGTCGCTCACGGTGTGCGCCCACTGGATCGCTAACGCGGTCTTGCCGACCCCCGCGGTGCCGCCAAGGGCCGTGATCACCACGGCGTGCCCGGCGGCCGAGGCCACGCGGCCGGAGAGCTGAGCCAGCTCAGCGGCGCGGCCGGTGAAGTGCCGGACGGTGGCGGGCAGCTCACGCGGAACGACGCGCCCGGCGCCCGCCCCTTCCGGTCGCGGCCCTGGCCCGCTCTCGGTCCGGTGCGCCTGGCTGTCCTGGCGGGCCAGCGCGGCGCTGAGGCGGCGCCTCGTCTCGCGCTGTGGCCGCCGGGTCCGGCCGCGCTCGATGTCACTGATCGCTCGCACGCTCATGCCCGTCCGCTGAGCCAGCTCCTCCTGCGTCAGGCCCGCGGCACCGCGCAGCGAACGGAGCTCACGCCCGAAACCACGGTTGTGGTCAGCAATATCGGTCATTACCCGCAGTCCTTGAAATTGCATCTGCAAACGCAGGGGAAGCGCCCCGTTTCGGCAGCGCCGGCATCGTCACAACTGCCGATAATTCTGCCGGTCAAACTTCATTGATCTTACGTTTATCGGCTCTAAATACTGCAATAACTAGCCGAGTCGGGCAGCGGGTGTTAACCGACCCGGCTGATGGCGTATCAACCCGCGTTGATGGAGTGACATGTCCCTCGGTGAGTCCGATCGTCCCGGCCCAGGGCCGGGCGAGACGCGGGCGCTGCTTCGGCGCGGGCGGGTCACCGTGGTCGGACTCGGAGGCGTCGGCGGCCACGCCGCGACGGCGCTGGCCATCAGCGGGGTCGGCGCTCTCCACGTCATCGACCAGGGGACCGTGGCGCAGCCGGACCTGAACCGGCAGCCGCTCTATGCCGAGGCCGATGTGGGCCGCGCCAAGGTCGCCGCGGGCGCGGACCGGCTTCGGCAGCTGAGCACTGGCATCGAGGTCACCGGGAAGCAGGCGGAGATCAGCGGCGCGGCCGACCTGGAGTGCATTGCCGGCGAGTGCGACGTCCTCCTGCTGTGCGCGCGGACCCCACCCGACATCGCCGCCTGGGCCAACCTTGCCTGCCTGCAAGCCAGAACCCCGTGGATCAGCGCCGGCTACGCGGGCCCCGGAGTTACGGTCGGCACGTTCGTGCCGGGCCACGGCGGGTGCTGGCAGTGCGCTCGCACGGTGCTGGCCAGCGGCCGGTGCCGGTCCGATGAGCCGGCCCCCGGCGGCGCGACGGTAGCGCCCGCCGCGGGGATCGCGGGTTATCTGGCGGCGAGCGCGGCGCTCGGCATGCTGACCGGAAGCGAGCACATCTCCGCCGGCCGAGTCGACGCGGTCAGCCTGCTGTATCCCGACGCCTCGTTCAGCCTTACGGCCAGGCGGCGGTCCGACTGCCCGGCCTGCGCCCCGTAATCAGGCGACGGTCAGCAGCGTCTTGCCGGTCGTCGCCCTGGCCTCGATCGCGGCGTGCGCGGCGGCGGCCTCCGACAGCGGGAAGGTCTGCCCGATCACCGGCCTGATCCTGCCTGCGGCCGCCGCTTCCAGTGCCGATCGGGTTAGCTCGCGCATGCGCTCCGGGGTGACCGGGGCACCGCGGATGATCGTGATCCCGCGCTCGCGGGCCGCGTCATCGGAGATCCAGGCGAACTGGCCGCTGGCCATGCCGTACGTGGCGCACCGCCCGCCGTCGCGTACCAGTCCGAAGGCGGCCTGGCCGATCTCGCCGCCGACCCCGTCGAAGACAACGTCGACCGCGGCTGCCTCGGCTCGGACCTGGTCGGGCCAGGTCGCCTTGGTGTAGTCGACGGCAACGGTCGCGCCGAGTTCCCTGGCCAGCGCGAGCTTGCCAGGCGCGCCAGCCGCGGCGACCACGGTCGCGCCGGCGCCCACCGCGAGCTGAACGAGCAGCGTGCCCACGCCGCCGCCCGCCGCCTCGACAAGCACCGTCTCGCCGCGCTGGACGGCCGCCGATGCCATCAGCGCCATCGCCGTCCGGCCGTCGGCCATCAGCGCGACCGCATCGGCCGTGCTGAGCTCCGGCGGAATGCTGATGACGTCCTCCGCGTCCACGACCGCCCGCTCGGCGTAACCGCCCGAACCGCCGGTCGTGGCGACGACCCGCTGGCCTGCCAGTGCCGGATCGGCGCCGGGGCCGACGGCCGAGATCGTGCCGCCGACCCCGTTGCCCAGGACGACGGGCAGGGCGGGCGTCATCGACGGGTGGGGCGGGTGCCCGGAACGCAGCTGCGTCTCGACGAACGTGATGCTCGCGAACTCGACCGCGATGACCGCCTGCCCGGGACCGGGAACGGGGTCAGGAACCTCAGCCGGCATCAGCTCCCCCGGCGGGCCGAACTGGCTCAGCACGATCGCGCGCATCCGCGCACCTCCCTGGTCGGCTCCGCCTTATCGGAGCGTTTCGCTCCGTTAGAGACTACACTGGCGCCCATGGCGGACCGACAGCCGGTGCTCCGCGGCCGGCAGGCTGAGGCCGAGCGCAACGACCGGCTCGTGCTCGAGGCGGCCAGGGCGGTCGTCGCGAGATGCGGCGCGGATGCGACGGTCGCGGCCATCGCGCAGGAGGCCGGTGTGGGCATGGGCAGCCTGTACCGCCGGTACGGGACCAAGGACGATCTGCTGCGGCACGTCTGCACGCTGGCGATGCAGGAGACCGTCCAGGCCGGCGAGGAAGCCCTAGCCGTTGCCGATGCCTGGGCAGGCCTCGCTCAGTACGTTCGCTCGTGCGTCAACCGCGGCACCGGGACACTGGGCGCACTCGCCGGGTCGATCGATACGACACCCGGCATGTGGGAGCTGAGCAAGCGCAGCCGTACCCTGCTGGGGCGCCTGGTCGGGCGGGCCCGGCAGGCTGGCGCGCTGCGTGACGACGTCACCGCGCTGGACATCGCCTGGCTGATCGAGACACTGGGCCGGTCGGGTCCCGCCGCCCCGGCCGCCGAGGACGCAGTGATCAGGCAGCGGCTGACGGAGCTCGCGATCGACGGCCTGCGCGCCGCGCCGCCAGAGTCACGCAGACGGCTCCCGGGTCCGCCGCCCACGGCCAGCCACTACGAGCGCCGATGGCACGCGCCCGCCGGCCGAGTCAGCTAAACCAGCGCGGCGCGGCCACGACCCCGCGATCGAAGTGGCACCCTTGACCCTGTGCTTGACCTGCTGATTCGGGGGGCCAGGATCCGCACGGTCGACCCCGCGCGCCCGGCGGCAACGGCCATCGGCATCTGGAACGGGCTGGTCGTCGGGCTCGACGCGGACGTGCTCGGCCTGCCAGCCAGGGCAACAGTCGACGCCGACGACGCCGTGATGGTTCCGGGCTTCCACGACGCTCACTGCCACACCACCAGCTACGGACTCGGCCTGGTTTTGCTCGACCTGACCGCGGTCAAGGGGGCGGCCGCGACTCTGCACGCGGTGGCCGAGTACGCCCAGCGCCTGGGCCCGCAGGACTGGGTCATCGGCACCGGCTACGGCGCCGGCCTGCCGCTCGGCGAGCACCTGACCCGCGACGAGCTCGATCGCGCCGGCGGTGGCCGCCCGGTGTGGCTGACCCATTTCACCGGCCACCAGTGCGTGGTCAGCAGCGCCGTCCTTACCACCGTCGGGATCAGCTCCGATACGAGACCGGAACGGGGAAGGATCGGGGCCGATGCGGCCGGACGGCCCAACGGCCTTCTCGAAGAGGCCGCGATGGACCTGGTCAAGGACTACGTCGGCCCGTCCTCGGCGGAGCGGCTCGCCCGCGCAATCGAGGCCGCCACCGCCGCGTACGCAGCCGAGGGGATCACCAGCTTCACCGACGCCGGCATCGGCTGCCCTGGCCTGGATCACAGCCCCGTGGAGATCGCCGCCTATCAGCTGGCCAGGGCCAGCGGCGGCCTGCGCGCCCGAGCCCAGCTCATGGTGCACAACGAGCTGATGCACGAGCTGGCCGCGCACCGGGACGACGCGATCGAGCGAGGCCTCGACCTCGGGATGCACACGGGATTCGGCGACGAGTGGCTCGGCCTCGGCGCGATGAAGGTCTGGGTCGACGGGCTGGGCGCCGAGGGCGCGGACGGCCAGCCCGACTGGGACAACGACCCTGAGCTGCTGCGGCGGGACATCATCGCCGCCCACCGGGCGGGCTGGCAGGTCGCCGCGCACGCCATGGGTGACCACGCCGTCGACCTTGTCCTCGGCGCGCTCGCCGAGGCCAGGGCGAGCGGGCCGATGCCGGTCCAGGTTGCCGAGCCGCGGCACCGCATCGAGCACGGAGCGCTGATCCGGCCCGATCAGATCGGCCGGCTGAAGACTGCCGGCATCACCGTGGTCACCCAGCCGATCCTCGTGGGCGAGTTCGGCGACCTGATCTCCGAAGTCGTCGGGCCCGAGCGGCTCGGTGAGGCGTTCCGAGTTCAGAGCCTGCTCGATGCCGGGATCCCCGTCGCGGGCAGTTCCGACCGGCCGGTCGCGCCCGGCTCCCCGCTGCGCGGCATGCAGGCAATGGTGCTGCGAGTGTCAGAGAGCGGCACCGTGCACGGTCCGCTGGAGCGCACGAGCGCCGCCGACGCGCTGGCCGCCTACACGGTCGGCTCGGCCCGTGCGGCCAGGGCCGAGCAGCATCGCGGCAGGCTCGCGCCGCGGATGGCAGCCGACTTCGTCCTCCTGGCAGACGACCCGGTGACCGCCCGGCCGGAGAAGATCTCCGAGGTCGAGGTGCTGGCTACCGTGGTCGGCGGTCGCGTCAGTCACGACCAGGCCGGCGTGCTGGCCGAAGCCGGCCTGCTGCCGGCCGGAGGGCAGGCACATGCGTGATAGTGCCTGGGGTTTCCCCATCGTCGACTTTCACTGCCACTTCCCGGTCCCCGACCCCGCGCCGCAGCCGGTCGAGGAGGCCTACCGCTGGCAGCACGGCGAGCGCAAGCTGGCCAGGCTCAGGCAAGACTGGCGCTGGTATCAGGAGCAGTGGTGGGACCACTACTCGTTCCCGTATCCGGAAGAAAGCGAGCCTGCGCCGGACATCCAGGCGGGGCGCTGGTCGGCGGAGATCGAGACCGCCGGGCTCGAGGCGGTGGCGTTCATGACCGGCGGCGGCAACAAGGCTCTGGCCGGGGCCATCGCCGGCTATCCGCGGATGTACGGGTTCGCGCACCACGACCCGTTCTCGCCGGGCGCCGCCGATGAACTGCGCCGCGCCATTACCGAGGACGGCCTGCGCGGCTACAAGGTCATCGCGCCGGCGCTGGCGGGGGCGATCGATGACGACGCTCTGCTGCCGGTCTGGCAGGCGGCCGAGGACCTGGAGATCCCTGTCCTCGTGCACTTCGGCACCCTGGACGGCGGCGGAGGCACCGGCGCGCACGTCAACATCAGTCCGCTGCGTCTGCACGACGTCGCCAAGGCGTTCCCGTACACCACGTTCGTGGTCCCGCATTTCGGCTGCGGATATCCCGGTGACCTGCTCCAGCTCGCCTGGGCCTGCCGCAACGTGTGCGTGGACAGCTCGGGCAACAACGAGTGGATCCGCTGGATGCCGTACCCGCTGACGCTTGCGGACCTGTTCCGCAAGTTCCTGGAGACGATCGGGCCGGAGCGCGTCCTGTTCGGCTCGGACTCCGCTCACTTTCCCCGCGGGCTGGTGAAGGTCTACTACGACGAGCAGACCAGGATCGTCAGCCAGCTCGGCCTCTCCCCCGGCGACCGTCACCTGATCTTCGCCCGTAACGCCGCGCGGTTGCTCGGCCTCGACGCGCCGGCAACTTCATCGAAATAGTCACCATCTACAGCTCATGACGTGTCCTTTAATCACTGCCGCGACAATCACGACAGACCTGATCTATACGCTACGAACATGGAGACTGAGACTGACGGGCTGCTGGTCAGCCTGCTTGGTCCGGTCCAGGTATCGATCTCCGGCCAGTCCGTGGTGATCACTCAGCCGCGGCTGCGAGCGCTGCTCGCCCTGCTGGCGTTGTCCGCAAATAAGGTCGTCCCCATCCCGGTCCTCATCGACGGCCTGTGGCAGGAGCCGCCGTCCCGGCCGCGCGAGCGCAACCTGCACGCGCACGTGTCCCAGCTGCGCGCCCGACTGAAGTCGATGGAGCCCGACCGCGCGCAGGCTCGCCTGACGACCAGGCAGCCCGGCTACCAGCTGCAGCTGAACTCTGACGAGCTCGACCTGGCAGTCTTCTCAGCCTTTGTCGCCGACGGCCGGAGCGCGGCCACAGCCGGAAACCCGGCCGCCGCCGCCGACGCCTTCCGCCGTGCGCTCGGCCTCTGGCGCGGCCAGCCGCTGGCCGATGTGGCCAGGATCTCCGATCAGCTGGCGGCCCAGGCCGACCTCCTCGACGCGCAGCGCCTGACGGTCCTCGAGGAGTGCGCGGACGCGGGCCTTGCCGCCGGCCGGCACACCGAGCTGACGGTCGAGCTTGGCGCCCTAGTGGACCAGCATCCGTTGCGGGAACGGCTGCGCGGGCTGCTGATGCTCGCTCTCTACCAGTCGGGCCGGCAGGCCGAGGCGCTCGCCCGCTACCAGGAAGGCCGGCAAGTCCTGCGCAGCGAACTCGCCGTCGATCCAGGGCCCGAGCTTCAGGACCTGCATCAGCGCATCCTGCGAGCCGACCCGGCGCTCGCGCCTGCCATGCCAGCGCCGCCGCCAGCGGCGCCGATAGTGGAGCCCCGGCAGGCGCACGGGGCGCCGACGACGATCCCGCGCCAGCTCCCGGCGGCCGTCCGTCACTTCGCCGGCCGCGAGGCCGAGCTGGCACGGCTCAACGGACTGCTCGAGCAGCTCCCGCGGCGGGGCACGGTCATGATCACGGCGATCGCAGGCTCGGGCGGGGTGGGCAAGACAACCCTGGCGGTGCACTGGGCCCACCGGGTCGCCGACCAGTTCCCCGACGGGCAGATGCACGTCAATCTCCGCGGCTATGACCCGAGCAACAGCCCGATGTCACCGGCTGAGGCCTTGCGCGGCTTGCTCCAGGCCCTCGGCATCGCGGCCGCGGACATCCCCGACGAACTCGACGCGCAGACCAAGCTTTACGAGTCCGCCCTCGCCGGCCGCAGGATGCTGATCGTCGTCGACAACGCCAGGGATGCCGCCCAGGTCCGCCCGCTGCTCCCAGCCTCCGACGGCTGCCTGCTCCTGATCACCAGCCGGTCGGCGCTGACCGAGCTGAGCGCGTCAGTCGGCGCCGTCAACCTCCCGCTCGGGCTCGCCAGCCACGCCGAGGCCGAGGCGATGCTCGCGGCCCGGCTGGGCGAGCACCGCGTCGCCGCCGAGCCGGAGGCTGTCGCCGAGATCATCGAGCTGTGCGCGCGGCTCCCGCTGGCCCTCGCGATCACCGCGGCCAGGGCGGTGACGAATCCGGCGCTGCCGCTGGCGGCGTTTGCCGCGGAATTGCGCGGGCAACATGGCCGCCTCGACGCGCTCGACGTCGGCGATGCCGCGACGAACCTGCGGTCGGTGTTCTCCTGGTCGACCGCGCAGATCGGGGCCGGCGCGGCCCGCATGTTCCGCCTGCTCGGCCTCCATCCAGGGCCGACCATCAGCGTGCCAGCGGCCGCCAGCCTCGCCGGCATCACCCGGCCGCAGGCGCTGGAACTGCTGGCCGAGCTGGCCGACGCCAGCCTGATCACTGCCCAGGCACACGGCCGGTACGCGTTTCATGACCTGCTCCGAGTCTTCGCCGCCGAGCAGGCGGCTGAGCTCGAGCCCCCGGCCGAGCAGCGCTCCGCGATCATCCGGATGCTCGACCACTACCTCTACACCGCGACGAAGGCCGGGGCACTTATTTTCGGACCCGGCCTGCCGCTGCCGGACCTCGGCCCGCTGACCGACGGAGACGTCCGGCCGGAGTATCCGGACAACAGCCGCGAGGCCCTGGCCTGGTTCGAGGCCGAGCACCAGATACTCGCCGCCGCCACGGATCTCGCCGTTGCGCGCGGGCTCGACCGCTACGCCTGGCAGATCCCGTGCACGATGACGCAGTACTTCCG
>DAIOWC010000196.1:0-12032 GCA_036758685.1 Streptosporangiaceae bacterium | reverse complement strand
TGCGGGATCATCCGGCCGTCGTTCAGCATGATCTCGGGTATTGCGGACACAGCAGGCTCCTTCATGATGGACGCGGGTTGGTCATTCATACCCACCCTGCCCGACGAGGCTCCGCCCAGACGCGCGCCCCACCCGAGACGGGACCGTGACTAGTCCAATCCACGATCACATCAGGTGATCATGGAGGTGAGTTATTACCGGTCAGCCCAGGTGATCGAACTCGTGGGCTTGCACGCCGAGGAAGAAAGCCTTCCACTCGGCGGCGGTCAGCCGGATGACTACGCCGGGTTCACGCGAGCTCCTGAGCAGGATTTCCCCGTCTTCGTGCGCAACCTCAGCGCACTCTCCTGACTGGCAGAAGCTAGCTTTGCGCCATGCCGCGGTCTGCGCCAGCGGCTGCGCTCCGGCAGATGTCATTTCCGGCCTTCCGGGCATTAGGAGTCAGGTAAATCATCAAATAAGCGGATTGTTCACTTCCAACCAACGGACTGAACCCGTTTACGCTACACCCAGCGATCTTGACCAGTCTCGGACTCGCCACTCGCGCTGCAAGGGTAAATTCTTGGCCGCAAGTCGTTAGGCAAACGTATGAGGCTTTTGCTCGTCTACGCAGATTTCATACCGATTTCCAATGACGTCCTGAATGATGATCTTGCACGGCGGTGTGCCACCAGCCGGATCGCGAGGGACGAGCGCCAGGTGCCAGCCCGAGATCGGACTGCGTGCGGGCACTGATCTGAATCCGCTCAGCGGCGGGAAGTACAGCTCAGATTCCACCAGTTCCTTGAAGGCAAGCTCATCATCAGAACTGAGCTGCAGCGTCTCAGCTCTTCCGCTCGGCGTATACGTGAACGATGTGTCTATCTGAACGTCACCCTTGGACCTGTTCCTGACCTGGACCTTGGCCGTCAGGAGCAGATGGCCCCGCCAGACCAGCCAGCGATGGCTGATCAGGCCGGCCATCAGAGCGCGACGTCCGCGACGGCTGACAAACTGCAGGCCGAAGACGCCAGCGATGCAAGCCGCAATGCCAATGCAGGATGCAAGCACCACGTGAGCACTGGCCAGCGCCGCAATGAGACCGCAGACCAGACCTGCGGCAAGCGCCACAGCGGCATCTTGCATGAGACGGCGCACGCTACTGTCTCCCACGCCCGTCAGCCCTTCCGCGCTATATAAGGCCATACAGCGACCGTCCGGTCCTCGCCAAACCGGTGCGACGTCAGGTTGAGTAACTAGCCACCGCGTTCCGTCTTGAGCCACAGATCGTGCGTTCAGGTGTATGCCTGCTGACACAACGCGAGCCATACGATCCCCGACCTGAAGGGTGACCGTACACGATCGGACGTGCGGTCGTCCCGCGGTTGCTCCCAAGCTTTATCGCTCAGGAACATGCAGGAATAAGCGTAGGAGAAATGGAACCTCAGATTGCAGCGCCGGCCGAGTTGAGGGCGAGCGCAATGAGGGTTTCGCCGCTTGTCGGGCCGCCGAAGTCAGCACCGGCCACAAGGGGTTGACCTGCCGATATAGCTCCTCGATCCGGACGGATTGGCTGGCTACAGCAGATCGTCGAATTCGCCAGACCTGACGCCCGCGACGAACGTCCGCCATTCCTTGGCGCCGAACCGCAGAATCAGATCGACCTCGCGGGAGTTGCGCACCAGGACCTCGTCGCCTGACTGCGCGACCTCGACGCACTCGCCGCTAGCGCACACGCTCGCCCTGCGCCACACCATTGCCACCGCCCGTTGCGGTCGAGTTGCTGCTCGAGTATCAACCATGAAACGCCACCGCCGAGTTTGTCCAGACCCTTCCTGGTCTGGCCTACCCAGCCGTGAGCCGTCCTATGACTCGTAACGTCGGATCATTGCGCCGATAAGGTCGCGTGTTGCGTCGGCAGTCATGGCCATGTCCATGGCCGTCGTGAAGGCCTGGCTGTAGAGCGTGACGTCCTTGGTGTCGTCCAGGTACAGGTCGCCGGTGAGTCCCTCGACGAACACCACAGCCGGAACCTCGGGCGTTGCGAACCTGAGAATGATGAACTTGTTGTTGCCAGCAGGCAGCGGACCGGCGCTAAGACTGATCACCCGCAAGTCGACGGTGGCTAGCCGGGAAGCCTCCAGCAACAGCTCCATCTGCGCTCGCATGACCGGGGCGCCTCCGACGACGCGCCGAAGCACCGTCTCGTCGACTACTGCTTCGAATTTCGGCGAGTTCTCAGCCCGCAGCATTTGCTGTCGTATGAGGCGACCCTCGACCCGCTGCTCAACAACGTCGGGCGGCCAGTGAGGCACGGCAGCTCGAACGACCTCCCGCGCGTAGTCGGTTGTCTGCAGCAGACCAGGCACCAAAGTAAGTGCGTAATCCTGAATCGAAATGGCACTCGATTCCAAGTCGGTGTATCTCAAGTAGGGCAGCTTGAGCGGCTGCCACAAAGTCCGCTGTTTGCCTTCCGCGGCGAGGTCGTTCAGGCGCTGGCGCAGCACGGCTTCGACTTCATACAGATCACACAGGTCGCGGATGTCGCGGGCGCTCGCTCCGCGATGCCCGGTCTCCAGGCGGCTTACCTTGCTGGGCGAGAAGTCGAGCAGTTCAGCTACTTGCTGAACCGTCCAGCCTCGCCCGGTTCGAAGGTTCCGGAGCAGGGTGCCAAGTTCGAGGCGGCTCGCCGTGGGACTGCCGGATCCTGGCAACGTCCGTCACGCCCCTCCCTGTGAGCGTTCCGCACACCACGGGACTCATTTTCGGTCCGATGCTGCACTCTATTGCGAGAAATGGCACTTGCCAATGGCACGTGCCAAAGTCACCATGGAAGCACCAGAGAGTTTCCCAAAAGACTCGCTCGCTGAGTGAGCCGGCGAGGCGGCAGGGGCCCGCCTCGGATAGATCGTCGCCGCGAAGGTCGCGGCGGACGGAGGGGAGGCGCGTCTGGTTCCCACCTAAGAAACTGCGCTAAATCGCAGCGCTGACCTGCGCTGCACCGCGCCCGCGGTACCGGGCCCAGAACATACAGCGCGGCCGATGTTCGCCGCATCGACCGCGCCAATACACCAAACCCAGCCCAGGACAGGAGGGTCAGCGATGAGGATCATGTTACCGGCCTGGTGACCGATTGCAACCATTGGTTCACCCGGCTGTAGATTCTCGCGCAGCCCTCCTGGACGGCATCGGCCAGTCAGGAGCCGGAGATGCACATCATCGGACAGGCAATTGCGCCAGGAGTGGAGTCAGCCAAGACCATCATCGTGATAGTCGCCATCGCGCTCGTCGCGTTCTGGCGGGTCATACTCCGACTGGTGCTTGCCTTGATCGCAATCGCCATCCTCGTAGTGATCGGCGCAGGAGCAGTGGTGCTCCTGCAGAGGTAGGAACGACCTGCCGGTCGGCAGACCTGGCCCTCACCGGGACAGCCGGCCGGCAGCGTGGAGCACGCACGATCGGATCCGCAAGTGCGTGCTGCAAGCATCCAAGTATCCCGTTACCTGTATGAAGCTTCTCGCACCGAGTTAGTGTGACTGCACGCTGTGCGATGACTTGACTCTTGTGGGTAGTTTCGGGAGCGGCGATGCGATTCGGCATCCTCGGGCCATTAGTAGCCGAAGCCGACGACGGGTCCGCGATTTCGCTGACACGCCCGTCGCAGCGCGCAACGCTCGCGGTGCTGCTCTTCTATACCGGGCAGCCCGCCACGAAGACACTCCTGATTGAAGCCCTGTGGGGTGACAGCCCTCCCGGCGACGCCGACACCGCGCTCCGGGTGCGGATGCGCGACCTGCGCCGAGCACTGGCCGGGCACGACCGCATCACCACCCATCCGTCGGGCTACCAGATCGGCGTCGGACCGGGCGAACTGGACGCCGACACGTTCCGGGCGCTTCTGCTCCGCGGCCGGTCGGCGCTGGATGCCGGCAACACCGAGGGCGCGGCCAGGCTGCTGGCGCAGGCGTGCCGGCTGTGGCGCGACCCGCCCCTGGCGGACGTGCCGGACACGCCGCTCATGCGGGCGGCCGCGATCGTCCTGCAGGAGCAGCGGCGCGAAGCCAGGGAATGGCTCGCGGACGCGCGGCTCGCGCTCGGGCACCATCACGATCTGCTCAGCCAGATCCGTGCGGTCATCGCCGCCGACCCGCTGCCCGAGCATCCGCACGTGCAGCTGATGCTGGCGCTCTACCGGTGCGGGAACAAGGCCGCCGCCCTGGACGCCTACAGCAGGCTGCGCGATCTGACGACGCGCGAATTCGGCCAGGATCCCGGTCCCGAGGCCCGCGAGATGCTCCGGATGCTGCTCAATGACAGCCCGGCCCTGCAGTTCCGGCCGCGGGCGCTGACGGCAAGCGGTAATGGCTCGCCGTCGGTCTGGACGCCACTGCTGCAGTTGCCTGCGCCGCCGCCCGACTTCACCGGGCGGGTAGCCGAGATCGAAGCGCTGGCCCGCCGGATGCCAGGTCAGGGCATGGAAATCACCGTCCTTACCGGGCCGCCCGGAGTCGGCAAGACCGCGCTGGCAGTGCGCGCCGCTCACCTGGCCGCCGGGTCATTCTCCGACGGGCAGCTCTATGTCGACCTCGGCGGGCGGCAGGCGCGGCGCGAGCCGATCGAGATCCTCGGCGAACTGCTGCGGTCCATCGGCGTGCCGTCGGCGAGCATGCCGACAGCGATGGCCGAGCGCGCGGCGCTGTACCGGTCGATGCTCGCCGGCCGGCGGGTCCTGGTGGTCGCCGACGATGCTGCCGCGGCGGCCCAGGTGCGCCCGCTGCTGCCCGGCACGCACGGATCGGCCGTGCTGGTGACGAGCAGCTACCGGCTCGCCGACCTGGAGGGCGCGCGCTGCATCGAGGTCGGGCCGCTCAGCCCGCTCGAGTCCATCACCATGCTCAGCAAGATCGTCGCTGACGAACGGCTGCCCGCCGACCCGGCTGCCACGGCTGCGATCGCCGCCGCCTGCGCCGGGCTTCCGCTCGCACTGCGCGTCGCCGGGGCCCGGCTCGCGGCTAGTCCGGCCCTGCGGCCAGCGGATCTGGCTGCGGCCCTGGCCGAGCCCGGCGCCCTGCCGGCCGAGCTCGCGATCGGCGACCTGTCGGTTCGCGACCGCCTCGAGCGGGCGTGGCGGGCGCTGGAGCTCACGGAGCGCGAGGTGCTCTGGATGCTCGCGCGCATGCAGCTGCCGGCCGTCCCTGACTGGCTGATGCCGGCGCCGACAGCCGGGTCCGAGCGCGCCGGAATGACGCTGGCCGACGCCGGCATGCTGCGCCAGGATCCGGACACCGGCGACTACCAGATCGCGCCGCTCGTCAACGCCTTCGCGCTCGGCCAGGCTCCGCCCGGACCCGACGCCGCGCACGCCGGGGCAGCGCTCCTGGGCGATCCGGTGTCACTGGGCCGCTGACCTGGGCGCTAACGCTCAGCTAACGATCCGCTCACGCCGCCCTCCTACATTGCTGACGGCTGACATGCACGCCAAAAAGGCGCGCACCGCACCATGCCATCTCAGTCGGAGCGCGGAGTTTACTCATGACGTCGGTTACCCGGATACGGAACGTTCCGTTGTCCTCGGGCGTAGCGGTTGTCGCGGCGGCCTGCCTGACCTCACTGGCCGCCTGCGGCAGCCCTGCCGCCCGGGTCCACCTGCCCGCCAAGCCCCATGCCGCCAAGGCCGCCGTCGTGACCGCCAATCAGCCGGCCACGCCGCGGCAGCAGGTGGTCGCCGCCTACACCGGCTACACCGCGGCCATGCAGGCGGCATTCAGCTCGCGCAGCCCCGGGCGGGTGAAGGAGCTGCTCAGCCCGTTCCTGGACGCCGCGACAATCCGGAACGCGACCGGCGCCTTCAGCCAGGCGTGGGCCAAGAACGAGATCAGCTACGGCCAGGCGGTCCAGCACATCATCGGCGTCCGGATCTCGGGCACGGCCGCGTGGGTGCACGACTGTGATAACACCAGTCAGTCCGGGCTGGAGTACGCCAGCACCGGCGAGATCGTTCCCGGCTCGCTCGGCAATACCGAAGACAATCTCGTCACCCGGCTGAACCTCGTCCGCGGCCACTGGATGGTGTGGGTGCAGACGATCGAGGACGTGCCATGCGCGCCCTGAGGCTGGCCCTGGCCGGCATCGTCCTGACCAGCGCAGTGGTGGCGGCGACGGCCCTTGCCGGGCCCGCGCCGATCGCGGTCGCGGGCGGCACCGGTGGCGGCCAGTGCACCGTTGACCTTGGCGGTACCTGGATCACGGTGCAGTGCGGATACAGCGGGGGCGGCCCTGGCGGCCCCGGCGGTCCGGGCGGACCCGTCAAGGTCGCGCTCAGCTGCGAATTCGTCCCGATTCCCGAAGCCACGGCCAAGCAGCTCGGCCTGACCTGGCCGCCGCCCAAGGGCGAGGCCTGGGCGTTCATGCGCTGTCAGGGCCGGACCGGCAACGGGCTGCAGGCGGTGCTGGTCAACGTTGCCACCGGCGCGCCGCAGATTACCCCGCAGCAGCTTCTCCAGCAGGCGCTGAGCGAACTGCAGATCCCGACGCTGCTGCCCGCCACTGCGCCCCCGCGGGGCAAGGAGGGTCTGGTCGGCCTGCCCGAGTGGTTCTGGGTCCCGGCGGCAGAGTGGCACCCGCGCAGCGTGACGGTCACCGCCGGGCCGGTCTGGGCGACCGCGACCGCGGCGCCAGCCGGACTGTCGTTCCAGCCAGGCGGCGGGCTTGGCGCAGTGACCTGCGCCGGGCCGGGCACCGCGTACAGCCCGGCAGTCGCGCCGTCGAAGCAGCACACAGCCTGCTCCTACGTGTATCAGCAGCCGTCAGTCAGCCAGCCTGGCCACGCCTATCAGGCATCGGTCGTCGTTACCTGGCGCGTCACCTGGACCGGATCAGGCGGGGCCGGCGGCGTGCTGAACGCCGGGCTCCCGATCACGTTCTCGTTCGCACTGCCCGTCGCGCAGGGAGAGGCCCTGGTGAGCAATCCATGAGCCGGCCGTCATCAGCCCCGATCGGCACTGCCTACTTCCCGGCGACCGATGTCCCGGCCAATGGCAGTGCCCCGGTGGCCACCCAGCTGCGCCGTCTCCCGCGCCGGCGCAGGCCGGCGATGATGGCGCTCGCTGTCGCCCTCGCCGGGGCGGGGGTGCTCATCAGCGCGACCGCCTACCGCCAGGCCGATCACCGCGTGCCGGTCGTGATCATCACGGAGCCGGTGCCCGCCTTCGCCGTGCTCACGGCCGGGGATGTCGGCACGGCCGACGTCACGGTGCCCGCGGGCGTGCACGTGATCCCCGGCTCGCAGCTCGCGCAGGTAATCGGGCAGACCGCCGCCGTCACGCTGCGATCCGGCACGCTGCTTGCGCCCGCTGAGCTCACCGGCGCTCAGACCCCCGCGGCCGGGCAGGTCCTTGTTGCCCTGCCGATCAAGCCGCAGAGCCTGCCTGCCAGCGGCCTGGCGCCAGGTGATCACGTCCTGATCGTGGCGACGCCCGGCGACCAGGGCGAGGCCGGAAGCTCGGCGTCGGGTGCGCCGCCGTTGCCCGCGCCGGTCACCGGCCTGGTCGAGGCAGTCAGCGGGGTGACCGACCAGGAGGGCTTCAATGTCGTCGATGTGCTGGTCACCTCCTCGGCCGGCCCGTCGGTGGCCGAGCAGGCATCGACTGGCCAGTTCGCGCTCATCGTGACCAGGCGGGGTGGCTGACCGTGGGCTCCCTCTACGCGCTGGTGTCAGCGGGCGGCGCGCCCGGCGTGACGACCGCGGCCCTCGCGCTGGCGCTGACCTGGCCTGCCCCGGTCATCGTCGCGGAATGCGACCCGGGCGGCGGCGACGTACTCGCCGGCGCGCTGGCCGGGCACATCCCCGGCGGCGTCGGCCTGATGGAGCACGCGATCGCGGCCGGCGTAAGTCCCCGTGCGGCCGCCGCCGCGCTGTCCTCGCAGCTGATCCCCCTTGATGCCGAGCGCACGCGCATGGTGCTGCCCGGCCTCACCGACCCCCGGCAGGCTGCCGGGCTGGAGCCGGCGTGGCCGGCGGTCGCGGCCACGTTCGCGGCACAGGAGTGCGACGTGATCGCCGACTGCGGCCGGCTCGACGCTGGCAGCGGGCAGCCCCTCGCGGTGCTGTCCGCTGCCAGCCTCATCGCCCTCGTGCTGCGGCCCACGCTGCGCCAGACCTGGGCGGCGCGGCCCCGAATCGAGATGCTCGCGCAGCTACTGGGCGGAACTCCGCCGGTTGTGCTGCTGATGACCGGGCCCGGAACCCACCAGCCAGGCGAGATCGCGGCGACGCTCGGCGTGCCGGTAGCGGCGGTCCTGCCCGCCGACGCCCAGTCCGCCGCCGTGCTGTCGGACGGCCACGCCCGGCGGCGGCGGTTCGAGATGACCCCGCTGATGACCGCCGCGAAGTCGGCTAGCCAGGCGCTACGCAGGAACTCCGCGGTCTCCGGTTCTGCTCCCGCGGCCGCCGGACCCGAGCCGGAGCAGATGCCTAGATACGCACTCGAAGCTGCCGAGGCAGTGGCGCACGCGGGCGGCTGGCAGTGAGCCTGCAGTGGCCGCCGGCACCACCGGCGGAGGCAAGCGGACAGCTCGGCGCGAGCACGCCCGCGGCCGCGCCGGTCAACGGCGGACGTCACTCGGCCGGAGCTGTGCCATCCTCAGGACCCCTGCCATCGTCAGGACCCCTGCCCCCCGCAGGGCACCTGCCCCCCGCCGGCCCCCTCGCCCCTGCAGGGCCGGCGGGGCCGCAGGCGCCGGGCGGGCTCACCGATCCTCAGCTCATCGAGGGTGTCGGCCAGATCACCGCGCTGATCACCGCGCAGCTGACCGACGGCGCCAGCGCGGCGGAGGTCATGCCGGTCATCAGGGAGACGGCGCGGCGCTGGCTGGAAGCTCAGGTCAGGTCCGGCCTGCTGCCGGCGTCTGCGGGCGGGCAGCTCGATCAGCTGGCGAGCGCTGTACACGACCAGCGGTACGGCATGGGGCCGCTCTCGGCCTACCTGCGCGACCCGCAGGTGGAGAACGTCGACGTCAACGGGAGCGACGAGGTCTGGGTCACGTACGCGACCGGCGAGCGGGTGGCCGGGCCGCCGGTCGCGGCCAGCGACGAGGCGCTGATCTCGATGATCAGGAACTGGGCCACCCGCGGCGGTCAGACGGCCAGGGACTTCTCGGCTGCCGCGCCGCTGGTGAACGTCGCCCTGACCGGCAGCGCCCGGATGACCGCGACCATGTCGGTGACCCCGCGGCCCTGCGTGTCGCTGCGGCGCCACGGGCTCACTGACATCAGCCTGGGCCGGCTCGTGCAGCTGGGCAGCGTTGACCCCGCGCTCGCGTCGTTCCTGTCCGCAGCCGTGCGCAGTCGCTGCAACATCATCGTCACCGGAGGCGTCAACGCGGGGAAGACCACCCTGCTGCGGGCGCTGGCCAGCGAGATCCCGCCCGAGGAGCGGATCGCTACCCTGGAGTCGGAGTACGAGCTGCTGCTGCACGAGATCCGCCAGCATCCGGACGTCATCGCGTTCGAGGCGCGCGAGCCGAACTCCGAGGGCGTCGGCGAGATCACGCTGCACGACCTGATCGCGCACGCGCTGCGCCACAACCCGCGGCGCATCATCGTCGGCGAGGTCAGGCGCGGCGAGATCATGCCGATGCTCGAGGCGATGAACTCCGGCCAGGACGGCTCGATGTGCACGCTGCACGCGAACTCTCCTACCGAGGCGTTCGACCGCATCCTGATCCTCGGCCTGCGCGGCGGCCTGGCCCTGGCCGAGCGGGCCATTCACATCCTGGTCGGCATGGCCGTCGACCTGATCGTGCACGTGCGGCGGGGGTACGACGGATCCCGGACGGTCCGCTTCGTGACCGAGATCCTTGAGGTAATGCCGCCCGGAGACACCGAGCGTCCCGCAGTGAACCGCCTGTTCCTGCCGGACGTGCGTACCGGCCGGGCCCGTCCGGCGCACACACCGTCCCCGGCGATGCTCGCCCGGCTGACTTCGGCCGGGTTCGACGCCAGCGTGCTTGACCAGTACCGGACTCCGCTGCATGAGGCCCAGCAGCTGCGCGCGCTGCAGCTGCCGCCCGAGGGCTGGGCGAGATGACGGTCGTGGCCGGCCTGGCCGGCGGCATGGTCGTGGCGGGCGTTCTGCTGCTCGTCCTGGAGCTGACCCGGCGCGCTCCGGCCCCCGGCACGCCCGTCCGCGCGAGCTGGCGGCCGGACGTGGCGACGGGGCGGCGGCTCATCCTCGCGCTGGCCGCCGGGCTGCTCATGCTCGCCATCAGCCGGTGGCCGGTCGCAGCGATCGCTACGGCGGGCTCGGTCATGTTCCTGCCGCGCATCATGTCCACGCGCGCGGCGCGTCAGCGGGTCGAGGTGCTGGAAGGCCTCGAGCAGTGGATCCGGCGGGTATCGGACATGCTGACCGCCAGCCGCGGCCTGGAAGAGGCGCTGGAGTCGTCGGCGCGATCGGCGCCCGCCGCGGTCAGGCCGGCGGTGGCCGGACTCGCGCGGCGGCTGGCGGCTCGCGGCGGCGCCGAGGCGGCGCTGCGCGCGTTCGCCGCCGAGATCAATGACCCGGCCGGCGACCGGATCGCGGCGGCACTGATCATCGCCACCGGCCGCCGCGGCGGCGCCGTGCGCGACGTGCTCAGCTCGCTGGCAGCGATGCTCGGGCGCGACGTCGCCGCGCGACGCGAGATCGAGGCCGAGCGCGCGCAGCATCGCACCACGGTCAAGTGGCTGGCGGCGTTCGTCGTCGGCTTCGCCATCTTCGCGCTGCTGAACCGGTCCTACTCGGCGCCGTACGGCACCGCGCCCGGCGAGGTCGTGATGGCCCTGGTCGTGGCCCTGTACGCGGGCGGCCTCGGCTGGCTGCACCGCCTCGGCTCAGTGCCCGTGCCGGGCCGGTTCCTGGCGGGGCAGCCGGACGCAGCGGACGCAGCGGGCGCGACCGGCACGCTGGACCTGGCTGATCCGGGTGATCTCGTGAGGCCGCGATGAGCATCTGGATACTGGCAGCCGGGCTGCTGATCGGGCTGGCGGCCGCGTCGCTGATCGGTGAGCTGGTCCCGGCCCGGCCGAGCCTGCGGGCAGCGATCGGCCGGCTGGAGGCCACGCCGCCGGCCGGGAGCCGCGGACCCGCCCCGTCCCGGTTGCGCGATCGGTTCGCGGCGCTGGCCGCCGCGCTTCCGTGGCTGCCAGTACCCGCCGCCGACCTGCGCCTGCTCGGCCGGCCGACCGATGAGTGGCTGGCCAGCAAGTTCGCTCTGGGCCTCGCGGGCCTGATTGCGGGTCCGCTGGCGAGCGGGCTACTCGTGCTGGCGGGCTACCACGTTCCGTGGACTATTCCCGTCGCCGGATCGCTCGCGCTCGCCGTCGCCTTGTTCTGCACGCCGGACCTGGTCACGAGGGTGAACGCCGCGGAGAAGCGCCGCGACTTCCGCCACGCGCTGACCAGCTACCTGGACCTGGTCGCCCTGGAGCGGGGCGCGGGTGCCGCGCCCACCGAGGCACTGGAGGCTGCGGCCGTCGTCGGGGGCGGCTGGGCATTCGCGCGCATCGCGGCTGCGCTCGAACAGGCGCGGCGGGCCAGCCGTCCGCCGTGGGAAGGCCTGGCGCGGCTGGCCGCCGACACCGGCATCCAGGAGCTCGCCGACCTCGCCGAGATCGCCGGCATCGCCGGGAACGAGGGCGCGCGCATCCTCGACACCCTCAGCGCGCGGGCGGAGTCCATGCGAGCCGAAGCCCTCGCCGCGACCAAGGCGCAGGCCGGATCGCGCAGCACCACGATGGCCATCCCGATCGCGATGCTCGCCTTCGGGTTCCTCGTGCTGCTGATCTTCCCCGACTTCTACCGGACCTTCGGATAACCGACCCAGCAGGGAACCCAGAAGGGCAGTGCCATGCAGAACGACCCGATGTTGATCGCTCTTCGTTACGTCCTCACGCAGCTCAAGGTGCGCTTCGCCGCGGTCAGATCGGGCGAGCTCGATCGCGGCGCGCTCAGCGTCGAATGGGTCGTGATCGCGGTCGGCCTGGTGGTCGCCGCCGGCGTCGTGGCGGCGTT